>JBBDRW010000033.1:0-1742 GCA_040905265.1 Balneolaceae bacterium | reverse complement strand
GTTTGGAATCGGTGGTCAACACCCACTTGCGGCGAATCCGGCTGGCAATGCCCATCTGGCGCATCAGCCGGGCCACACGAGGGCGGCTGCACTGAATGCCTTCACGACACAGCTCCTGATAGATACGCGGCGAGCCATACCGTTCGTCTGATTTATCCCAGTGGTGAAGAATTTTCTTCATCAGTGTTTGGTTTTCAAGGCTTCGCCGCGACGGAGGGGCAGTGAACCAGCGGTAATAGCCGCTGCGGCTCACCCCAAAGGTTTCCGACATCTTCTCAATTGGAAAGTCATCTTTATGATCGGCCATAAACTGATAGATTATCCAGGTTTCTTGGAGAAGATGCCAATTGCCTTTTTTAGGATGTCACGCTCCATACGTAAATCGGCATTTTCCTTCTTGATACGGTTCAGTTCCTTCTGTTCATCGGACTCCCTGGGGACGCCTTGTCCGGGGAAACTTTCCGACTCATTGTCTTTATATTCCCGACGCCACCGGTAGATCGTTTCCGGATTGATCCCGAGTTCCACGGCCAGTTCCTGGATATTCTCCCGCATGTGACTCTGTTGAATCACATCGAGCTTGAATTCTTTGCTGTACGTTTTTCGTTGTTTAACTTCACTCATGCTATAGGTCCTCTGTTTTAGTGAGGCCGGAATCTATGACTTAACTGAGTGTCCATCAAAATGTAGCAGGTCCATACCTTTTCGGAATCAAACCCCGCACCCACCCGGTTTCGAGTATACTTATAGGAATCGGTTGCGTAGGTCCGTTTCATAGACAGCAACTGAGCGGATTCACCGGGGTTTTATTTTAGTCAACAGTCCCCGCTCCCACCCGGGAACGCATATCCGTGTAGATCTCAGGTGCGCAGGACTCAATGAATCGTTGAACTTCATGAGCTCCATCGGGATTTTTTATATCTGGGATTTACGGACTCCGCTCCACACCCACTTTTTATCTCATCTGTCAAAAGCGAATGAGTGGTCCGGATAAGAGGAATTGAAATATAGCCGATCTCACAGAGCAGACGGTCGACACTGGCTATTAATCGTACCTGAGAGGAATTGAAACACACAATGCGCAAAAAGAACAATTGAAATAAGCTCTGTTCCAAACATTCGGGGTTTACTACTCTACTACTTTAGGCGCCCTCTCTGCCAACGTTTCAATATCTTCTCTTCTGGCAAGAACTGAAAGCCACTCTTTGGGGATAGCTTCCTCTCCGTAATATAGCCCGGCCAGCGCCCCGGTAACACATCCGGTCGTATCTGTATCCCCGCCCAAATTAACCGCTTTCAAGACTGCGGCACGATAACTATCGGTGGTGAGAAAACACCACATAGCCGCTTCGAGCGTGTGAACGACATAACCACTGGATTGGATAGACTCTTCCGGGATCTTGTCAAATCCCCGGGTCAGAAGACGACGGTAGGGCTTTATTTCCTCCACAGGCAGTTCAAAGATCGATGCACGGGATTCCGGCATCGGCTGAAGATTCGAACAGGCTTGGTATTTATCATCACCCTTCATCAGGCGGCGCAGGTACTCCACCAGGTACCAGCAGCCGATTATACTCCGAATATGTGCATGGGTAATGGAGGAACATTTTCTAACCGCCTCAAACCGTTTCTGCCAACCCATATTCTGAACGTAAAAAACCAACGGCGCAATCCTCATCAGGCTTCCGTTTCCGTTGGATTGTTCGCTGTTGCAGCCGCTTTGCAGGGGATTCCGTCCGTGG
>JBBDRW010000032.1:31249-54592 GCA_040905265.1 Balneolaceae bacterium | reverse complement strand
AACCCGTGTTGCCATGGCTCAACGGGAGATCGGCCTTGCCTCCGGTGAGCCGCCAACGACAAAAGGGTACACTCCTAGTGTATTCGCTATGCTTCCGAAGCTGCTGGAGCGGGCGGGGAAAACAGGGAGTGGAACCATCACGGGAATCTATACTGTACTGGTCGACAGTGACGATATGAACGAACCTGTAGCAGACGCCGTACGGTCGATTCTGGATGGCCATATCGTTCTTTCCAGGCGATTGGCCCATAAAAATCACTATCCGGCAATTGATATTCTGGAGAGTATCTCCCGGGTGATGCCCAAGATAGTAACCGATGAGCAGCGGCAGATCGCGATGAAAGCGAGAGAACTGCTGGCGACCTACCGTGAAGCTGAAGAGCTGATCAACATCGGAGCCTATGTAAAAGGGTCAAATGCAAAAATTGATGAAGCGATTCGGAAACAGGAAGGTTTGGAATCATTTTTGATACAGGATATGGAAGAGGCTGATTTCAGAGAAGATCTCTGGCAGACTCTCGGCAAAGTAGTTGAATAATTTAACTCGGAAATGTCTATGAAGTTCACATTCTCACTTGAACCGGTTCTGAAAGTTCGCAAGCACCAGGAGAAGCTCAAGAAGCAGGAACTGGCGGAGCAGTTGCAGAAAAAACAGGAGATCGATGAACTTCGAAGTGAAGTAATGGAGAAACTGAATGGTTATCTCAGGCATGAGCATCATCAGAAGGCAGCCAATATCCATGCAATTCGGCAGCGGAGCCAGCATATGGTGCAGGCTAACCATACAATGAACAGATTGAACAGGGATCTGGAGAAGGTGGAATCGGAGGTTGGAAAGAAACGGCAGAATCTGGCTGAAATTCACAAGAAACGACACGTCCTGGAGAAGGTGAAAGAGAAAGAGCTCAAACGGTTCAAACATCATTTTGATATGAAAGAACAGCACCTTCTGGACGAAATAGCAACACAATCATATAACAAGTAGACATCATGGAACGAATTGGGAAACTTGCCATGGTAGGGATCTTTCTGGTGTTGATCCCTCTGTTTGCAGCAGCTATCTATTTTCTGTTTCCGTACATCCATCAGGAGAGGTACCAGGAGATTAGTGAAGAGAATAGCCTGGAAGCGCCATTTGGTGAAGCTGACCGCGAGATGATCGGAATGGAGTTCGAAGATATGCAGACGGAGATATTGAAGCTTTCTGATGAACGGAATGAACTTCTTGCCAGAATCGACTCACTTACAGAAGTAAACAGAGTCCTGGACGAGGAGATTGAACGATTAAACTCCGGGCTTTCGGAGGGGGATATCTCCCTGACAGCCGATCCGGCTGGCCAGGAGGATGAGGAGGATCAGGAGGAGTTTACAGAGCGTGTAAAAAGCCTTTTGAATCTGGATGAAGAGGAGTTGGCACCGATTGTCAGTCAGATGAGTACCCAGCAGCTCATCAGGCTTTACAATGGGGGCGGTACCATTCAGCGGGAAAAACTGTTGCGCTCCCTGAATCCGGAGAAAGCTGCGGAATTGATGTCGGAGGTAATGTTATGATACAGAATCAATGGACCCCGTTAAATGGGGATGTAAGCGGTACAGACCTCATCAAAGGGCGTGCATCCGTTACCAGACAGGACTCTCCGACACTGGAGAGTAACTTCGGGCGGCTGCTGAACTCCTTCAGGGAACGGGTGGAGAGCGAATCGGAAAGCGATAGCCGTGAGAGAAGTATACCGGCAACCGAAAGTGAAGAGACAAAGGGTACAGATAGCATCGATACAGAGACATCGGATGGTGAATTAACCGTCGAAGAGGAGGCCTCAGAAGAGTCTGGAACGGATACAACTGCTGGGCCTGAAGTAACGGATACCGGTAATTTGGAGGAAAAATCGGCTTCAGGTTCAGAGGATGCCGAGTCTCTGGAATCTGCCGGAGAGAGTAAGGTCGAGACGGAAAACGGAGAGAATCCGGAATCAGGTTCAGAAAACAGAGAGACAACGTCCGCTGAACCGGCAGAGCACGTGGCAGGTTCGGAGAGAATTGAATATGGAGATGGCAACGCCCCGGCTTCCGGCAGCGGGTCAGAGACTGTTGACGGAACGGAATCAGCCGGGAACAGTGAGAGTGAAGACAGAATATCGACGGAGTCGGACGGCCCGGTTCTGGATGAAGAGTCGTCCGGTTCGGAAAAGTTGGATGGGGAGAAATTACATACAGATCAGGGTGAACAGGAGAAACCGGATTCAGGAAAAGCAGGTTTCGTTTCCGAAACCGGCAACGAGAAGAGCGCTGCCGGTTCAGGCCGCGAACGTGGTACGGTTGACCAGGTGGTTCAGACGGATCGTGCCGGGCAACATTCCACTGACAGTGAAAAGGTTACAGTGAGTGAAGCGCCTGAGAACAGCCGTAAATCCGTGCAATCTGTAAAAGAGGAATCAGAAAAGAACAATTCAGAAGTGCGGAGCCGGTCAGGAGGCGGCGATTCAGCCCGTCCGGATCAGGGAGAGGCTTCTGAAGGGAAGCTGGCGAAGGCAGGGAATCATGAATCTGTCGCAACTGAAAATCGACAAGCCGGAGAACAACGTGTAGAAAGTGAATCGAAGCAGACAGATAGAGTAGCTGGAAAGGAAGGTGAAATGGCTGACAGATTTGTTGCAGCCAACCGCTCGTCCGGGAACAGTGCGAATAGTGAAAACAGAACAGATCGGGAGGGAAATCGGGTACCGGCGGACTCTCGGAAAGAGGATACACGACTGCCGGCGGACTCTCGAAAAGAGGGTACACCTGCGTTACAATTTCGGCAAGAGGGTAGTGTGGGAACAGGTGATACACCGGTGGAATCAGTTGAAGTCTCGACTGCAGAAAGCGAAGAGTCGATATCAGGCTGGCCATCCGGCCGGAGTTTGGAAGCCGTTGAAAAAAGTATAGAACTTCACAATGTGAAGGCGGGAAAAATTCGTGACCAGAGAAACGTTAAACATCTTGAACGGTTATCGGGACGGGGAGAAGCGGGTTCGGATCGTTCTGAGACTGTACAATCGGGTGAGAACCGCTCCCTTATAGCGGAAGTATTGAGTTCTGAATCGAACCAGCAGCAGGGGCAGAACCTTTCGAGTCAGGAGGATGAGATGAGTCCGCTCTGGAAGGAACTGTCGCACGAGATGAATGAGTTGAAAAAGGGAAGAGTTTCCGAAACACAGCAGTTCGGGATGACAAGGCTTGGGCAGATACCGATCAGCAACATTACGATTCGAAGAAATCTCCTTCCCGGCCTGACACAGCAGGTTGCAAAAGCAGCGGGAGCAAGCTCCGGGTCTTCCGAAGTCTGGCAGAAACACAACATTGAAGTAGAGAAAGGGAAGAACGTTCAGATCTCCGTACGCAAGGCAGAAGGTGTTCTGCAGCTTCGGCTGGGAAGTTCCAATCCGGAATTGAATCGCCTGATGCAGCAGTATCAGCATGAGATTCGTCAACACCTTGAAGAGGAGTGTGGGTTGGAGGTCGATCTTCAATTTGACAACCCGGAAGAGGATACCCTTGCGGAGTTTTTTGATGGTTCCAATTCACGGAGAGGCCAGGGAGGGACTCCTGCCGAAACAGGACGGAGCGCAGCAGACCGAATCATAGACGGAGAGCCGGCCCCCGCCATCCGCCGGTTTGGATACAATCAAATGGAATGGACAATTTAACCGGAGAAGAGTATGGAAATTTCGAATCTTGCAAACCTTATCGAGTCTGGCTCATCCGGCCAGGCAAACAAGCCCAATACAGAGTTGGGCCAGCAGGAGTTCCTTCAGCTGTTGATTGCGCAAATGCGCCATCAGGATCCGATTAATCCTATGGATGGTACTGAATTTGCTTCACAGCTTGCCCAGTTTAACTCTGTTGAGCAGCTGATCGGTGTGAATGAGGGGATCGAGACACTGAGGAACAGCCAGGAGTTGATGAGCAGCAGCCTGACCAACTCGATGGCAGCCTCATTGACCGGCCAGTCAGTCAAGGCGCTGAGTGATCAGGTCTATCTGGAACCGGCTCAGAGCGCTTCTGTCAGTTACAAACTTCAAAACTCCGCGTCCCAGTTAGATATCATTGTACGAGGCGCAGATGGAAACGAGATACGCAGAGAAACTATGGCCGGTGCCCCGGCAGGTGAAAACCAGTGGATTTGGGACGGTTACAACAACAGCGGCGAGAGGATGGGGGAAGGAAACTACACGGTTGAAGTTGTGGCTTCCAATGAGGGAGCTGCCGTCGAGTCACTCGTCTATACCGAGGGGATCGTCGATAAAGTGAGATTCACGGGACAGGGTGTGCTCCTTACTGTGAATGGCGTTGAAATCCCGATCGGGGATGTGGAAGAGGTACGTGGCAAGCATCTTATGTGAAACGAAAACTATAAATCAATAACAACCGCGGAACTGTCCGGAAATCATGGCAGGGATGCATGGCGGCCGTTTTAGCGGTTGTCGAACATTAACCAAGGAGCAATCATATGTCTTTAATCAGATCATTAAACTCAGGAGTCAGCGGTTTGAGGTCTTTTCAAACCAAGATGGATGTCATTGGCAATAATATCGCCAATGTAGCAACGGCAGGGTATAAATCTTCAAGCGTCTCCTTCTCGGAGATGATGAATCAGAATATCGGCCGGTCAGGCGGGGGGGACTCTTCTCCGCAGATGAATAACCAGGTAGGCCTCGGAGTTCGGGTCTCCTCGATCGACCGGGACTTTAGCCAGGGAGCACTTCAGACAACAGGCCGGAACACCGACCTGGCAATTGAAGGGAGCGGATATTTTATGGTGAATGAAGGCGGGGAAAACCTGCTGACCCGTGCCGGTAATTTTGTCTTTAACAAGGACGGTTATCTCGTCGATCAGGGTGGGCGTTTTGTACAAGGGTACAACGCTGATGCCAGCGGAAACATACTTCCTGGCGGGATTCCGGATTCGATTCGTGTAGATTTTGAAAATGCACTCCAGCCTAAGCAGTCCGATGTGGTGACGCTTGCCGGCAATCTCAACGCGAATACGAGTGCTCTGCAGGTTTCCCAGGCACAGAACGCTCTGACGATAGCCGGAGGCGCTGTCGCTGAGTTGACGACTGATCTGAATGATCTGACTCAGGTCGACACACCGCTTGCGAATGGTGATGAGATAACCTTTGACGTCGTACTCAATGACGGTACTGTGGATACAGTTGACTATACATATACCACAGGGGATACGGTACAGGAAATGATCGATGCGTTTAACGCCGGTCTGAATACTCCGGACCCACAGGGAAATCTTGAATTTCTGGACGGAGTGATGACACTGCGCTCCTCACAGTTGGGAGACAGTGAGCTGCAGCTTACCGGCGCGTCCGTAACAACCGGTGCCGGTGCAATCAACTTCCCCGCATTTATGCAGACACAGGAAGGAAGCACTCAGTCCCGTACCATGAGTACAACTGTCTATGACGATCTCGGCCGTGCACACTCCCTGATTCTGGAGTTCAGCCAGACCGGTGAAAATGAATGGGACTATACCGCCCGTTTTCTCGATGGGCAGGAGATTACCGGGGGAGGGACAGGAACTGTGGAGTTTGACGAGATGGGACAGCTTGAATCTGATAATCTGTTGAATCTCACCTTTGATCCTGGAAATGGAGCCAACGCCATGAGTTTTGACATTCAGTTGGGTGACGAATCCAAGGGAACCCGGTTCACACAATTTGCCGGTTCCAATACGGCGAAAGTAATCGGCCAGGACGGGTATGCACAGGGATCTCTTGTGGATATCAATATTGACGGTGACGGCCGGGTAGAAGGGATCTACGACAACGGGCAGAACATGGTTCTGGGACAGATGTCCATTGCCCTGGCACAAAACGAGAATGGACTGGAGATGATTGGCAGTGGCCTGTTCAGGGCAACGTCAGCTGCCGGTGAAATCTTTGTAGATACGGCGAATAATCTTGCTGAATCAAACATCAATTCCGGTACTCTGGAAGGATCCAATGTGGATCTGGCGAAGGAGTTTACCGAGATGATTACTTCCCAGAGAGCCTATCAGTCCAACGCACGGGTCATCAGTACGTCTGATGAGATGTTGATGGAGGCGGTGAACCTGAAGCGATAATTCAGGCCAATTTCCAAAAACCCTGAGTAGATAAAGCCATTGGCGGAATCTGCTCAGGGTTTTTTAGAATATAGAATGCAGAATGCAGACTTCTGACCCCTCTATTCTAAATTCTGCCCTATAGTCCGCCCGGAGTGCAGCTCTCCAGGGAAAGAATCCAAAGGTCCATAACGATTCGGGTCACATGACAGGATTCGGGCCGGAGCGGATTTTTTTCCTGGAGCCCCGCACTCCGGTCTACCTGATCCTGACTCCTGAATTCAATCTTCTGATCCGGGTTAAGTATTGAAATGCCGGGTCGATAAGAGAGGTATGTTAGACAGATCGACCATTTTAGGATTGTTATCAGGCGCCACTCTGATCTTGTTTGCCATCATGACGCAGGGAGAGCTGGGTGTGTTCGTAAGTCTCTCCAGTGTTCTGATCGTGATCGGAGGAATCGTTGCAGCAACGATGGTGAACTTCAGCCTTGAGAATATCAAGGACAGTTTCAGTACGATCAGCGAGATGATGGGCGCATCAGAGGTGGATCTTCGCACAGACATGGAACTGATGAACATGTTTGCCAGGCGTGTTCGCACAGAAGGGTTGCTGATTCTGGATGATGATATTCAACATATTCAGGATCCGTTCCTGAGCAACAGCCTTCGGCTGGCAGTTGACGGTTTCAAGAAGGAGAGTATGGATGATATCATGCGATCCGAGATTAACAGTGCAGAACGAAGAATTGAGATATCGGTGAACGTCCTGGATGCGATGTCCAACTACGCTCCTGCATTCGGCATGATCGGTACAGTGATCGGGATGGTTTTGATGCTCCAGAATATTACAGACCCCCAATCACTGGGGGTCGGGCTCTCGGTAGCCCTGTTGACGACACTATACGGCGCGATCATTGCCAATATGATTTTGGGGCCACTGGCGGGAAAACTGGATTATCTGAGTGAACTCTCTCTGAACCGGAAAGAGATGTTCCGGGTAGGAATCCTGTCCATTGTGGATGGTGAAAATCCCAGGGTAATGGAGAAGAAGATGCTCATATATGTAGATCCTCACCGCCGCGCCGAATATATCAAGTACCATGAAGGCATCCGGTTAAACAAACAGCGGGATGAACGGCTTTATAAACTCTGGATTGAACAACAGGACAAAGAATGGGACGAGCTAAAGCAAATTCTGGAAACTGGCTGATGACCTACAGCGACCTGATGACGTTGCTGCTGGTCTTCTTTGTCCTGCTCTATATGCTCACCCCGGGTATTGACGAGTCTACGTTTGATAATTTCGTCTCCTTTTTTCAGAAATCAACGGGTGTCATGTCGGAGAGCGCTGTTGTTTCCGAGAGCAACAGCAGTTCCAGGGAGGATGCCCAAGAGACTATTATGGAGATGTGGGAAGCAGTACAGGAGTTCCTGGAGCAGCAGGGGCTCTCCTCACAGGTGAATATTGAGCAGACTGACGAGGGTGTAAAACTGACCCTGAGTGGAGATCTGACCTTTGAGAGCGGCTCTACAGAGATTCTGCCTTCCGGGCAGATTACTCTGGAGGAGGTCGCATCCGTTTTAAACGAATCGATTGTTGACATTGAGGTACAAGGGCATACCGATGATGTGCCGATCAGCCAGAACTCGCCCTACCGGTCCAACTGGCACCTTGGAGCTGCCCGGGCTGTTTCTGTGGTTCTCTTTATTCAGGAACGAAGCCTGTTGATTCCGGAACAGTTTCAGGCTACCAGTTTCGGGGAGTACAGGCCGCTTGCAGCCAATGAGACCCCGGAAGGGAGGAGGCAGAACCGGCGGGTGGAGATTTATGTCCGGTACCAGGAATTGATAGAGCCACCGGACCCGGGCATCGGAGAGGCAGATGTACAGGTTCCTGAATAGCAGGATATTACACAAATAACCAAACAGTAACATTTTGAAGCGAGAGGAGGGAATACCTATGGCAGAAGAGGTAACAGATCAAAAACCTAAAAAAGGTTCAAAAGTTCAGTCCGTCGGAAAATATTTCCTGATCGGGATCTTCGTTTTGGCACCGATGCTGTTGGCGTATGCGATTGTTGATAAAAATTATGAGCAGATCTATACGTTCACCAGTTCATTTTTGGCAAGCGAGGAGCCGGTTTATTTTCAGATAGAAGAGCTGATCGTGAATCCGGCCGAGACCCGTGGCCAGCGCTACCTGGTTGTCGAATGCAACCTTGAATTGCAGCATACAGACCATATAGCCCTGGTTGAGCAGAATATTCAACGGATCAAACACGATATGATGGAACTCCTCTCGAGCCGTACTGTTCAACAGCTCGGCGAGTTTGAAGAGAGGGAGCGGCTTCGGGGGGAACTTGCCGAGGTTGTAAATCAGGCAATCGGCCTGCGTTCGGTACGCAATTTGTATTACACAAGATATGTCATGCAATGATACCGAAAACCGAACGATCCAGATCGAATGAATGTAAAGAGCCCGACAACAAAGCCGGGAAACAGGAAGTATGTAGAATCCTATGATTTCAGGCATCCGAAGCTCTTTAGCAAAGAGATTATGCGTACTCTGCGCACGATCCACGATGCTCTTGCCAGGAAACTGACCCGGATCTTCAGCAGTGCCCTTCGGCAGAAGGTGGAGATCTATCTCCATCAGATCGACCAGATCTCATCAACCGAATTTATCCAGAGCATCGACAGCCCCGGGGTGATCTATCTGCTTACGATGGAGGGGGGTTCAGGAGAAGTGATCGTTGTTATGCCAACTCCGTTCAGTCTCTATCTCATTGAACGGCAAAGCGGCGGGAAGGGGGACCCATTTGCGGAGAAACGGACACTTACGACGATTGAAGAGAAGATCGTCAACCGGGTTATGAACAATGTGATCAGAGAGCTGCTTACCGCCTGGGATCCCTACAAAGAGTTCAAAATTCAAAAAAAGCTCTTCGAGAGCAAGTCCGACAATATTCATCATATCTCTCTTGATCCGACGATTGTTGTCCGGATGAAAGTTGAAACGTCGGACTGGAGCGTGGAATTCTACTTCTCCTATCCGTACGGCCTGTTAAAAGAGGTGATGAATGACGCAGCTCTCAGCAGGGGCGCGCATCTGAAAGATGAACAGCTATCCGGGCCGGAGCTGGAAGCGTATGAGAGAACGCTGATGGACGCCAATGTTACGGTTCAGCCGCTGTTGGGAAAATCTAAATTGACGATTAAAGAGCTGGTTGACCTCAAGGAGGGGGATGCGCTTACCCTGGGGCAGAAAACGGACAAGCCACTGGAAGTACACATTAACGGAGTCAAGAAAATGACTGCATTTCCCGGGGTGATCCAGGGGAGGCGGGCAGTGAAAATCTATGAACTTGTAGAAGCAATCAACGAACAGGAGCTGTTATGACAAAAGAGAACTGGAAAGAACTGTTGCAGAACTATCTGCCGGCTGTTGCCGGGTTTCTGACTGATACCTTGCTGGAAGAGGCGAATATCGAGATCGGTTCGGATGGCTGGATCGAAAAAGAGAAATCTCTGGAGGGTGTTGAAAAGAGCGACATTCTTCTCTATGCACGGGATGAAAAACATGGAGCGGACCTTATTGTGCTGCTGGAATCGGAGTGGTACAGCATTCTCTCCAGTATCATGCTTGGAGTCGATGAGAAGAGCAACAACGAAGTGACTCGCGACCTTCTGAAGAAGTTTTCAGGAGACCTTCTGAAAGCACTCCTCCCGTCCTTTGAAAAAAACGGGCTGAATCCGGAACTGACGGAGATCGAGCTCATCACGTTGGCGCAGGCGGAGAAAAAGCTCACCAACGGCCACTACTATAATGCAAGGCTGTCCGTCACAGGAGTGTCGGATAATCCGGTTCGGGCTGAATTTTTAATGGGAGATGTCACATCCGAAGCAGAAGCTGTTGATGAACCGGAAACCGGGCAGGACGGGGTGGAGAAACCGGAAAGTGAAACCATCCGGGTCGAGCCGTCAGAGGGTAAAACGGAGGAGAATAACTTCTCTGAAACCGGTGCAGAAGAGATGGCGGCGTTGGGGCAGGAAGAGGAGGTGATTAACGGCCGACATATTGAATTTGATGAATTTGACGGTGAAATGGAGGCCGGCCTGAATGGAAACGGATCGAAAAGCATGGATATCCTGAAGGATGTCGAGATGGATCTATCCGTCGAACTGGGCAGGATAGAACTTCCGTTGGGCAAAGTGCTGCAGCTGGCGAAAGGATCGGTGATAGAGTTGGAAAAACTGGCAGGTGAACCGGTCGATATTCTTGTCAACGGCCATCGGATTGCACATGGCGAGGTTGTCGTAATCGATGAGCATTTTGGAGTCCGTATCTCCAACCTGATCTCTACTCGTCAACGACTTGCACAACTGAGATAATGGATCTTCGCGACACGATTTCATCCGCATCGGGAGACCCGAAAAAAATTCTCAAGATTGTCATCGGGCTTGCCGTATTGATGCTTCTTGTCTGGATTTTTATGGTATCGCGTATGGAGTTTTCAGGCTCTTCCTCTGAACAGATTATCGATACCACACAGCAGCAGCGGACGGAGAATTTGAGAAACTCATTGCGAACGCCGGCCGAAGCCCTGGAGCAAGCTGAAGAGAGTGAGGAACGTTCTTCCTCAGTTTTTTTCAACGCTTTTACAACCTTCCTGGTTCTGATTGCAATTCTCGCGCTCGTCTGGTTCTGGATACGATCAAAAAGCCCGGCTGTTGACGAACGAGGGCTCAGGGAGATTGGCATGCATTCTCTCGGGCCTGGTACGCAGCTGAGGATTGTAGAACTCAACGGCGAGATATGGGTTTTGGGAGTTGCAACCGGTGGGGTTAACCTTCTCCACCGTTGTCCGAAAGAGGAGTGGAGAGACGAGTTGCCGGCAGAAAAGGCCCGGGATGAGAGCAGTTTCCATAGCCTTTTTAAACGAAAAACGTAGAGAGAATTATGAAGTTTCATCAGCACTTCCTGTTCAGGCCGGTATTGATTGTTCTGTGTTGCATGGCCGGCTTGCTGCTTCTGCCATCTGCCGTAGCCGCTGCTCAGGTATCTGTTCCGTATACCGCCCAGGTTCTGCCACAGATCGATCTGTCGATCGGTGGAGAAGCGGAGGACTTTTCCCTGGCTATTCAGGCGCTTATTCTGATTACGATCCTCTCATTCGGTCCGGCATTTGTCACCATGATGACCAGTTTTACAAGGATCATTGTCGTCTTTTTCTTTCTCAGAATGGGTTTGGGGACCCAACAATCTCCCCCCAACCAGGTGTTGATCGGGCTGGCGATTTTTCTCACCATTTTTATTATGATGCCTACGTTCAACAGCATCAATGAACAGGCGATCCAGCCATATATCGAGGAGGAGATGACCCAGGCGGAGGCCCTTGTAGTGGCAGCAACGCCCTTGAAAGAGTTTATGATTCAACAGACCAGGGATCAGGATCTGTTATTCTTTATGGATATGGTAGAGATCGAGACGGTCGATACGATTGAGGATCTCCCCCTTTTTGTTGTTGTCCCCTCCTATATCATCAGTGAGCTGCGGATCGCATTCCAAATCGGGTTCATGATCTATCTGCCATTCATGGTGATCGATCTTGTCGTGACCTCGATTCTGCTCTCTATGGGGATCATTTTCTTACCCCCGGTGATGGTATCACTCCCGTTTAAAATCCTTGTATTTGTCCTGACAGACGGTTGGTACCTGTTGGTGGAATCGATGGTTCGAAGTTTTAACTAGTGTCTCTGAGAAAACGTCAATCTCAGGACACTATGAGTTTTCAAACAGACACTAGATAAGTGGAGAAGAGATGAATATAGAGACTGGAATTTATTGGCTTCAGGAGATGCTTACTGCTGTCGTGATCCTTTCGGGGCCGGTATTGGCTGGAGCACTGGTGGTCGGACTCACGATTGCGATCATCCAGGCTGCAACTTCGATACAGGAGATGACACTGAGTTATGTGCCCAAGATGATTGTCGTAGTGGTCATCCTTTTCCTGACATTCGGATTTATGCTTCAATATGCGATCGATTTCATGGCGCGCATATTTGACTTTATACCGGAAATTGCAAACTGACCGCGGCTATCAAACGGTTTACATAACAGATTCAGATGGAGCTCTTGTCGATCGACTATATTCTGGCGTCTTTTCTGATATTCGTTCGTGTCAGCAGCATGATTATGACCGCCCCTTTTTTCAGTACAGCGGCTTTTCCTGCTCAGATCAAAATCTTTTTTGCTCTTATTACCAGTATCCTTCTCTATCCGGTCATTCCATCTGAAAATCTCTTTATTATGGCCGATTCCGGCCTGATCATGATCCTCTCCACCATACTGGTTGAAGTGTTGGTCGGTGTCATTCTCGGGCTAACCGGCCAACTCATTTTTGCGGGACTGGAGTTTGCCGGCCGGCTGATCAGCCTGAAAATCGTACTCGCTTTTGCCGATATGATCGATACTATGACTCAGGAGAAGAGTACGATCGTCGGGAACCTGTTTACCATGCTGGCTGTCCTGGTCTTTCTCTCGATAGACGGAGAGAAGGTCTATATCAATGCTCTTGTCCGGAGTTTTGAGGTGATACCTCTGAACCAGGCGGAGGTGCACCTTGCCGGCCCCTTTATGCTGGAAGTGGCAACCTATCTCTTTGTTATCGGTGTACAGATTGCCTCGCCGTTTATCATCGTACTCTTTCTGCTGGATCTGTCTCTTGCAATTTTTGCCCGCATTATGCCACAGGCAAACATCATGTTTATCTCACTGCCTCTCAAAATCGGGATCGGAATCAGCCTGCTGATTCTTGTCGTACCCTATCTCCCGGTTGCCTTTGATATGATGTTTCAGAGGATGTTTGAATTTTTGGCCGACGTGATCGATTTGATTGCTCCCTAGGTCTATATTCTCTGCTTTATATCCCGCCCGAAGTGCAGCTCTCCCGGGAAAGAATCCAAAGGTCTATTGTGGTTCGTGACAATTGACAGGACTCGGGCCGGAGTGGATTTTTTCCCTGGAGCCCCGCACTCCGGGCTGTTACGTTCTGTCTTCCAATTCCTGTCAAACCTGAAGATCTATACGATCGCCGATTCCGGGTTTTGTGGTTGGTCGGTTGGGTGGGTCTTCCGGGCTTGGATTCTTGCCGTCCGGTTCTTTCTGACTGTTTTCGGGTTGCGTACGATTCTGCTTGGCATCTGCATGTACGGGGCGTTTCTTTTTTTTGGATGGGGCGTCTTTCAGTATGAATTGCGGTGTCTCTTCTTCCGGGTTCTGATCCTGTTTCTCTCGTTTCGAACCCTTCTCTTCATCCCGTTTTCGATTTGGCCGGGATGGAACGTGACGCACGTTCGATATGTGGGTGATATTTGTCATCGTTGGTTTCAACGACGGGGCAGAGATCTCTCAACTTACTTCATCAATGCACTATCTCCTCCCGCGTCAGTTCATGTTTTAACTGAATCAACAGTTTTCCGACGATCTGCGAGATTCTTGCTTCCGACAGTTCGAGAAGGAGAGCAATCTCGCTCATCGTCATCTCTTCGTAATAGTAAAGCGTGAGTATCAGGCGGTCCCTCTCTTTTAGTTTTCCAATTCTCTTCTTCAGAATTTCGGCCCGTTCGCTTCGCTCCAGATTTACATCAGGTGTCTCTGATGCAGGATCTGCATAGATTTCATAGATCGATTGCGAGTCATCGTCATAGTTGTTATCGAGTGAGAGTGCATTTCGCTGCTGGACATACGTCAACAGTTGATGGTAGTCTTCAATCGGCAGGTCGAGCTCTTCTGCAATCTCCTCATCGGTCGGTTCCCGGCCGAGTGCCTGGGATTTCCAATCGATCACCTCCTGAACCTGGCCGTAGTTTTTACGGTGTTTCCTCGGCAGCATGTCGACCATTCTCAGGTAGTCGATTACACTCCCTCGTATTCTATAGTAGGCGAATGTATTAAACTTGATATTTTTTTCACAGTCGTACGAGTCGAGCGCCTGGATTAACCCGCTGATAGCTGCACTCTCCAGGTCTTCTCGCTGTGTCAGTGGCTGATCCGGGTTGTTGATTTTTCCGATAATACTCCGGATTAACGGCATGGACTTGCTGATGATTGAATTTCGCAACCCGTATGCGGGATCCTCGCAATAGGATTCCGCCAGTTCTTGCAGTGTTTTTCCACCCATGGCTACTCCTCCTTGTCAGACCCGGTGCCGTTTACATCGGGTACCGTTGAGCTTCTGGATGATGTGTCACTGTCCCGGATCACATTTAACAGATAAATGGTCAGGTAGAGAACCGTAAACAGAATCAGAAAGACGATCAAGCTGCGATACAGAGCGATCTCCAAACTTGTCCCAGAGATCAGAAGAAGCATAAACTTGATCAATGAAATAATAGTAATAAGTCGTAGTAGCATAGTTTTTACCGTTTAGAGATTCACTTTTGCCAGATCCTTTTTTGTTGCGCCGGCATACCCGATAATGTTTTGTGCTATAAATTGAAATTCATCCAGCAACTTGCTTGTCGGGTCATCTTGAAACAGTGTACGCTGCTGTTTTACAGCATGCCGTATCATCTCACTTTCGGGGATGAAACCGAGATAGCCGGTCTTCTTCTTCAGAAAGTAATTCAGGATGGAGTTAAAGCGCTTGTGGGTACTACCGGCGCTCTTTTCACTCTCTGCCAGATTAACGATTCCACCGAATCGGTATTCGGGATCGATGCTGTAGACATATTTACAGAGGCGGTAGACATCCGATATGGCAGTCGGTTCATCCACCAGAAGTATGGATCCTAGATGGGCACGATCCAGAGCCCAGAGTGTAATTTCACCGATGCCGGCCGGTGTGTCAATGATAATAAAATCGTGATCTGCAGCCAGATGAAGGATAACCTGATCCATAGCATCCATATAGAGCTCAGGCCTGAACCGCTCCCGGGCGGGTTCATCCGATCCGGTAATCAGGGTTAACCCATTGCAGTTCTGTGGAAGTTCCTCAAGGCTGCAATCTCCTCGAATCCACTCGTCCACACTGGCCTCTACCGTCTCGTTCATCATAGTGGCACAGTTGGAGAGCCCTAAGTCTGCGTCGATCAGAGCTACCCGGTATCCGGCTCGCTTCAGGGATTCTGCAGTGTTTACGCTTGTCATACTTTTCCCTACCCCGCCTTTGCCGCTGATGACAGCGAGGATAAATGGTTGGTGAAACGTGCCCTGGTTCTTCATAGTTCTTTCAGTTCTCTTTCAGTACATGTTTTGCAAACCACGACGGGTCAAATTCGTCGAGGCTGTTCGGGATAGTATCCCCTTTGCTTATATACCTGGCACTTCCCTCCATCTGCTGTAGAACGGGTATCAGCGGGCCCCACTTGGATACTTCGTCCAGATGTGTAATCGCCACGTAATCCGGCTTCAATGGATGTTCAACCGCTGAGGAGTCCTCGAAATAGAACCGGTTGTTGGACGCATTAATCACATAGTGAACCTCCAGGGGGGATAGGGTAGAGACAGCCTGACGAATCTTCCAGTACTCCCTGAAGGAGTGCTCCTGGCCGGTTTTGACAGATGGAGTATCGATCAGAACGTGGTCGGAATGGGACCATATTTTTTGCATCTGAGTAATTTCATCACCCGAGCGTACTTTGAAAAAGGGAATGTTCTGGTCTTTGCAAAATGGTTCCAGGATCGTATAGTAATATCCGTTTTCATCCTCCGGAGGGAGCAGCGAGACTACAGAGAGTTTCTTTCCTGAGAGAAATTCCGGGTGCAGGATCAATTTCATAATCAGTTCCGTTTTGCCGGATCCGGATGGGCCTGTAAAAAGCATATATTTTTCTGTCTCGGCCAGCTTGGTACCGCTGATAGCACGACGGAGGATCGCAGAGAGTTTACCCATAAATGCCTCCGTATGTTCAAACGGATCAATCCCATGTTTGATAATATCACCAAACCACTTCGATACGACACTTGTACTGATTCCCGTCCGGACCAGCTGCTGAAATGCCGGGTGTGAAACATAGTCCAGGTTGGAAGAGATAAATGCGGAGTCGAGAAGAGCTTCCAGCTTGTCAAACCGTTTGTGCAGAGCTGTAATCTCCCGCTGTTCACGGCGCTGTGCAGAAGGAGTTACCTCTTCTCCCACCCCTCCGATATGAGGTTTGGATTCGTCGAACCGGGAGAGAAGATTACTTCCGGGAAGCTGGAAAGAATCTGAAGTTCCCTTCAGCTTCTCCTCATTCTCACTACTGTCTGATTTTTTCGGCAATCCGTTTTTTCGTACCGATGCACGGCTGTATCCATTGTTGTTTTTTCCGTTCGAACCAGAGGGATTGTTTCCAGGGATAAAGGGTGTTTTTTCAGGCCAGTGGTTCTTCTCAGAATCCTGTGAATCACCGTTTTTTCTCTCCGGTATCGGATCCTTCGAATGTTTTTCATCTCCGTAGGACGGAATCGGGATTTCATCGTTTGTATTTCTGGTTGAGAACTCTTTATCCGATGGATACCCTGTTATTGTGCTATTTCCGTGGTAAGTACCCTTGTCATTCATCGATCCGTTACCGTTCCGCTCCGCATGGCCATTGACAGTCTCCAGTTCGTTTACATAATTGCGAAGGGCATTCAGGTTACTGCTTGGCTTTCCTTTGTGCTGCCTTCTGCCATCTCCATTGCGGGACCGTTCAAACCGAACACCCTCCTCTTCAGTGTCGAACCGGGTTCCAGGTCTGTTGTCGTCCGGGTGGTCTATAACAACAGTGATTGCAGCGCTTCGGTCAGCCACTGGCGGTACAGTCTCCAGGATTACGAAATCATTCCCATATCTCTGGCGTGCACGCTGCTTGGCTTCATCGATCGTGGTTCCAAAAAATTTCTTCAGATTCATGCGGGTACGTGTTCTTCAAGTTCTGCCTGTTCCAGGTGCAGCCTGTCAAATGTTCGAAACTGAACATCCGGACTGATGTCGTTGTACGACAGTACATTTATATCTGGCAAAATTGGTGCCAAAAATTCAAACATGGTAAATCGGAGTACCGGTGATGTAAGGAGTATCGGTTCAAATCCTTGCCGGATCATCTCTTCAAATATTGCGGAAGCATTCTTGTACATCTGCTCCACCTGGTTCGGTTTCAGTCCGAGTGTATTTGAGTTAAGCGTACCCTGCTGTGCCTGTCCGATCAGGTGTGATTCGAGCGGTGACTCCATCATGGAGACTACAATATGTCCATCCTCACCAATAAACTGACGGGTGATTGTCTCGGAAAGAGCCGCTCTGCAGTACTCATTCAGTACATCCGTATTGGTTGTCTGGCGGCAGTGATCGGCCAGCGTCTCCAGTATCGTTACCAGATCTTTTACAGGAATACGCTCCTTCAACAACCGTTTCAGCACTTTCTGAACATCTCCGATCTTTAACCCATCCGGAATCAGCTCATCGATCAGTGCCGGGGACTGCTCTTTCACATTGTCGACCAGTCGTTTTACCATCTGACGGTCGACCAGTTTGTATGCATTTTTCTTCAAAACTTCTTTCAGGTGGGTGGTGATAACCGCACCGGACTCAATGACGGAGAGACCATATTTTTCCGCCTGGGACCGATTTTTTCCGCTAACCCAGATCGCATCCATCCCGAACGTCGGATCTTTTGTTTCGATTCCCTGTATATCCGGTTTGAAATCTGCAGGAAGAAGAGTCAGGTGGTAGCCAGGCAGAAGCTCGCCATCGCCCTGTTTGTTCCCTCTCATTTTTATCATATAGGTATTGGCGTCGAGCTGTACATTATCCCGGATACGGATTGACGGGATAATAATGCCAAGCTCGGATGCCAGCTGCTTTCGGAGAGAAACCATACGCTGCAACAGGTCGCCGCCCTGCTCTTTCTCAACCATTGGTATCAGGCTGTAGCCGATCTCAAGTTCCAGAGTATCGAGCAGCAGATAATCCTCAACACGGTCTTCTGCCTTTTCAAGCTGAGGCTGGCTCTGTTTGATCTCCTCCTCAATCTGTTCCTGGTCAATGGCGGTCTGCTTTTTCCAGGCGATAAAGAGAAAAATCCCTCCGATTGCAAAAAACGGTGTTATCGGGACTCCCGGAAGGAGTCCGATAAAGAAAACAAAAACCGATCCGATGACAACAGTCTTTGGATTTCCGGTCAGTTGGGTTGTAAGCTCATCACTGAGGTTTCCTTCCGATGCTGCACGCGAAACAATGATCCCGGCGGATGTAGAAACCAGCAGTGCCGGGATCTGCGAGACGAGGCCGTCTCCGATCGTCAGAAGTGTGTACAACTGTGCGGCTTCGCCCATTGGCATCCCCTGTTGCAGGGTTCCGATGATCAATCCCGCAACAATATTGATACAGGTAATGAGAAGTCCGGCGATCACATCTCCCCGGACGAACTTGCTGGCACCATCCATTGCACCATAGAAATCCGCTTCCCTGGAGATCTCTTCCCGTCTCTGTTTCGCCTCTTCGTCACTAATAAGGCCTGCACTGAGATCCGCGTCAATGGACATCTGTTTTCCCGGCATTGCATCCAGCGTAAACCGGGCGGCGACCTCGGCGATCCGGGTCGACCCTTTGGTTATTACGACAAAGTTGATGATGACCAATACGGCAAATATGATGATACCGATCACAAAATTTCCCTGCACAATGAGCCCGCCAAAGGACTCGATGATCGAACCTGCATACCCCTCACTCAGAATCAGCCGGGTTGTCCCAACGTTCAGGGCTAACCGGAAGAGTGTGAGGATCAGAAGCATGCCGGGGAAGACCGCAAACTGAAGCGGCTTCAGGGTGTAGAAGGCGACCAGCATGACAATAATTGAGAGAGAGATGTTCAGTGCAAGAAAGAAATCCATAATTCCTGCCGGAAACGGAAAGATCATGATCATCAGGATCAGGACGATACTCGATGAGATCATCACATCCGTTTTGAAGAACATCGCTTTCAGATTTTCTGCTGAAAAACCACTTTTTGCCATTCGTTCGGCCTATACGTTATGTTGTTTTTTTAATTTATAGACATAAGCCAGAATCTCTGCAACAGCCCGGAACAAATCAGCCGGGATACGCTCATCTACTTCGGCAGTGGCAAAGAGAGCCTGTGCAACCGGCCTGTTCTCGACCATCGGAATATCGTAGTGTCGGGCGAGTTCTTTGATGCGGAGTGCCTTTAACCGCTGTCCTTTCGCCATCACGATCGGGGCATCATTAATTTCCGGGTCATACCGGAGCGCAACAGCGTAATGCGTCGGGTTGGTGACAACTACGTCGGAACTGAGGACGGCATGATCCAGTCGTTTCTTCTGGCGAAAGGAGAGTCCCATGCTTCTTCTCTTGCTCTTCAGGTGGGGATCTCCCTCTGACTGTTTGTACTCATCCTTCACCTCCTGTTTGGTCATCCTCAGATCCTTTCTGTGTTGAAATCGTTGGTAAACCGCATCAACGATGGATAGAATAAACAGAGCAGAGAGAATTCGGGTGACAAACATCAGGATATAGGAACCCGCCTCTTCCAGATTATGGCCCAGCGGTTTGACGGCATAGGCTACAAACTGGTCAATGTCATTCCGGATGGTAAACCAGATCACAATCGTGACGATTCCGAGTTTCAGAAACCCTTTGATCAACTCCACAAACCCTTTCATTGAGAAGATCTTCTTGATACCGCTTATCGGGTTAAGCTTGCTCCCTTTTGGCTGAATTGCTTTCACTGAGATGGCGCCACCGGTCTGTGCTACATTCACCAAAAACGCCGTAACAAAGATAACTCCGAGAATGGGCATCATCATTTCGAATCCAAACCAGAAGGCGAGTTCTATCGTCTCAATGGCGTGATCCGGATCGTCCAGAGCAGTCCCGGATTCCAGCAGGAATGTCTCAAAGAGAGCCTCCAGCCTATTATACATATAGCCACCGGAACTGATGAAGACGATGACAGCAACACCCATCAGGACGACAGAGGAGACCTCCCTGCTGATACTTACATTCCCCTCCTCCCTCGCCTTCTTCAGCTTCTGGGGAGTGGGTTCCTCCGTTTTTTCCTGGTCGCTATTCTTGTCTGCCATGTGAGATCTTATTTCAAATACAATACCAATGTCTCACTTTGATTCTACAGCCTGTTTCAGCACATCGAATCAGGGCCGGGAGGAGAAATCATCCATCCCGGCGGAAAACATTTCCCGCATACGAGTGCTGCTGCCGGAATCGGCCGGAACAATCGGAAGCAGCCCTTTATCGGCCATTATATGAAGAGAGGTGAAGGTGTAAAATGCTGCTGTTCGGTTATATGAGGGTTTTTTGGATTCGATTCCGTTCTGGCGACAGGTGGCTTTTGAGAGGCGGCTCACAGCGGGGAGGAGTGAAGTGGCACAGAATTTGACAGTTATCATGGAGCAGGATGGATTTGCCGGGTTTCCGGTAACCGGCCGGTTGGACGCGGACTGTGAGGAGTACAGGGTGTAACGCCGGACGAGATTACATATGGGTTCATCCGGCGGATGTTGTTGGCCAGGGAAAACAGAACAATGAAACGAAAAGACCGATGATTGACAGATTTGAAGCACATATGCAGGCCTTGCAGATGCTGTCGAAGGCGCAGGAGGTGACAGCGGATAACCTGGCCAATATCAATACACCGGGATTTAAAGGAAATACTCTTTTTCATCGGCTGCTATCGGAACGGGTGAATGGTGTGGAGCTGACGAAGTCCGTTCCGATGCAGCAGGTGAATATGGAGCAAGGAGTCCTGGAGCCAACCGGGAATGACCTCGATGTCGGTATTGATGGAGATGGGTTCTTTGTTGTCGAAGAGGATGGCGAGAATTACCTGACTCGAGATGGCCGGTTCCAGCTGAACTCCGACGGATATATGGTAAACAGCAGTGGTGCTCGGGTATTGGGTCATGGAGGCGCGATTCACATACCGGAGTATTTTCAGGCTGCAGAAGACGGACAGGGTGAGGTGGACCTGTCAATCGGCAAAGACGGAACCATCCGTCTGAATGAAGAGGTCTATGATCAGCTCAGGATCGTGGAGGTGGAGGATCCGTCACTTCTGGAAAGGCGGGGCAGCAGCTACTTTTCTGTAGAGAACATGAGCGCTCTCGCCGAAAGCAACTCATCGACCGTAATGCAGGGGTACTATGAAAAAGGAAATGTTCAGCCTCTTCACGAAATGGTCGACATGATGCGCAACATGCAGATGTTTGAAGCGCAACAGCGGGCCATGAAGACCACGGACGAAACCCTCGCCCAGGCAACCGGTACACTTGGACGATTTTAACTCTCATACAATCAGATAGATTATGTTTCGAGCACTAAGCACAGGAGCACTCGGGATGAGTGCCCAGCAAAAATCAGTCGATAATATTGCAAACAACCTGGCAAACGTAAACACGACCGGCTTCAAGAGAAGTACCATTGCTTTTCAGGATCTGTTTTATGAAAACATTTCTGAATCCAGACACGGTTCGGCTGCCGGCAGAGTTTCCAATGACGGCCCGTCTCTTCAGATCGGCCACGGTTCCAGGGCAGTCGCTACCATCCGGAACTTTATGCAGGGGTCGGTCTCGGAAACCGGTAATGCACTGGACGTCGCGATCAGCGGAGGGGGATTTTTCCAGGTTGAGATGCCGGACGGTTCGATCGGATACAGCCGTGACGGAAATTTCAGCCGGGATGCGACCGGCCTGCTTGTGAACAATTCCGGGCTTCCTCTTGCAGATCAGATAGAGATACCGATGGACGCCCAGGCGATTCAGATTTCTCAGGATGGTATCGTGACCGCTTTGATGGCCGGAGATAACAGGGAGATGGAACTGGGCCAGATTGAACTGGCACGATTTGTCAATCCGGGAGGACTGAATGCCATGGGAGACAATCTCTTTTCCGAAACCGACGCATCCGGGATGCCCTTCTTCGGTACACCCGGCACGGAGGGATTTGGAGTTGTCAGGCAGGGTTATCTGGAGCAGTCGAATGTAGATATTGTGAATGAGATGGTTCGCCTGATTGAAGCTCAGAGAGCCTATGAGACCAATTCAAAAATGGTTCAGACTGCAGAAGATATGATGCAGGCTACCAACTCCATCAAACGATAAACGTTCATGAGTTTGGCGATATCAACCATTATAGCAGGAGTAATAACGAGCCTGATTCTGGTAAATCCGATCCAGGCAGAAGAGTGCGAAACTCACTGCAATGAGGAACGTTCAGGAGTGTCGGGAGCCCTGGCCGTGTATGAGCGTCCGGAACGCAGTGAGGGTTCCCGGGATCCTGCATCTGCCGGGACACGTCAACAGATTCTTGACCTGGCTTTGGAGGCTCTTCAAAATAGATATGATTCGGAAACCTTCAGATTTTCCTTGAGTGCCCGCTGGATTCCGGGAACTCTTCTTCAGACAAGCCCGGAGGAGATTGAATCTGTGATTCCGAATGGTGGAGTAAGTCGTTATACCCGGTTTGAAGTGACAGCAGGCAGCGGGCAGGACCGGACGGTTATGGAGGTTCAGCTTGAAGTGGAGATCGAACAGCTGCTTCCGGTGGCTGTTGGAATGATATTGAATGGTGATGTTCTCCTGAGCGAAGATTTTCAAATGCGCTGGGTTTCAACAGACGGAAACGGCGATCGGCTCGTGCAGAGCATGGAGGCACTGGAAGGAAAAACATTGCGGAGAAACCTGGCAGAGGGCCAGCCGGTTCGGCTTGTGGATATCAGTTCGGACAGAGTCGTGGAAGCGGGTGACCCTGTAACTCTGATATTTGAAGAGCGGGGTATCCGGATTGAACTGACCGGAGAGGCGCGGGAAGCAGGTGCCAAAGATGACGAAATTCGAATTTACAGCAATGAAACCCGAAGAAGATATCTGGGCCTGATTACCGGCCCCGGAGTAGCAAAATGGAAACAAACACTATGAAAATTGTACAGTTTATTACGATAGCAGGATTCTCTCTGATCTGGCAGATAATGCCGGCTACCGCACAGCATTCACTCTTCCAGGACCGTAAGGCGAATCAGGTGGGAGACATCATCACGGTTATTCTGACCGAGAATATCTCCGGCAGCTCATCCTCGGATGCCAGAAACAGTAGCAATGCAAACGGAAGTGCATCTGGAACGGCCTCCGGAAACTTTATACCGTTTGAACCGACATTCGGAACCGGAGCGACGGTTGAGTACGGATCGGACGAACGAAATCTGGCCAGCCAGGGGCAGCTTCTGGAGGGGAATATGAGTGTGCAA
>JBBDRW010000032.1:0-31239 GCA_040905265.1 Balneolaceae bacterium | reverse complement strand
TGTGCAAATCGTAGACGTCTCACCCAGTGGCGACCTTGTCGTCGAAGGTGTTCGGTCGACGGAGATCAACGGAGAGCTGCATGAGATGAGCCTGAGCGGGGTGATTCGCCCAAGTGATGTAGACAGCAGAAACCGGGTTCTCTCCTATCGGGTCGCCAATGCGAATATCCGCTACGACAAGAAGGGAGGTGTGAGAGGATTGACAAAACAGCGTGGACTTCTGCGCAGGGCAATCTTTGTCGGTGTGGGCGCCGCTCTTGGTGCAGCGATCCTCTTGAACGATATGTAAATCTAAGAAACTATGAATAGAGTGAGGATTATACCGGTTCAGTACAGGAAAATCATCAGATGGATGTTCTTGATGCCTTTGTTGTTTACGTTTTTTCTGCCTGCAGCCTGGGGACAGACCCGGCTGTCTGATCTGGTAGAGATTCAGAACGCACACCGAAAGGAGTTGATCGGGTATGGCCTGGTTACCGGCCTGGACCGGACAGGTGACCGTACGATCAGCAGTCGTGGATCTGTTTTCACAGTCCAGTCTATCTCCAATATGCTGGAGAATTTCGGTATTAATGTAGATGCTTCCAGCCTCCGCACGAGGAATGTAGCCGCAGTGATGGTTACTGCCTCCGTCAGCCCATACCATGCGCCTGGAAGTGAGATGACGGTTACGGTAAGTTCCCTGGGGGATGCCAGCAGCCTGCAGGGTGGAGTACTGCTTCAGACTCCACTTATTGATCCGGACAATGAAGAAGTTTTCGCAAAAGCACAGGGGCCGTTAATCACAGGCGGGTATACCGCTGAGATTCCGGGGTCAAGAGTTTCCAGAAACCAGACGCTGACAGCAACGATCCCTGGTGGCGGTATTGTGACCGGAAACAGGGAATTCAGTCATAACACGGAACAGCCATTGGGGCTGGTGCTCAGAGAACCAAACTATACCAATGCCAGAAGAATTGCAGAGGCGGTGAATACTGCATTCGATGAGGAACTGGCAGAAGTCCGTCACGCAGGCCTTGTCCATGTTGTCTGGCCGGAAGCGTTTCAGGAGCCGGGGAGCATGAACCTCTTTACCAGCATTGTACTGGAACAGGAGATCGAAGTGGATGCTCCGGCAAGGGTAGTTATCAATGAACGAACCGGAACCATTGTTGCGGGAGGGGAGGTGATGATCGACGATGCGATGATCGCACATGGAACGATACAAATCCGGACACAGGTCACTCCATTTGTCAGCCAGCCAAATCCCCTGGCACAGGGAGAAACGGTAGTCCTTCCGGTACCGGAAGTCGGGATCAGTGAACAGTCCGCGCAGACACTGGTACTGGATCCGGATACGACTGTACAGGAGTTAGCGGGGTCTCTGAACACACTTGGATTGAGCCCCAGGGACATTATCTCCATTTTTCAGGCACTCGAGCGCGCAGGCTCGTTGCGGGGGCAGCTCATAGTAATGTAAATGCCAATATGGACAGGGAACAATCTCTGAGGCAGCTTCCGGACATAATTCTGGCAACAAACCGAAACAGATGAATATTGACTCATTTTTGGAAATAGCCCGTCAGCAAGTCGGGCAACAGCGTAGTGAAGAGCTGCAGAAGGAACAGGCAGCGCTTGATTTTGAAGAGATCTTTGCACGTCACCTTGTAAAGGAGATGACCAAGGACTCATTTAAAATGTCTGATGGTGGAAGTGGTATGGGAGAGTCCAGCCATCTCTACAGGGAATTTATAACAGATGCACTTGCAGGAGAACTGGCGGCCCGACGAACACTTGGGATGGCTGACCTTGTGACCCGGTACTGGGATCAACTGGATAGCTCGTCAAATGAAAACTCATAAAATGGAAACGGACATGACCCCGAAAATAAAAACCCGGACAACACTTCAGGAAGTCTCCAGAAGTGTGGAGGGCCTGAATTCACTTTCGAAAAAAATTCTCAAAAATATGGACGCCCAGATCCGGGCTGTCATACAGTCTGACTCGGAACAGGTTGAGCAACTGAGTGAGGAGCACATTGACCTGATGACCCGCTTCAACAACTTCGAGAAGAGTCTCAAAGTTGAATTGGAGTCGATTTTGCAGACGAATGACCGGGCAGTGCCACCCTACAGGCTCGAACATCTGAAACTTGTGGAACCGGATGAAGAGGAGACGATTGACAGATGGAAAAACCGCCTGTCGCAAATGGTGGAGGCGCTTCAAAAAAAACAGAATCATCTTACCAGCTTGCTGAAATTTGCACTCTCCGAAAATTCCCGGTTCATGAAGTCCATTTACAGCTTGCGGAATGAAAAAGAGTTGAACTACGCCAGGAACGGAGATACTACAGGGGTGTCAAACGGAGTAGCAGTTAACCAGGAAGTATAAGGTACATTATGAGAGCACTCTTCGAAATATCGAAAAGCGGACTTCGGGCAGCGGAACGCTCCCTCTCTGTGACAGCCAACAATGTTGTAAACGCAGACACCCCCGGTTATAGCCGACAGAGGGTCGATAAAAATGCGATCGGGATGCAGATGGGGAACTACCATTCCGGTCTTGGTGTCAATATCACCGCTGTGAACAGGCTGCGGAATGAGATGAATGATGTCCTTCTCAATGAGAAACGGCAGGATATGGGATATCTTAAGGAACAGCAGAGAATCTTTCAGCAGCTTGAAGCGACCATGGCGTCTGATTCTGGCGGTGACCTTGACCTGAGAATAGGGCGCTTTTTTGATCTCTTTTCGGAACTCTCTTCGGATCCCCAGGATATGAGTGTGCGGAATAACCTGGTGTCGGAAGCAGTACAGCTTACCGATAAAATGGCTGAGATCGACCGAAGCCTTGACCGGACGAGTGACCTGGTCCGGGATACCACAACAAAATCAGTTCAGGCGGTAAACGAACTACTGAGAGATCTGGCGGCAATAAACCGGACCGTGCAGCAGGCCGAGGCACAGGGAAAACCGGACCATGCCAGCCTGGATTTGCAGGTGAAGAAACTTGAAGAACTTGCTGAACTGGTCGACTTCGAGACACAACGCACCGAAAATGGCGGGATGCTGATCCGGGTCGGAGGTGTACAGGTTCTGGATGAGAACCAGGCCTATTTTCTGAAACCGGAAGTTGACGATGTGGAGAAAGCGTACCGATTGCGGCTGGAGAGCGGAAAACTGGTTGAGACAACCGGAGGAAAACTGGGCGCCGGTATCGAGATGTATGAGGAGCAGATTCAGGGACTGAAAGAGAAACTTGACACCATTGCTGAAACAATGGTCACTGAATTCAACACACTTCACAGGAGTGGTTTCGGCCTTGAGGACTCCATGTCGAGAGATTTCTTTGATCCTGCCGGGGACCGGGCCGGTACGATTCGGGTTCGCGATGAAATTAGAGACAGTGTGGAGCATATTGCCGCCTCTTCGACAGATGGAGAGGCTGGTAATGGCGAGATTGCAGCAGAGATAGCCAGCCTGAGAAACAGCCCTCTGATTGGCGGACAAAAACTGATTGACTACTCCATTAACCTGATCAGCGAACCAGGAAGAAATCTGAGTGACCTGAATTCCAAGATTGAAGCGCGTGACTCCGAAATACAGATGCTTACGATGCAGCAGGAGAGGGAGTCCGGTGTGAATATAGATGAAGAACTCAGCCTGATGATCCAGTACCAGAATGCATACCAGGGTTCAGCCCGTGTCATGGGGGCAGCCCAGCAGATGCTTGACACATTGATCGACCTTGTGAGGTAACAGACATTATGAGAGTTACACAAAAGATACTTTTCGGAAATTTCATGCGGGATATTAGCAAGAACCGCGCTGAGCTGGGCAAGATCCAGTCGGATCTCTCCAGCGGCCGGACAGTACGGTTCCCTTCACACGACCCGATCTCATTTCAGCAGAGCCGGGTGATCGGAGAAAATATTCGAAAAGAGGAACAGTACCAGAGAAATATCAGCAGTGGCCTGCGTCAGGCCCGTATGGCACAGGATACACTCGACAAGTCGATCGATCGCCTGGTTGAGATCAAGGGGATTCTCGTTCAGGGGGCAACCGGGACAACCGGAGAATCGGTGAGGGCCAATATGGCTGAAGAGATAGCCGGACTTCGTGATACCCTGGTCGACACCTTCAACCTGAGTTACGGTGACCGCTATCTGTTTGCCGGTACCAATAGCGCTGTGGCTCCTTTTGAAAATGATGAATTGGCAGTTGGAGGGGTCGAAAGCCATAGTAATACAACGGCACCGAATATTCTTGCCGGAGATGGAGTACAGGTTGATATTTCTGTAACCGGGACAGAGCTGCGGGATACCGGTTCCGGAGACATGTTCGAGGTAATTCAACAGATCGAGGATGCGCTGTTGGATGACGATACAGATGCGTTGAACGGCCTGTTGGACGACATGGACGGATTGATCGACCATGCAACGCATTTAACCTCCCGGCTGGGAGGAAATATCAACCAGATGGAATTCATGTTTGAGCGGTATGAGTCCTCTGCTATCTACCAGAAATCGGATATCAGTGAACTGGTAGATACCGACTACGCGCAGGCATTCTCGGATCTGCAGAGGACACAGGTAGCTTTTGAGTCTGCGATGGCTGTACACTCAACCATGTTCGGCAACTCGCTGCTGGATTATCTCTGACAGAGCCTGAATACGTGAGCCCTGTGGCCCCCAGTGCTTCAGCCGGGATGTAGAATGTCTGTGAGTGCCAGGTGGTACCGCTGCATCCGCCAGCCGACGGATGCAAAAACTTCCTATTGGATAGAAAGATTGAACAAATCGAAGAGACAGCATATGAAACCCACACAGAACAGAGAAAGTATCCATCCTTCTGAAAAAATCAGCTGGCTGGAAATTGCACTATATCTCAAAGACCTGAACCTGCTCAACCTGCAGAATCTGCAGGAGTGGGCAGGCCGTGTTAACAGGGTTACCGTTACCGGGCCGGGAGAGAGGCCTTCAGGGCTTCCCGGACAGATAAAATGGGAAAAACTGGATCCTGAGAGGAGCCTTGTGGAAATCAGAAACTGCCGGCTTCGGGAGGCGGAGAGTGACTGGATCCTCTTTCTGGAAGATGATGAAGAGGTAGATACAAGCCAATTTGCCGGTTTGCGAAATCACCTCAGAGAAGATCAATGGGTGCCGGCGCTCATCAATTGCCAGCCAGAGACAGATACACTGCGGAATTATATTCAGATTCGGATGGTCCCGAAGTCCGCCGATCCGGTCTATGAAGGGTTCCAAATACCGGATGCCACTCGAACTCTGCTTGAGAAAGAGGTTCAACTTTCCACTCGTGTTGTCGGAATTGACCGGAAGAGTTGCCCGGTCGAACAGATTGTAAACGCTGATCTGTTCTCTGAACCTGTTGAAACCCCGCAATCCTGTTTGATTCAGGGGGAGAAAAAGTTCCGTGAACGTAAATATGCACAAGCATCAGCGCTATACCGCAGGGTGCTTAAAGTGGAAAAGCTACTGCCGTTTGACAGAGTAGCAGCAGTGAATGGCCTCGCCAGTTGTATGACCGAGCAGTATCGATGGCAGCAAGCGTTAACTTTGGCGGCCCAATCGATCGAGGCCGAGCCTCATCAGCGTCTCCCCTATTTGATTATCTATCGGATTTCACAATTGAACAAGAATTGGGAGAAGTCCTATCAGATTTTATCCGATTACCATCAGATACTTAGCCGGGATACCCGGGCCAACTTTGACAGAGCCCTCAGCGAGACGGAAACGCTCGTGCAATTAGGGGCGATCGCAAAGAGAACCGACCGCCTGGAGAGCGCACTTGACTGCTATGAACATCTGGTGGCAATTCATCCGGATGATGAGGAGAATGGATGGATAGAGGAGGCATTGAGATTATCGGTTAAAACCGGCCACTTTGAGAAGTCGGTATTCTATTTTCGAAATTTGTTTGAGCACGACCTTCCGGACCAGCTTTCCCCGGAACGGAGTGAGGAGCTCTACGATATCATGTCCTCTTTTATGGAGCAGGGCTGGTACAACTATGTGTCAAAAGTTTATGAACAGTTATATCAGGCAGATGCAGACAATGGAGAGTACAGAAGACGGCTGATCGTTGCACTCTCCAAATCCAACCGCCTGGAGAAAGCAAAGGCGTTGATTGCCTGACTCCCTGGCCCTGTATTTAATACTCTCTGCCCCATAGCTCGCCCGGGCTGCCTTGTTTTGACTTCTTTATTAGAAGATAAACTGTCCGACTCGGATGACCGGCAGTTCACCGGCGGTTGAAAAGTAGAATCGGTCTTCGTGATCTTTCCAGATCGGGTTTATGAGCGCACCGATAGAAGATCTTGTCATGGTTTCTGCATCAATCAAATCGAAGTGGCCGAGTCCGGCAAGGAGACCTTCCGTGTCGAAGAGCTCCAGTACGATGGTTCGTTCTCCGTCGACGAATTGGTTGCTGAAGTGGACCAGCCGGCCGTCCTGAAGTGTGAATATTCCTAGACTTTCACTATTTGTCCGGCCATAATGTGTTGTCATGCCCGACACATAGGTGACAACAACATAGCTGTCTTCCAGGCCAGACGCTCTCTCACCGGTGATGACCGGTTCCTCGGGATACAGCCTGCCGCGAAGTGTATCCGAAAGAACCCATCCGCTCTCCTCTTCCATATACCGATAGATTTCGCCAGAGTAAATTGTCGGTGTAAACCAGAGCTCCTTCTCTCCGTTGTGCCACAACCTGCCGGGATGATCTCTGTGGAATATCTGTAAGAATTCATCCTCCGGGATCAAACTGCGGTGTTCTGCAAACGAGGTCAGCCGCTCTTCAAGCTCTCCGTCAAAAAGGTGGAGCAGGTTTGCGTATATCTCTTCCTCTTCTGCTGTTGAATTCTCTCCGTAAAAGGCCATTTTGTTTGCGATAATAAACCGTCCATCTGCAATTTGCCGAAAATAGTTGCTCCCGGAAGGCCAGATCATATCACCAATTTCAGGGATATAGGAGGAGATGCGTTCCCCGCTCGGTGCAAAGCGTGTAATGTTTCCCCCTTCCAGCGTAATCAGTTCATCCCGACTGCTTACTTCAATAACCGGTGTAGATCGAAATTCACCCGGCCCGCCTCCTTCATGACCGATCGTGTGGAGAAACTCTCCCTGGTTGTCGAATACCTTGACCAGCGGGCTCTGCAGATCGGAGACATAGATATTTCCGTTGCTATCAGTCCGGATTCCGGCAGGCTGGCCGAGAAGTGCTGCAGGTGAACTCCCCTCGTCCCCGATCACGAACTCTTCCCGGAATTCTATCTCGATCAGGTCCGGATCGCCGAGTGTCTCTGACGCTGTATCAGGATTATTGCTACATCCCTGAAGGGCCCAGAGAGCAAAACAGAGCAGCAGGAAGCTGCGAACAGGAGAGGCAGCCAGGCATCTGATCATATCAGTTGTATGTTCATTAAAAAGAGGAATAATGGAACGATATACGGAAACCGGTACTGTAGAACCGATCACCTATGATATAGATAATAACCTGTACGATGAAGAAAAGCAAACAATCACCACCCTGCGTGATCTCTGTACAATTCCTGTATTTTATACTCTCTGCCCTATAGCTCGCCCGGAGTGCAGACCTCCCGGGAAAGAATCCAAAGGTCTATAACGGTTCGAGACAAATGACAGGCGTGGTGCCGGAATGGATTTTTTCCCTGGAGCTCCGCACCCCGGGCTACCCCGTTCTGACTCCTGACTCCTGACTCCTGTATTCTATTCCCTATCTCCTTCGACGCTTTTCAGTTTATTCCGTATCGTCCGGTCTGAAATCCCGAGGATCTTGGACGCCTCTTTTTGATTGCCCTTTGTATGCTCCAGAGTTTTTTTGATCAGCTGGAGTTCCATATCCTCGATCGACATCAGGGGGAGATCATTCAGCACTTCGCGGCTCAGATCCTCCGTGACCTGGGAGAAGAGATTATTATCGACATGCTCTGTGGTAATCACATCACTTTCGTGTGATAGAATCACACCACGGTGGATCTTGTTATCCAGTTCACGGACGTTTCCGGGCCAGTCATACGCCATGAACGAGTCAAGAAGATCGTCGGAAAGTGACTTCTCCTTCAGGTCATACTGGCTCGTGTAACGGTTGATAAAATGGTTGGCGAGAATCGGTATATCTCCGATCCGGTTGCGAAGGGGTGGAATGGAGATTGGGAAAACGTTGAGTCTGTAGTAGAGGTCTTCGCGGAACGTACCGTCTGCAATGGCTTCACCGATCGTACGGTTGGAGGTTGCAATAATGCGTACATCCGCCTTGATCGGTTTCTGACTTCCAACCCGGTAGAACTCCTTCTCCTGGAGTACACGGAGCAATTTCGCCTGCACATTTACGTCAATTTCCGTGATCTCGTCCAGCAGCAGTGTGCCACCATTCGCTTCATCGAATGCACCCTTACGGTCAGAGATTGCACCTGTAAAAGAGCCTTTCAGGTGGCCAAAAAGTGTACTCTCTACCAGTTCTGTGGGAAGGTTTGCACAGTTGATTTTCAGATAGGGGGCTGATGCACGATTGCTTTTATGGTGGATCTGGTGTGCGAAAACCTCTTTTCCCGTTCCACTCTCTCCCTGGATCATAACAGGAGCGTCATTTCGGGCTATCTGTGGCAGCAGCCGCAACAATTTTTTTATCTGCGGATCATTGCCGATGAATTGCAATTCATCGTTGGGACTTTTATTAACAGTTTTCTTGCCCTGAGCTTTTTGGGAGTCGTCATCCCCTCCGATATTTGCCTGTACCCGGTTTCCTCTTCTCCCATCCTTATCCGGAGTCTCCTCAAAAAAACGTTCGACGCGGTAGATGATCTCTTTTGCCTTGAACGGCTTGGTGATATAGTCGTATGCACCTTTCTGTAGTGCATTGACGGCATGATTGATATTTCCAAAACCGGTGATCATAATCACACCGGTTTCAGGGTACCTGGTAGTGACGTGGTTGCGAACCTCATCCCCGGTCATCTCATTCATCTTTACATCGGTAATCACCAGGTCCACCTTGTTCGCCTTCAGGTATTCCAGGGCATCCAGCGGGGATTCAAATGCGGCGGTCTCGTACCCGTTCATGGAGAGGTGTTCATCCATGAACTCCAGCAGGAGCTTGTCATCGTCAACAATGAGTATTCGACCTTTCATATCCGGGGTTTCATCAGGTTCAGAAAGGAAGAAACATAAATATTCGAACCCTTAAATAAAAGAAAATGGTTTCAGGACTGCGGCCCGGACAGACAGGACTGCAGGAAATCGCTACAGAATTTTATCGGCGATACGTCCCCAGACATCCGGGTTGTTCAGTAGTTTGCCCATTTCTGTCTGGTCTGCCTTCTCCTGTGAGATCTCTTTCGCTGCTTCATATTCTGCAAGTTTCGCTTTCATCCCCTTCAGCTTCTCGAAAGAGTTGTGGTTCAGCTTCTCCAGTTCCAGCCTGGCAAAGATCTGATCAGTTTTTTCAGCCGGGCCATTTCTGAGAGTCACTTTGTCCGAATAACGGTCTTTCGATTCGTCATTCGTGACAGCTGACGAAGAGGCACCTTTGCCCGCAGCTTCTGAATCTTTCAGCTCTTTATTCAGATGGTTTGTTATGTTATTGATTTCCATCATGTTGTGTTGGTTGGACATTAAAAATAGGAAATGTCGGGGTTATCTGAAATAGTATAATATTGGTCTTCGGCTTCCTTCTTTCGAGTCGCCTTCATAAGCTCTTGTTGTCGGCGGTTTAACTTTTCATGCAACAGTTTTCGAAGCAGCTGGTTCAGCAAGGAAAATTCATCGAACAGGTCCGAAAGGTTCTTCTTTGAATCTGAGGAGAGCCGACCCGCCTCAAGTGTGCTGGCTACCTTCTCCATCAATTGAATGGATTCATCCCGCTGATCCATAAAATCACGAATTGTCACAGGATCCGGTTGGTCCTTCCTGATCTCCCGAAGGATCTGTTTACTCAGATCATTTAATGATTGAATATGTCTATGTAATGGGGTCATAAAACGTTGTCTGTCTCTGGTGTATTGTCAATCTGGAACGCACCGCCTGGATTTTGCTCACACGATTGAGGATACACTCTTAAATACCCATTCTGTTCCTGAAACTCATCACTTGTTGAAATTGCTGATCTCCTTGGGCAATGATAAGCTGTAACTCATTAAAAATATCCCGCTGCCTCTCCTCATACTGCTCCAGATACCGATCCTGAGAAGCAATCCTGCGGTCAATCCGGCTGATTTTCTGATCAATTCCATCCTCAATCGATTTCAGCAAGCCACTCGACTTTGAGTACAATTCCGCTTCCTGTTTCATAGAGCTCACCACGGAATCCTCCGCAACAAAGAGCTGCTCTACCTCATCGGGCCGATCCCGTATCATATCGTTCAGCAGGCTCGAGTCCTCAACATACATCTCGCCATTGTTACGGAAACTGATCCCTATCTCAGTAAACCGTTGCAGATCCTCCTCCCCGGCACTTTCCAGCGATAAAAGCCCGGTTTGCCGCAGATTGATCGTCAGGTTTCGGATCGAGCGAATATCCTGAAGAGCACCTCGCCGGTCATTATCCGTATCGATAAACGTCCGGTCCCGGATGGTCTTGTTCAGGTTATTGAATGCACTGATAAAGCCGTTGATGTTTGTCCGGGTTTTATTGACGTCCCGGGTCAGGGAGGCCGTCTCCTGTTCTCCGGTCGCTTTCCGAAGTTCTATAGTTAACCCATCCAGGGCATCGTCCACTTCATTTTGGCCGCGTTCAAATTCGACACCATCAATCGTGAAGAGGGCATCCAGCTTATCGACGTCGAGCAGATGGGTAGACGCACCAGTGATTTCATCCAAAACTCCCGTTGCATTTGCAAATTGAATCTGATGATCTTCACCGGTTTCAAGGCTCTGAATCGACAGCTGAACATTATCACCATTCACCTGAAATGTACTGGAACGGGCGGTCTCTGAAAATCCATCCGTTATTGCAGCAGAGAGGTCGTTCAAAATCTCGCTATTTGTTTTCTGAACAGTCGCTCCCCCCTCATCTTCATAGGTAGTTTCTATTTCGATCAGTTCCGTCTGATCCCCGATGGTAATTTCAACGGAACCGTCTCCGAATCCGGCAAGGTCGGAATCTTCACCGGTGATCAATCCGGAAAGGACCGTATCCTGTGTGGCAAGCCGGTCGATTGTGATATTGTGTGTCGAGGGGTTCTTGAGATTCCCGGAGTTCGTAATGCGGACCACAGTGCTATCAGACGACGTGGCTGACAGAGGATGAAAATTGTTATTCACCGGATTTTGCAGTTCTTTTATCTTGTTCACAAACTGGCTGATGGAGGAACTTACAGCACCAATTGCACTCTTTTTCTCATTCTCTACACCTTTGTTTACCTGCAGCTTCAGTTTGGTCTGGCTCTCGATCTGGACCAGTTGTTGAACGAACTTTTCGTAAGGGTTCGACTGCTGAAAAAGATTTGAAATTGTACTCATATAGGTTCCTCGAAATGGTTCAAGTCAAGGTAGTGAACAGAATCAGCCGGTAACCGTATGCTGTTGAACGGTGCCGGCGACTTCCTGCCAGGTATCACGTAACGGTTCCAGGACCTCACGTACCTCGTCCAGTTTCCCTTTTCTGGCTAAATCCTGACAATATTGATACAGAGAGAACAACTGGTCGGCAGGTTCGTGGTCAAAATTAAGTCCGTTGGTCAGGGTCGTCAGGATATCCCTAACTCTCTTCTCATCCTTTCTGTAGGTTGCCTGAATGAGCAGGTCGTACATCTTCACCACCAGTTGAACAGGTGATGCATTCATTACGGACTGCCGCTGATATTCTAATTGAGGGTTTCTCATAATGGATTTATTTCCGGTTTCAGATCATCTGGTTTCGATGGTTATCGGTCATTCGATCCGATTGGTTAAGCCTGAAACCGGGTATATAAAAGAATTCTAATCTTCCGTTTTCAACCAATTACGTGTTTGGTATCAGGATTCTGTCTGGAACTGACGATATACACGGTGGCATACCGCGGCTCATACTTTGCCCGACACTCATTCAAGGTGCAATTCGTGTGCCAAGAGAGAGTTCCGGCTTATACTTCGGGCTGTTTTTCCGTCGGAAGAGCCCTCTTCAGCCCTCAGAATCACGACATTCGCTTTAAAGCAGCGCTCTCCTTCCAATACCTTGAGGTCTTGCCAAGGATTCAGGAGTCGGTAAAAACAGCCGGAAGGATAGCCGTAAACGGAAAGATTTTGTATCCGGAGGGAAGATTTGTCCACTTAAGGAGTTCGGCGAAAGAGTGTTTATATGCTATAAGCATATTCAAATATATAAAAGACAATAACTTAAGGCTATTCATGGCCCGTTCGGCACTCTCTTTGCAACCAACCCAGTCAGAGGAGGCACAAATCAAGTCCCTTCTCAGGATCCGGCAGGCTATTCAGGAATTGGCCAGTGGTTTGGGTCCCTGCAGTGTTCACTCTATGTAACTTTAAAACGGGATATGTTTTGAAAACTCAATTGGAAGAGGCCAAATCTTTATTGGGCCAAACATCTGCCAGCCCGGACCAGGCAATAAAAATTCTTCACTCCCTGATGGAGAAGAAGAAGGATGAGTGGGAAATCTATCACTATCTGGGTGAAGGCTTACTAAAAAAGAGAAAATGCTCTGCAGCCGTCCCGCTGTTAAAAAAGTCGCTGGACCTGGGATCCGACTTGCCGGAGACAAGGTACTTGCTCTCACAATGTCAATACGAGCTGAATAACCTGAAACAGGCAGAACTCTATGCCCGGAAGGCAATTCAGTACAGAGGAGCCTATACTGACGCCTGGATACTGCTTGGAAAAATTTGCCATAAACAGGCACAGTTGAACAGGGCACTCGTCTGTTTTCAAAAAGCGAATGAGATCGATCCGGCCAATGCAGAAGTTGCGTATCGTTGTGGAGTGATCTACCGTGACCAGGGGAATGCCGCAAAGGCATTGGAACTGTTTTCTATTGCTGTATCCATAGATTCCGGCCTCTTTTCGGCTATCCTTGAGAAAGCGAAATTGATTGAGAAAAACGGGTCTTATATAGAGGCGGAAGCTCTCTTCCGGGAAGTAGCAGATCAAAACAAAAACAATCCGGGCGCACGAGCACCGCTTGCGGAGTTTTACAAGCGGCGGGGAGACTATGAACGAGCCTGCCGTGAATATGAGGCATTGATTTCCGAGTTCCCGAAACTGGCAGGGCTGCGAACCAATTATGCTCTCTGCAAACTGGAACTTGGCGAGTTCGGAGAGGCAGAATTCCAATACGCACATGCATTCAAACGGGACCCGAACGACCCCGTAACACTTTCGAACCTATTGATGGGTTTGCATTACAATCCGACTCGTTCCAGGAAAGAGATCTTTGACGCACATCTCCTGTGGGACCGGCAGTTTGCACCTGAAAAGCGTCCGAACAGGCCGCGTCCATTAGTGAGGAGCCGGGATAAAAAATTGCGAATCGGATTGATTTCCGGTGGTTTTTGGAGCCATCCTGTGGGGAGAATGATCACGCCGGCGCTGGAAAACCTTCCAAAGGATCAGTTTGAAATCTACTGCTATACGACCAATAGCAGGGTGGACGCAATCACCCGCAGGATCCACTCGGCAAGCGACCGGTGGGTCTCTGTACTCGGATATAGTGATGACGTGATAGCCGGGGTGATCCGTGAGGACAAGATCGATATTATGATTGAACTCTCCGGACATTCGGCAGATAACCGATTGCGAACTCTGGTCCTGGAACCGGCGCCTGTATTGGTGAAGTGGGTAGGGGGGCAGTTTAACACAACAGGGCTGGAATCGGTGGATTTTTTCATCACCGACTCTATTGAAACACCAGCCGGTGATGAGCCCTACTATACGGAGAAACTGGTACGTATGCCGGATGGCTATATCTGTTATCTGCCATCGGAAGTTGCACCGGAAGTCGCTCCGCTGCCAGCGCTGAAGAACAGGTATGTAACGTTCGGATGCTTCAACAATCCGACAAAGGTCAATGATCGGATTCTCGAAAAATGGGCGGAAATTCTGAACTGTGTGCCGGACAGCCGGCTCTTTCTGAAGAGCAGGCAGTACCAGACCAAAGCACTTCAAAACCGGATTACGGCAACTCTTCAGAGGCTGGGGGTTTCAACAGAGAGAGTACAGTTTGAGGGGCAGTCACCGCACTCCGAACTTTTGGCCTGTTACAACCGGGTGGATATTGCGCTGGACCCCTGGCCGTACTCCGGCGGATTGACGACATGTGAATCGATCTGGATGGGTGTGCCGGTTATCACACGTCCCGGCCCCACCTTTGCAGGGCGTCACTCCGCGACTCATCTGAACAATGCCGGGTTTTCAGAATGGATAGCTGACAGCTGGGATACATATGTTGAAAAAGCAGTTGAACTGGCATCAGACCTGGAGACTCTCTCTCAACTCAGAGAGAAAATGCGGCCGAAGGTTGCCGGATCGCCCCTCTGTAACGGCCCCCGTTTTGGCAGGCATCTTGCCGCAGCTCTGCGGGAGATGTGGAGCCAGCGGATAGAGAGTTATGAAAATGATTTGGACGAAGGGGAGTGGCAGTCAAATATTGATGTGGCATTACTGAAAGAGTCCGGCGAACAGCAAAATGAACATGAACGGGAGAGCAGTCCGTCCACAGATCTGAAGCTGCAAGAGACAAACGGAATCGAGACTGTGAAGAGTGAGATGGAAACATTGATTTCAGGACTCAGGAATGGGAATCAGGAAGAGGGACAAAATATAACGAATGGGGACGTTAGAGAGCGGCCGGGCCATGACCCAGAATCCGTGACTAACGGAACCCCGAAACTGAATGGTACGGCCGGCGCGAAACAACATCAGACACTTACACACCTGCACCTGGTTGCACCGGACAGGAACGGCAGTTCGTATGGGTTACATAAGATTCGTATTCAGAATCTGGCTGCAGAGATCCGAAAAATGGGAGTTGCGACCTCAGTTGTATCAGCATCAGGACCGGATTTTATCAACGCTGTCACTGAAGCTGGAAATAAGAACGGCCATGCGGTATTCTCCGATATAATGGGGTATGACCTCTGGGTTGAAGCGGATTTGAATGTAAACAGGAATCTGTTCGATCTTCTCAACGTCCCGGTATTCGCTGTACTGGCAGACCATCCCTATTCGGAGTTTATGTGGAAGAGAATGATGCGGTGTGCCTCCTCCACCCTGTTTCTGACACCCTGTGCCTCCCTTTCGTATGAATTCAAAACCATTTATCAGAAGCATAACCCGGTGGAACTGGTCGAGAGAGTTCCGCCGCCGGCCCTGCGGCACGGCAGGTTAAGGGATCAGGAAATTGTCCCTCTATCTGAACGCTCAATCGATCTTCTCATACCCTGGGGGCTTCATAAATTTTTCCAGAATGGCAATCGGCTGGAAGAGTCTCTGGAAACATACGGGGAAGCCGCTGTGGAACTTGGGGTGGAGGTCTTTCATCGGGCACTCGAAGAGACTGATTCGACACTGCTGGAGATTTTTCTTTCCAGTGCAGAATCGAAATATGGAGAGCCTTATCGTTTTCGAAAGCCTGTTACACAGGCAAATTTCGGCTGGATGAGTGTCCTCAATCTGATCGATTGGGAGATTCGAAAAGAGAGACGGCTCCGGATGCTCAAAAGCCTGGCCGGAGTTCCGAATGAATTCAGAATTGTGGTGACGGCCAAACCGGAAGTGACACGCGCCATTCCGGAAATCAGCGGTAAGGAAAATATCGAATGGGCAGGTGAAATACCTGCCGGTGAACTTGAAGCTCTCTATGCAGATTCCAAAATAGTCCTCAACTGCAACCCGACCTATCCGGACATGATCCACGGTCGGGTTCGCAACGGGTTGGCACATGGCTGTTTTCTGGTTTCGGACAGTAATTTGGCACTGGAGAGGGTGTTTGGGCGCGAGAAGGGTGTCGGGCTGCTCGGGACAGAAGAGGCTGATATCGGGGAGTATCTCTCAGAAAAATGGGATGTTCTGCAAAGCCGGGCTGAAGCTGGCCGGGCGATTATCAACAGTGAGTTTTCACTTGAGCAGTATGCAGTAAACCTCCTGAACATTATGGAACGCCATATGAACAGAAACAGCTGACAGTATGAAGACAATCCCAGTGACACGGCCCTTTATGCCGCCGAAAAAGGAGTTTGAAGAGTATCTGAATGGGATCTGGCAGAGAGAATATCTGACAAACAACGGCCCCCTTGTTCAGGAACTGGAACAGAAATTACAGCACTACCTGGGCGTCGAGAATCTGCTATTTGTTTCTAATGGAACCGTTGCACTTCAGCTTGCCATCAAGGCGCTCGGCCTGTCCGGTGAGGTGATTACTACCCCATTTTCATTTGTTGCTACCTCAAGTGCCATCGTATGGGAGCATTGCACGCCGGTATTTGTAGATATTGATCCGGAGTCGTTCAATATTAATCCGGAGCTGATCGAAGAGGCGGTTACAGAAAAGACATCGGCCATCCTGGCAACTCATGTATTCGGAAATCCCTGTGATGTGGAGAAGATCCGGGAGATTGCCGACCGGTTCGGCCTGCACGTCATCTACGATGCTGCACACGGTTTCGGCACCCGGTATCGTGGCTCATCCATTTTCAGCCACGGAGATATCAGTACAACCAGTTTTCATGCGACGAAGCTGTTTCATACAGTTGAAGGCGGGGCCCTGATGACAAAAGACCGGGATCTGTATGAACGATTGAACTATATGAGGAACTTTGGCCATGACGGCCCGGGCAAGTTCAATGGTGTGGGGATCAACGGGAAGAACTCGGAACTGCATGCCGCGATGGGATTGTGCAATCTTGGGTATGTCGAATCGATACTTGATGTACGGGAAAGGCAGTGTCGGCTTTATAATCAGCTTCTGAAGGGGCTGCCACTGGCCCGCCAGGCTATTCGTTCCGGCACACATTGTAACAACTCTTACTATCCGGTTCTTTTTCGTGATGAAACTACTCTTCTGCAGGTGATGGGGCGTTTAGAGGATGAGGGAATATTTCCCCGCCGATACTTCTACCCCAGCCTTGACAAACTTGACTATGTTGAATCCTACTGGATGGAGATTTCATCCAGGCTCTCCCGCAGGGTTCTCTGTCTTCCTCTCTATCATGACCTGACGCAGAGTGATCAGTTGTTCATCGCCACAATTATCAAAGACCAGTTAACACAGTCCTATGAAAAAGATCTTGATGTTAGGCGCAAGTTACTTACAGGTGCCGGCTATTAAATATGCGAAGGAGGCTGGATACCATGTGATTACTGCCGACTATAAACCGGATAACCCCGGCCATTACTGGTCGGATGAGTATCACAACATCAGTACCGTCGACAAGGATGCGATTCTTCTTCTGGCTGAACAGACAGAGATCGATGGAATACTCTCATATGCTTCTGACCCCGGTGCTCCAACGGCTGCCTATGTATCCGAAAAACTCGGCCTGCCCGGGAATCCATACCGATCCGTTCTGACACTGCAACGGAAGGATTTGTTTCGAAATTTTCTGAAAGAACACGGCTTTCCGGTTCCGGAATCCCGCTCATTTACATCTGAACCGGAAGCGGAAGTGTATGCGGAATTCCTGTTGAAGAGCGGCAGTGTGATCGTAAAACCGGTTGATTCCTCTGGGTCAAAAGGAGTTACAAGAATAGAGAATCGGAGTGAACTTGGCCCTGCATTTCAGAAGGCTCTCACATTCTCCAGGGAAAAGAAGGTTGTTGTGGAGGAATTTATCCACCGTCGAACCTATCAAATGGATGGTGACGGGTTCGTCTGGAATGGAGAATTGATTTTCAGCTGTTTTGGAACTCAACACATCGATGATGGATGCAATCTGTATGTACCGGTCGGAAGCAGTTTCCCATATGTAGAAGAGGAAGAGATTCAACGCAGGGCGCGGCAGCAGGTAAACCGGGTGATGGGGTTGCTGGGGATGCGTGTTGGCGGATTGAATATTGAGTTTATCACAAGCCAGGATGGCCGGGTTTACCTGCTCGAGATCGGGCCGAGAAGCGGCGGCAATCTGATACCGGAGGTAATCCGGTATGCTACCGGTGTCGATTTGATCCGGTATGCGGTAGAGGGTGCCCTGGGCAAAGATTGTTCAGATCTGCAGCCGGCCGGGTGTAAGGGGTATTTCTCCTCCTATCTTCTGCATGCACGCAGAAGCGGAACGCTACAGTCTGTGCGGATAGACGATCAGATCCGGAAGCACATCGTAGAAGAGACATTTATTTCCAGGAAAGGGGAGAAAGTAGAGCGGTTCGATGGCTCCCATCACATACTCGGTACCTATATCCTTCAATTTGAATCAAAACGTGAGATGCTGGAGAAGATGGACCGAATGCATGACTTCATCTCTGCCGAGGTCGCCTGATATGACAGAGGGAGCGATCGGCGGATTTTTCGAACTTGAGTTGTCAACCGGCAGTGAATACCACCAGGGGGCGCTCCGGACAGGCTCTGGCCGGATGGCATTCGAACTCATTGTAAAAGCCAGTGAGGCAGAGTGTGTATGGCTTCCACACTTTATCTGTAACTCGATGGTCGACACAGTCCGGCATGCAGGAGCGGAGTGCCGGTTTTTTCATCTGGATGAGGAGATGTGGCCAATTATTGACGACCCGGATGCGGGAGAACGAGATCTGCTGCTTTATGTCAACTATTTTGGAATCTTTAGCCATCAGGTACAAATGTTGTCGGAAAAATTTGGCAGTCTCATTATAGATAATGCCCAGTCGTTCTTCAGCCGTTCGATTCCGGGAGTGAGTACCTTCTACTCTGCCCGAAAATTCTTCGGGGTTCCGGACGGCTCCTATCTCTTTACGAATCTGAAGACGCAAACAATTCCGGAATTCAAACGAATATCCGGGAGGCCCGGGTATTTGACAGAACGTATAGATATGGGTGCAGAGGCTGCTTTTTCCGGTTTTCAGGAACACGAGAACTCGTTTCAGAATGCACCCGTTCAGGGGATGTCCCCCCTCGGCCGGCGGATTCTGAGAAGCATTGATTATGGCCGGGTCAGAAGAGTGAGGCTGGAGAACTACTTATATCTGGATCGGCACCTGAAACAGTCAAACCGGTTTTCGCACAGACTTCCGGAGGGGAGTGTGCCGATGGTTTATCCCTACCTGTGCGGCCGGACAGATCTGCGGGAAACATTAACACGGAACAGAATCTATACAGCTCAATACTGGCGAGACGTACTTGCCCGAACCGACTCCTCTACACTGGAGTATCACCTGGCTGACCGGCTGATACCGTTGCCGATTGATCAACGATACGGCAGAGAGGAGATGGACCGGATCCTGGAGGTGATTGAAAATGGATAACGGCGATAGAAACAAAGTTCATAAAAGAGATCCTGACCTGGAAGAGATACTGTCACTGTTAAACCAAACCCTTGATGATGATGAGAAAAGCCTTACAAAAGAGTTTATCCGGCCGGTAAGGCCGGTTCTGTTCATCGTCGGAAATGCCAGAAGCGGAAGTACTCTGCTCTACCAGTGGCTTGCATCGACCGGCCTGTTCGGATATCCAAGCAATATCATCTCAAGATTCTACCAGGCGCCATACATCGGGGCGTTAATTCAGAAAACTTTCACTGATTATGACCGTCACGGGGAGCTCTTTGGAAGCGAGGCATTGACCTGCCGGTCAACACTCGGGAAAACGGCTGGAGCGCTTTCACCTCATGAATTTTGGTATTTCTGGCGGCGATTCTTCCGGTTCGGAGAGATTCAGTATCTGACAGGGGAGGAGTTGCGGCAGGTGCCGTCCGGCCGATTTCTTTCGGAACTGGCTGCGCTGGAACATTCATTCGGGAAGCCAATGCTGTTGAAAGGGATGATTCTGAACCGGAATCTCTCCTATCTGAACCGGCTGATTGATCAGGTTCTGTTTTTGCACATACGGAGAGAGGAAATTCAAAATATGGCGTCACTCTACCATGCAAGGATCGATTATTTCGGAACACCCGGGAAGTGGTACTCATTCAAGCCGCCGGAATACCCGGTATTGAAGAATATGACGCTCTATGAACAGTTGGCCGGCCAGGTTGTGCTGACAAATCGTGCGATAGAACAGCAGTTTGCAGAATTTCCAAAGAGAAGCACGTTGACGATCCATTATGAGGAGCTCTGCAGAAATCCTGAAAAGGTATATCATGACATTCAGAATTCGATGGAGCTGCTCGGTAATCCGATTCGGGAACCATACCGTGGGTCTGCCTCATTTGAACTTCCCGGGCCAAAACCGGACAGTACATTTCATTTGAAATCTGCGGAAGAGGCACTCCGGAAGATGGAAGAGTACGAGTTCGAAAACAGCACCTCAAACCCGGCGACAAGATGAGAGTGTCTAAATTAAAACAGAAACCGGGAGTAAATCGTATGTCACTGAATTTTCTCATGTGCTCCGAAAGATCCGGTAGCAACTTTGTTACCAAGCTGTTAAATGGCCACTCCGCGGTTTGCGGCCCATCCACAAAACATATTTTTAACCCGGTCATCCGAAATCTTTTTCGATATGAACCACTTGACCACCCTTCAAATTGGGACTCCCTTTTAACGGACATTCAATCTCTTCTGGATGTGCCGTTCTCAATTTGGGAACACTCTTTCAAACCGGGGGAACTTAGGAAACTCGCACCGGAAGGCGATATCGCGCAGCTGCTGGAGAGGATATTCTATGCAGAGGCGGAGGCGCACGGGAAGGAGCATCTGTTTATCAAGGAGAATCAACTCTATGAATTTTTTCCATTTCTCCTGATCCACTATCCGGCGTCACGCTATCTCTATCAGGTGCGTGATCCCAGGGATATGGCGCTTTCATGGAAGAAGAATCCGGCTCATCCGGGAGGTGTTATCAAGGCTGCCCGTCAGTGGAAAAAGGATCAGCAACAGTATCTGAAGCTGTTTCGAGAGCTGGAAAGAGAGGGGGCTGCTGTGATGATCCGGTACGAAGACCTGATCGAAAACCCGGAAGAAGAACTTGAAAAAATGTTGTCGCTTCTTGGTCTGGTGTATGAAGAGGGTATGCTCTCCTTTCATCAGGACCGGCTGACCCAAAAGAATGCTGAGACTCAGCAGGCGTGGAAGAATCTCTCCAGGGGCGTTCTGTCCGGCAATAAAAACAAGTACCGGTCCGAGTTGTCAGAAGAGGAGGTCCGATCAGTCGAAAAGATCTGTTACCACGAGATGAAACTTCTGGGATATCTGCCTGAGTTCTCTCCAACGGAACTCAGCCGGGTGACGGATATTGAACTGGAGCTGGCCGAAAAGAGGGAACTGGATGAGATCCGGTTACAAAGGCCGGAGGGTGTGACTGCAAATATGGAGATAAAGAAGAGAATGTACCGAAGGCCGGTTTAAAAGAGCCTGAAAAAAAATTATTAAAAAAATTTAAGACGGCCTTTCGGGATTCGATAACTCTTTCACCAAGCGCAACATTCTACATCCATAACAAACAATAAAGGTGATACATTATGTCAAGTTTTGGTGATCTTAACAGAGTAAACACAAACATTCAGTCGCTGGACTCCCAGTTGTCACTGAATCGAATCAACAAAAGTCTTGCTGAAAACCAGCTGAGACTCTCAACCGGCCTTCGAATCAACCGAGCAGAGGATGACGCAGCCGGATACTCAATTGCAACCAAGTTGAACAGCCGGGTTGCCGGATTGAACCAGGCGCTGCAAAACGTCGGGGATGCAAAGTCCGTTCTCGATATTGCAGAGTCGAGCTTCGATACGATCATGGACAACCTTGTCGAGATGAAAGCTCTCTCCACACAGGCAGCCAACGATACGTTGGGCTCAACCGAGCGGGGTTACATTTCCGATCAGATTGCTGAGCTGGGCCGGGATATCAACGAGATTGCCCAGTCCACAGTATTCCAGGATCTGGATCTGCTGAACGGTGAAGACGGAACCCACGAGGGAGCTCTCAGTCTGACCTTCCAGGTTGGTGAGCGTGCCGAAGATACCATTCAGGCAGACCTTGATGCTGTAAATGTCAACGAACTCTTCGGAGAGTCAACTGCGGCCGGAGATATTGCGGCCGGCACCACAACCGTAACGGGAACCGATATCGGATTTGGTATAACGACTGCGGGTACATCCGGATCTGTGAACACCATTACGATCGAAGATGGTGATGGAAATACAGTCGGATCTGCAACCGGCCTCACGATCGACACCGGGGCGGAAGATCTCCAGGGTGTTGTCGACGCATTGAACCAGTTGATCGAAGATGAAGAGATCGAAGGGTTGAGTGCAGAGATCGACGGAAATAACATTTCCATCAGCAACACCAATACCGGCGAATCCTACAATGTAGAGTTCGAGGGTGACTTCAACGCTGACGGTACTGCAACGCAGACAATTGATGAAACCGCTGCAACAGGTACATTCACCGCAAATGCCACCGGCCAGGGTGAAATGGACCTCAGCGATTGGAGTGCTGACGACTTCCGAAGCTTTATCGCAGATGTGGATTCAGCGATCGAAAGTATGTCAAGCCGCGTCAATAATGTTGGTATTGCACAGTCTTCACTGAGTGTACGTGAAGTGACACTTTCCCAGTCTGTCAGTGCAAACCAGTCCGCAGCCAGCCGTATTATGGACGCTGACTTCGCCAAAGAACAGAGTGAGTCTGTAAGACTGCAGATCCTGCAGCAGACGTCTACCTCTGCTCTTGCACAGGCAAACATGGGCCCGCAGTCCGTACTCGGATTTCTGGGCTAACGATAACGGGGAAGACCGGCTCGGAGCTCTGACCTGGGAATTCTTTCCCGGCAGAGACCCTCCGGCCCGGGATCCTCCGGTTCGGGACCCACCTGAATATGCAACAGGCGGGTTCATCCCGAACCAGGAAGACCCATAATAGAAAAAGGTTCTTCGGCTTTTGCCGGGGAACCTTTTTCTTTTTTCACCCACCATTCCAACAGAAAACCGCCGGCCGGAGCGGGTCAAATCTCCGACAGACGGTTCTCTTCTCTCTTGATATCGATTCTGTTTCATCGTCAGGTTATCCGGAATCCTGAGCTATGCCAGGAGTAGCCGCACCAGGCGGTGTTATCGTGTTCCCTTCTGTATGATCGGTAAAGACATGACCCCTTACAGAAATTCTTTACTTTTATATTTCGACTGACAGGGATGCACGATTTTGAAGTTGAACAGCTCTCCTGAACATTGATGCTGCATTTTCTTATTTTATCGGTTTATGCTGATGGAAAGAGAAAATCCGGGGAAAACTGAATATATGCTGGAAGTGCCTGACGGGCAGCAGACAGAGGTACGGCTTGATGTCTACATCACCTCGTTTATTCAGAATGCAACACGGAATAAAGTCCAGAAGGCGATCAAAAGCGGGTATGTGGTTGTCAACCGGAAGACCGAAAAACCCTCCTATATTATGCAGCCGGGAGATATTATTGAAGTCAGCCTGCCGAAACCTCCTCCGGAGGAAGCAAAGCCGCAAAAAATGGAGCTGGATATCATCTATGAAGATGAGGATCTGTTGATCGTAAATAAGGATTCAGAAACTGTCGTACATCCCGCGTTCGGGAACTGGCAGGGGACTCTTGTTAACGGTCTGCTCTATCATACCCGGGAGAATCTCTCTGCAGAAGGGGAGAGTAACCTCCGGCCCGGAATTGTCCACCGCCTGGATAAAGATACCAGCGGCCTGCTTGTTGTTGCCAAAAACGACCATACACACCACCTTTTGAGCAAACAGTTTGCTAAAAAAGAGGTAGAGCGTACCTATTGGGCGATCGTTTGGGGCACTCCTCCGGAAGAGGGTACGATCACAGGAGATATCGGACGCTCACGCTCCGACCGAAAAATTATGACGGTCCTTCCGGACGGGGAGGGAAAGCATGCAGTGACTCATTATCGGGTTCTCGAGTATTTTGACCACCTTGCGCTCGTCGAAGTGAAACTGGAAACCGGCAGGACCCACCAAATCCGTGTTCACATGCAGTACAAAGGGCACTCCCTTTTTGGAGATAAAAAATATGGAGGTGATTCCGTCCGGTATGGCGAGAATACCGGAAGCAGAAAATCGATGTTTGAGAATCTTTTTGCATCGATGAGCCGGCAAGCACTCCATGCCAAAACACTCGGTTTTACCCACCCCTCTACAGACGAATTCATAGAATTTGACTCGAGCCTCCCAGAGGATTTCAGACACCTTTTAAAGACTCTGCAAACGAATTGTAAACCAATAACCGATTGAGCGACCGGACTACTATGGCAGTGAATAACAAAGAGATACATATATCTGTCGACCTGGACAAGGAACACATCCCTGAAAATATCGTCTGGAAGGCGAGTGACCTCGAAGGAGTGGATGAGGCTGAGTGTCGTGCCATGATCCTTGCACTGTGGGATCATAGCCGGAAGGATACGTTGCGGCTGGATTTGTGGACCAAAGATATGACGGTAGACGAGATGAAAATCTTTTTTCATCAGACACTTGTATCGATGGCGGATACACTGGAGAACTCGATCAATGACCCACGGATCAGTGGGGATATGCGGGATTTCTGCGACTATTTTGCTGAGAAGATGGAGATCAGGAAATAGGGTATAGGCAACAGTTTGATCAACGAGAACTCTCACCTCTCACCTCTCACCTCTCTGGCTTCTTCCCATCGTCTGCCCGAAGTGCAGATCTCCCGGGAAAGAATCCAATGGTATATATTGGTTCTATTCAGCTGACAGGGTTCGAGCCTGAGTGGATTTTTTCCCTGGAGCTCCGCACTCCGGCTACAACATTTTGACTCTTATATTCTGTCTCTCCTGTTACGATCTGACGGAGAATACCTGTATATTAGCGTGCATAACGACAGAGAAACCCTTTACAAGTAAACATGTCCAGCCAGGAGCGTGACCATGCAATATCTTGAATTTGAACAACCGATTGCCGATCTGGAGAAGAAAATTGAAGAATTGAAAAAGCTTTCTGTAGGTGATGGTGTGCTAAAACCGGAAATCGAGAGGCTGGAATCGAAAGTGGATCTGCTGCGTGAATCCATATTTACCAATCTCACACGATGGCAGCGGGTTCAGCTGGCACGACACCCGGAACGTCCCTATACAATGGACTATATTTACAACATCACTGAACGGTTTATGGAGTTGCACGGCGACCGAAATTTTAGTGATGACAAGGCAATCGTCGGCGGCCTCGGCACGATAGATCAAAAGAGTGTCATGATCATCGGCCATCAAAAAGGGCGGGATACCAAATCCAGGAAATTCCGCAACTTCGGGATGGCCAACCCGGAAGGGTACCGAAAGGCCTACCGATTGATGAAGCTGGCTGAGAAGTTTCAGATTCCTGTGATTACGCTGCTCGATACACCGGGTGCTTTTCCGGGACTGGAAGCAGAAGAGCGGGGCCAGGCGGAAGCGATTGCCAGAAACCTGAAATTGATGGCGACCCTGAAGGTTCCAATTATTTCGGTTGTCATTGGTGAGGGTGCCAGTGGCGGTGCCATTGGAATCGGTATGGGGAATGAGCTCTACATGATGGAGAATACCTGGTATTCTGTGATTTCTCCGGAATCCTGTTCCTCCATTCTCTGGAAAAACTGGGACTACAAGGAGCAGGCCGCGGCCATGCTTCAGCTGACGGCGCCCGACCTGAAAAAAATGGAGATTATTGACGGGGTTATACCCGAACCGTTGGGAGGTGCGCACCGTGATTGGAATTTCGCTTCAGGGGCACTCAGAAAACAGGTTCTTGAGAGTATGAACCGGCTCGCCAAAATGAAGCCGGAAAAACTGATTCAGCAGAGAATTGAAAAGTATTCGAAGATGGGGCGTTGGACCGAACTGCCTGCTGAATCCAAAAAGTCCTGACCTGAATGGTTTCACTGCCCGATAAACCGGCGCTACACACCTATACCCATTCACTCCGAAGCCGATATAGTGAAACCGACAAGATGGGGTATGTCTATTATGGCCGGTATCTTGAGTACTTTGAGGCGGCCCGGACAGAAATGATACGGGAGTTGGGCATCCCTTACCGCAAGATGGAGGAGGAGGGAATTCTACTGCCGGTCGTGCATGCGGAACTTGCCTACAAATCACCTGTCCATTATGATGAAGTGATGCGAATCCGGGTGATGATCTATGAGCCGCCAATGGTACGCCTGGAGACGTTTTATGAGGTCACTACAGAGGACCCGTCCCGTCCACACGTTTTGGGCCGGGTTACACTGGCATTTTCCAATGCTGAAACCAGGCGGCCATGCAGAGTCCCATCAGAATTCCTGCAAAAACTGAAAGTGTGAGAATTCTTCTGTATTCTCTCTTCCTATCCTGACTCCGGTATTAAAACTTTCAGTATTCTGTATTCCAACCTGACATACAAACCGATCTACTTTCTGCTTCTTGCAGGGTTTGCCTTTCTGGTAATCTCTGCACTTGGGAGTGGTTTGTGGGGTGTGTCTGCCAACTACTCCGGATGGCCCTACCGGATGTTCCACGGGGTGTGTCATCAGATGCCCGAACGCTCCTTCTCTCTGAACGGGGTTCCGATGGCGGTCAATGCACGCTGTTTCGGTATATTCCTGGCTCTGGCCCTTTCCTGGCTTCTGATGCCTGCCGCCGGCAGGCTGATCTCGCCAAATCGTTGGCAGAACCAGCTTTTAGGGGTTGCAGTGCTCCTTCAAATATTCGATTATATGGCTAGTCTTATCGGTATCTGGAGCGGTACCAATCAGACACGTTTTTTGTTAGGGGCTTTACTGGGGGTGGCGGTCGTTCTTGCTCTGATGGAGCCATTTCACAAAAGCTCTGAATCCTGAAAAATAATCAAAAAATGATATTATGGAACAGACAACTGAGTATCGTACAGAAGAGAGTGGAGAGAGTTACTGGGCCTCCGTACTTTTGGTAGGAGGTATTTTCAGCCTGGTCGCATTTGTTATCGGGCTGGCATTTGGATATATGCAGATCGGATCCGAACCGACTGGCGCGATCTTTACCCCGATCATGATGAGTGGTATAATTATCTGCCTGGCTACTTGTGTGGCAGGACTGGTGGCCGTCTGGCACTATTCCAGAGAGGTGACACCCCATTTCAAGATGGGGAAAGGTGCACTGATCGGGTTCCTGACAGGGGTTGCTATCGTTGTTTTCAGCGGAGTACTCAATGAGTTGTGGGTGATGCTCGATCCATCCTACACGGAAAATCTTATCGAGAGCATTATTGCAAATGTCGAGGCGATGGATGTGCCGGCTGAGACGAAAGACCAGCTGGTTGATCAGATGGCAGCTGGAGTACGGGACCAGAACTTTTTTACGCAATTGCTCTGGGGAATCCCAATAACCGGCCTTCTGAACCTGCTCACCGGGTTGATCGGCGTGAAGCTGTTTGCTGCCAAAGACGAGGAGTCGTACTAGCCGGATATGAATTCACTGACAGATTCAGGTAATGAGCATATGCCACTGGCTCCCGCATCCTGGGCGGAAAGAAATGGCTTTTCACACTGGGCACTCGGCCTCATCTGGCTGGTAATTGGGTTTATCCTTTTTCAGGTACTTGCCAACCTGCTGGCTGTAGCGCTGGTTCTGTATCAGAACGGAATGGAGCCGGGTGCAGATCTGATGGCACTGCTCTTGGAGCGGCTGGATCTGGTATTTATTGCCAATAGCATCGGCCAGATCCTCTTTCTCGGCCTTGCTACCTGGTTTTTCGTGAGGTTACACGCCTCCCGCTCTGACCGGCCATCCTTTCTGAGGCTCTCCCTCTCACCCAATACGGGGAGAATGGTGTTGTTGTCTGCACTTCTTTTTATCGTCATACAACCGGTAATCTGGTACATCGGATACCTGAATACACTTCTTCCGATCCCTGAAACCCTGACGGAACTGCAGCGATCCCAGTATGAGATGATTGAGAATTTTCTGCGAAGCGACGGAGTGATGTGGATCGCCTTGTTCCATGTAGCCATCGTACCGGCAATCTGTGAAGAGATCATGTTTCGCGGATATCTGCAGCGTACCTTCGAGAAGAGCTGGGGAGTCTGGCCTGCGATCCTCCTCTCCGGTTTCCTCTTCGGAGCCTATCACCTTCAGCTGGGCAATCTGCTTCCACTTGCGACTCTCGGGATTCTGCTCGCACTGGTAACTTGGCTCAGCGGCAGCCTTCTGCCGGCAATGGTTGCCCATTTTGTCAATAACGGTGGAGCGGTTCTGTTGGCTACCTTTTACCCGGACGTCGCATTTGCCGATATCACGCCGGAAACGGCGCCGCCTATTTGGATGTTATTGATAGGTATCCTGGGGGCAATCGGGTTGATCCGGTTGCTCTATAACCAATCCGAAACCAAGTAGTGTCCTGAGAAAACGTCAATCTCTGCGTTGGGCTCGCCCAAAAAATCCTCATGTACGTTTGTACACTGCGTTTTTTTTAGCCTTCGCCCGCCTTGACCTTGACGTTTTCTCAGGACACTATGAGTTTTCTTACAAACACCAAGTAAAAGGAGCGGGTATGGGTTATTTTGACGGGCCAAATCCTGAAAATATACACAACTGGGTCTGTATCCTGGAGAGAGGAACGGAGTATGAGATTGCAATGGCCGGCAATTACCTCTCGAACCTTAATATACCCTCCAACATTCTCTCCAAACGGGACTCTTCCTACAACCTCAATATCGGAGAGACTTCGATGGTCTATCTCTATGTGCCGAAAGAGTATGAGCAAGAGGCACGGCAAGTCCTTCTTGAACTCGAAGAGAGTGATCCTCTGTCGGAAGAGATGGAGGAGTATGAAGAGGATCTGGAAGAGTTTGAAAATGAGGGAGGGCTTTCGGATGACGATGAAATCAGTGCATCCGGCAAAGGCGGTAATGACCCTGAAGAATCAGGCGAAACGGGTGGAGAGAGTGGCGGTGGATCCTCTTCAGATCATGACCGGCTTCGGAGGAACTCTTGAGCGAGCTTACCCGTCGTCTTCTTTTCGGGGTTCCTGCTGCACTCTTTTTTCTCTGGCTGGTCTGGCGGGGTGGGGTCTCATTCGGAATCCTGACGGGAGTACTTGCCCTGTTTACTATGCTGGAGATGGTTAGGCTCTTTAAAAAATATAAATATTCTGCTTTCACAGTAATATCAATCATTATAGCCATTTATATATGGTCTGTCGGTCTCCTGCCGGTATCATGGGTGGTTGGAATCGGAGCCGGGATCGCACTCCTCACACTCTACTCGCTTTTTTCCCGGAACCGTTCTTTCGGCAATCGGTGGCTCGCCTCACTGATTTGTGGAACCTATGCCCCGCTCGGTTTTTACCTGTTTTACAGAATTCGGGAGCTGGAGCCGGAATCTGCCGGGCTCTGGCTGACGCTGGCTGTTGTTATAATGGTCTGGTGCAATGATATCCTTGCATATGCCGGTGGGCGGATGTTCGGAAAACGGCCGATGGCACCGACCATTAGCCCCAACAAAACCTGGGAGGGATTCTGGTCCGGTTTCGCGGGTGCTGCTATCGGATTCATTCTGGTCTGGCTGTCTGCGGACTCGTTCCCATTACCTCTCCCCGCCTCACTGCCACTGATTGTGATTATCGGTTTTTTTGGCCCTCTTGGGGACCTTCTGGAGAGCCGGCTCAAGCGGTTGGCCGATATGAAAGACTCCTCCAGCCTTCTGCCGGGGCATGGCGGACTGTTTGACCGGTTTGACGCCTTTATCCTTGCCGTACCGGTTGTTTTTCTCTATTTGAACTGGGTATTGTAGCGATGTTATGAAATAATGAAATCAATAGAATTGAGATGGAAAAGATAAAGAGATTTTTGATTACAGGAGCGACAGGCTTTATTGGTAGTTATCTACGCAATAAGCTGATGAGAGACGGCCACTTTGTTACTGTTCTTACCCGCAGCCCGGAGCGGTACCAGGAGGAGGAGGCAAAAAATCAGAAATTCATCTCCTGGGACAGAGACCTTGTACCTGTCATGGAGTCCTGTGATGTTGTGATCAACCTTGCAGGAGAATCAATATTCGGCAAGCGCTGGACTGATGATGTGAAAGAGAGAATATATCAGAGCCGTATCGAATCAACTACGCAATTATCAGAGGCAATCAACCGGGCTGAAGCGCCACCCGAACTGTTTATTTCAGCATCTGCTGCCGGTTATTACGGAGGCCGCGGGGATGATCTGCTTGATGAAACATCGGAACCCGGAGATGATTTTCTTGCGAAGGTTTGTGAAGATTGGGAAGCGGCTGCGATGAAGGTGGAATCGCCGGATGTACGAATTCTGATTCCCAGAATTGGAATTGTTCTCGAAGAGGGTGGTGGCATGCTGAAGCAGATGGTACTCCCGTTCAAGCTGTTCGCGGGTGGGCCTGTTGGCCATGGAGAACAGTATATTCCCTGGATACATATGGAAGATCTCTGCCGGGGCATTCTATTTCCGGTCGATAACCCGGACCTGGAGGGAGCCTACAATATATGCAGTCCGAATCCGGTCACAATGAATGAATTTGCAACAGTCATGGGAGAAATGATGCGAAGGCCCTCCTTTTTCAGGGTGCCTGAGTTCGCTCTGAATTTGGTACTGGGTGAAGCTGCAGAGCCGGTGATGTCCAGCCTTCGGGTCAAGCCGGCAGTATTGATGAAACATGGATTTAAATTCAGGTACACGAAGATAGAAGAGGCCCTGGCGGATATACTTTAATCCTTTCTTGAAAGGGCGAGGAATAAACACGACCTTAGAGGCTGTCCTGTTAAAAACGAGAAAATAAAGAACAAATATAAAATGAGCTTGCTAGTTGTTGGATCTGTTGCCTATGATGGAATTGAAACCCCATTCGGAAAAACCGACCGGATTCTGGGTGGATCTGCTACTTATATCTCACTTGCGGCCTCCTACTTTACAGATGAAGTTAACCTTGTCGGAGTGGTCGGGAAAGATTTTCAAGAGGAAGATATCGAGTTGTTGAAAAAGCACAAGATTAACCTCGAGGGGCTGCAGATTGATCGATCGGGGAATACCTTCTTTTGGAAAGGAAAGTACCACTATGACCTGAACAATCGTGATACACTGGATACACAGCTGAATGTATTCGAATCATTCGATCCTGCAATTCCGGAAACGTCCAGAGATTGCAAGTTTGTTGCTCTGGGTAATATTGAACCCGGGCTGCAGATGAAAGTATTGGGTCATTTAAGCAAT
>JBBDRW010000031.1:0-10811 GCA_040905265.1 Balneolaceae bacterium | reverse complement strand
AGTTACCAGATATGAAAACCAATAGAGTTACAGCAAAACCCGTGCACCGGCAAGCATCCGGTAGAAGCGGCAGAGTTTGGATATCTGAACAAACAAGTTTAAGAATTACCTGATATGAAGAGTCAATCACATCCATCACCCGGAACTGTCTACCTGATCGGGGCAGGGCCTGGGGATCCGGATTTAATCACTGTACGGGGAGCTGAGATTCTCAAAGCGGCCGATGTTATCGTCTACGACCGTCTGGCCAATCCCGAGCTGCTCTCCTACACCCGCACCGAGTCCGAACATATCTATGTTGGAAAACGGCCCGGCAAACCGTCAGTCTCTCAGAGTCAGATCAATGAGATTCTCGCCTCCAAAGCACGAGAGGAGAAGTCAGTGGCCCGGTTGAAAGGTGGAGACTCATTCGTTTTTGGAAGAGGAGGGGAAGAGTGTGAAGCACTTGCGGCAAGCGGAGTGCCTTACGAAGTGGTTCCGGGAATCAGCAGTTCACTTGCGGCCCCGGCTTATGCCGGCATTCCGCTGACCTACCGCAACGAGGCGCGATCATTTACAGTTGTGACTGGTCACATTCTGGATGGGGAAAATCCCTGTGCCAATTGGGAATATCTGGTTCATGCGGATACGTTGGTGATTTTGATGGGCATGAGGAATCTGGGAGTCATTTCTGAAAAACTGATTCAGTTCGGCAGACATCCGGGAACACCCGTTGCAGTTATTGAGAGGGCAACCTATGAAGAGCAAAACGTGGTGGCCGGAAGGCTTGATAACATTGCAGACAGAGCGAAGGAGCTCTCTTCACCGGCAACCATCGTGGTTGGAGAGATGGTAGAAAAAGGCCGGGAATTGGCGTGGTTTCGCAAGAATCTGGATCAGCCTGAACTTCAGGTGGAATTCAATTCAAAATTTGTCGGTTAAACAGAGGTTTGACATGAAGAGTGAGATTAAAACAGAAGAGGTGCTCCGGCAGGACGGGATAGAACCCCCGGAGGAACTCTTGCGTGAACTCAACGAGAAATTTGAACGTGAACACCCGGATCGTATTCTGGAGTGGGGCTTCCGGCAATTTGGGAACAAGATGGTCCTTGGAACCGGATTCGGATCCTCCGGAGTGGTACTTATCCACAGGATTTCTGAACTGGAACTGGATATCCCGGTCTTTTATCTGGATACGCAGTTGCTTTTCGGGGAGACGTATGAGCTTCGCGAAAAGCTGGAAAAACGGCTCGGAATCAATATCACCGCCGTACATCCATCGCTCACGGTTGAGGAGCAGGGTGAGGAGCATGGAGAGGAACTCTGGAAATCAAATCCTAACAAATGCTGCTATATCAGAAAGGTACTTCCTCTTCGAACGTATCTGAAAGATAAATCAGCCTGGATTACCGGAATTCGCCGCGGACAATCCAGATCTAGACGCGGGACCCGGGTTATTGAGTGGGATCCTGCCAATAAGGTGATGAAATTCAACCCTCTTGCTACCTGGACACAGGATCAGGTATGGGAGTATATCCATCAGTATGATCTCCCGTACAACCCGCTTCACGATCAGGGGTATCCGAGTATCGGATGTATTCCCTGCACCGAGCCGGTCGACAATGCGGATGATGAGCGTTCCGGCCGCTGGAAGAATATGGATAAAGAGGAGTGTGGTATCCATGTTTACAGCCAGGACTACAAGAACGGTAATGGAGTGAATGGAACAACCGGTGACAGACAGGCATCATAAATTATAGGACTCAACATGGGGATTGAAGCCTGGGCAATTGTCGGGATTATTCTCGTCTGTTTCCTGTTGCTCATTTTTACCAAAATTTCCCCCGATATGGTCTTTTTGGGGGCCCTGACTACCATTGTTGTAGGGCAGGTGATTGAACCTTCAGAAGCTCTGGTCGGTTTCTCCAACCAGGGGATGCTTACCATTGCTGCTCTCTATATCGTAGCAGCCGGGATGAAAGAGACCGGTGCGATTCAGTTTGTTGTGAACCGCCTTCTGGGGAGGCCCACTTCGGTCGCGGTGGCTCAGGCCCGGATCGTAACCCCGGTGATGGGGTTAAGTGCGTTTCTGAACAACACACCGATTGTGGCAGCCTTCATCCCTGCACTGCAGGACTGGAGCAAAAAATTTGATATCTCCCTTTCGAAATTGATGCTCCCGCTCAGTTATGCAGCGATCCTCGGGGGGACCTGTACACTGATCGGGACGAGCACCAACCTGATTGTGGATGGATTGTTGATATCTTCCATGGGGGAATCTCTCAACATCTTCACTCCTGCATGGGTGGGGGTGCCGATAGCAGTTGCCGGAACGGCTTATCTGCTGCTCTTCGGGCGAAATCTGCCTGACCGGGTCTCCGGTTTCCGGAATTTTGAAAATACGCGTGAATACACGATAGAGATGATCGTGGACGCGGGCCCTTCCACTCTGCTTGCAGGCAAGACCATTGAGGAGGCCGGGCTCCGTCACCTGCCTGGTCTATACCTTGTCGAGATCGTTCGGGAGGACCGGATAAAACCGGCTGTGTCTCCTGATGAACGCCTGTTAAAGGGAGACAGGCTTATTTTTACCGGAAAAGTGGAGTCGATTGTCGACTTGCAAAAGATCTCTGGATTGAGCCCGGCAACTGATCAGGTCTTCAAGCTGGATGCCCCCCGTCGGGAGCGGGTACTTGCAGAGGCGGTGGTCTCTCAGAGTAATCCGCTGAACGGGTCGACAATCCGGGCCGGTAAATTCCGAATCCGGTACAATGCCGTGATTTTGGCAGTCTCACGGAAAGGCCGGCGGATTGATGAAAAAGTCGGGGATATACGCCTGCAGACAGGAGATGTACTGCTTCTGGAAGCTCCTGCAGATTTTGTGGATAAATACCGGCTCTCCAATGACTTCTATCTTGTTAGTACACTTTCGGACAACCATACACCTGATGTAGAACGCAGCTGGATTGCATGGATGATTTTGGGAGCGATGATTTTTCTTGCCGCTTTTAATATACTCTCCATGTTTCAATCGGCCTTCCTTGCTGCTGCGGCAATGATCATTACACAGTGCTGCCGGGTGAGTGTTGCGAGGGACAGTATCGACTGGTCTGTACTGCTCGTTATTGCATCTGCACTTGGAATCGGAAATGGACTTTATGTTACCGGTGCAGCTGAGGCGATTGCCGGCGGCTTGATCGAATACGCAGGGAGCACTCCCTGGCTTGCATTGGCTGCGACCTATCTGGCAACCTGGTTGCTTACCGAGATGATCACAAACAATGCAGCTGCTGTACTGATTTTTCCAATTGCTCTGTCAGTGGCAGTCTCGATGGAGGTCAGCTATATGCCTTTTGTGATGATTATTATTTTTGCAGCATCAGCCAGTTTCTCGACACCGATAGGGTACCAGACCAATTTGATGGTCTATGGCCCCGGTGGATATCATTTTACCGACTATATCCGGTTTGGGTTACCGCTGAATGTCATTGTTGGAATCATTGCGATTTCACTGGTTCCGGTCGTTTGGCCGTTTTAATACAGAAAACGGAATACTGAAAGAAGGGGATTGAAGGCGTTACTATGAATGATGAACGTATGATGAAAGAGGTTATAGAGATAGCACGGGAGGCCGGGAAGGCGATTCTTGCTTTCTATCAGGAAGACATTGAGGTGTCTCTTAAGGAGGATGAATCTCCATTGACAAAAGCAGACCTGGCGGCTCACAGGGTAATTTCCAGATCACTCTCCCGGCTGACTCCTGAAATTCCTCTGCTTTCGGAAGAGGGGGGAATCGAGGGCTACGAAGTGCGAAGAGCCTGGAACCGTTATTGGCTTGTGGATCCTCTGGATGGCACCAAAGAGTTTATCAAAAAGAACGGAGAGTTCACGGTCAACATAGCATTGATCGAGCATGGAGTGCCGGTGCTGGGAGTCGTGCATATTCCAGCTAAAAAATTGACCTATACCGGAGAGAAGAGTGCAGGTTCCTATCGGATAGAAGAGGGGGGAGAACCCGTTCGGATCCGGTCCGGCAAGCCTGACCTGGAGAAACCGCTTGTGGTAATTACCAGCCGGTCCCACCGGTCCGATGATCTGGAAGAGAAGCTTGCAGAGCTGAATGTGCAGATCGGGCAGACGATTCCTGCCGGCAGCTCTCTGAAATTTTGTCTTGTGGCTGAAGGGAAAGCGGATATTTATCCCCGTTTCGGCCCGACGATGGAGTGGGATACGGCGGCCGGAGATGCTGTATTCCGATACTCAGGTGGCCGGGGCCCAAGAAAATCTTCCCTTGTTTATAACAAGGAGTCGCTGCGGAATGAAGGGTTTATAATCGGGCTTTGATAGTGGCGTAACCCGGGTTTCATAGTGAAACCTGCTGCAGAAACGGAATGGCAATCGTTTCGTATGGACAGTTGTCATTTCACTTCGGAACAAAGGAAGATTTAGAGACAGATGATTGTTAACTTTAAGGGATCGGGTAGAAATGACTGAACACCCAGGTCCACTGCAGATTTGCAGATAATCTATGGAGCCGATATCGAGTCGGCTCCGGATCAGAAATTGGAAAAATGATACAGACGAAGTCCTATGACGAGTGATACTGACCAGTTACGTACGACACACCTGAAGGAGCTGGAAGATGAAGGGATCTATGTGATGAGAGAGGTGGCGGCTCAGTTTGAGCGGCCGGTACTCCTCTTTTCCGGAGGAAAAGACTCCATATGTATGTTTCACCTCGCACGTAAAGCATTTTATCCCGGTAAGATTCCTTTTCCACTCATGCATGTAGATACAGGCCATAATTTCCCGGAGACGATCGAGTTCCGGGACAGGCTGGTCGAGGAGCACGGCGTCGAGTTGATTATCGGAAGTGTTCAGGAGGCGATAGATGAAGGGTATGTGAAAGAAGAGACCGGCCCTGATGCAAGCAGGAATGCACTTCAGACGTTCACGCTTCTGGATACATTGAAGAAGCATCAGGTGGATGCTGCACTCGGTGGAGGACGTAGGGACGAGGAGAAGGCCCGTGCAAAAGAGAGGTTCTTCTCTCACAGAGATGTATTTGGCCAGTGGGATCCCAAAAATCAGCGGCCGGAACTCTGGAATCTGTTTAATGGACGAAAAAACCCTGGGGAGAGTTTCCGGGTCTTTCCATTAAGCAACTGGACCGAGATGGATGTGTGGCAATACATTGCACAGGAGAAGATGGAGATTCCCTCCATCTATTTTGCTCACAGGAGAAACGTGTTTAATCGCCGCGGAGTCTGGCTCGCCGATACGGAATTTGTCAACAAGATGCCGGAGGAGGAGGTCGTGGAAAAGACGGTTCGCTTCCGGACAATCGGAGATGCTACCTGTACCGGTGCGGTACTTTCTGAGGCCTCTTCAATGGATGAGATCATTCAGGAGGTGGCATCGGCACGGCAGACCGAACGGGGAAACCGCCACGATGACAAGCGTAGTGAAACGGCGATGGAAGACAGAAAACGACAGGGATATTTTTAGTGTCTGCCATACTCTTTTGGGACTCCGCGGGCTATCTGAATCTCTTCAGAAACTCCCATATCGTATGGTTGACACAATACGGGTGCGATGTCAACCGGTACCTTAATTGAAACAGATGCAAATAGTTTATTGAATTGATGAGTGAATCAGACGTGATGACCGATACCAAATATCTGAATATGGACCTTCTCCGTTTTACGACGGCTGGAAGTGTGGATGACGGGAAGAGTACTCTGATTGGCCGGCTCCTCTACGACTCCAAGTCCATTTTTGAAGACCAGATGGAGGCGATCGAACGTACAAGCAGAAGCAGTGGAGAGGAGGGGGTTAATCTTGCTCTTCTTACAGACGGGTTGAAAGCGGAGAGAGAGCAAAAGATTACGATTGATGTAGCGTATAGGTATTTTGCCACTCCGAAACGAAAATTTATTATAGCGGATACCCCGGGGCATACCCAGTATACCCGAAACATGGTGACCGGCGCATCGACAGCCGAACTGGCAGTCATTCTGGTTGATGCTCAAAAAGGGGTGCTTACACAGTCTAAACGGCACGCTTTTATTTCATCTCTGCTTCAGATTCCGCACCTGGTCGTTGCAGTGAATAAGATGGATCTGGTCGGTTATGAAGAAGGGGTATATGATGATATTATTAAGGATTTCCGAAAGTTTGCCAAAAAACTTGATGTAGATGACATTACCTATATACCCATCTCGGCCTTGAAGGGAGATAATGTAGTCGATAAAAGCAAGGTGATGGATTGGTACAACGGCCCGACTCTGCTTCACCATCTGGAGACGGTTAAGGTTGATGCTTCCAATAACATCGTTGATTTCCGGCTCCCGGTTCAATATGTCATCAGGCCTAATCAGAATTTCCGGGGTTTTTCCGGCCGTATTGCCTCCGGACGCATCCGGCCGGGAGAAGAGATCGTTGTGCTGCCATCCAGATTGAACAGCCGGGTAAAGCGAATTGTGACACAGGACGGAGATCTTGATGAAGCGTCTCCGGGAGATTCCGTTACTTTGATCATTGAGGATGAGATCGATATCAGCAGGGGCGATATGATCGTCCGGAAGAACAACATCCCCAATGTGAGGAGCGAGTTTGAGGCATATCTTTGCTGGATGAATCAGGAAGCGATGAAGCTTGGTAAACAGTATCTGCTCAGACATACGACCCGAACTACTCAGGCTTATGTAGAGAAGCTGGTTTACAGGATGAATGTTGATACGATCAGCCGGGAGTCCGCAGACAGCCTGGAGTTGAACGAGATCGGACGGATAAAACTGAAAACTTCTCAACCGATCTTCTACGATCCCTATTCACTCAACCAGAAAACAGGGAGCTTTATTCTGATTGATCCGGATTCCAATGTTACGGTAGCTGCCGGAATGATCCGCGCAGGGAGTACTCTTTCGGGAGATGACCCGGCAGAAACCGCAGAGGAGGTATTGGACGACCGGGACGGAGAGTTCAAAGGAAGACCGGCCTCCCCGGATGTTGTATGGGAGCCCTGGAATATCAACAGGGAGATCAGGGAAGAGCGATTTGCACAAAAAGCCCTGGTTCTATGGATGACAGGAATTTCTGGTGCAGGCAAGAGTACGATTGCCAAAGAGCTGGAACAGAAACTATGGGGAGAGGGGCGTCAAACGATCTTACTGGATGGAGATCAGATACGTCACGGCCTTTGCGGAGATCTCGGATTTTCCGACCAGGACCGGAGTGAAAATATTCGTAGAGTTGGAGAAGTGGCTCGCCTCTTCTTTGAACATGGTAATATCGTGATCTGCACATTTGTCTCACCGTTTCGTGAAGACCGCGACAGGGTACGAAAACTGATGCCGGAAGGGCGGTTTGTAGAGATAGAGGTTACATGTGATCCGGAAACCGCGCAAACCAGAGACCCGAAAGGACTCTATGCGAAAGCCAAAAAAGGGGAGATCAGGGGGCTGACCGGATATGATGCAACGTTTGAGGCACCTGTGCAACCGGATCTTCAGTTAAATACCGATGAGTTGAGCCCGGCAGAAGCGGTTGACAAGATTCTAAAAGCGATCGACGTTCATATCAAGCCTGAATAGGATTTTTTCAAAGCCTCATTCTGTTGCTTCAGGACAAAAAAAACCCCCGGACAAGAGTATTGCCGGGGGCTTGGAAAATGGTGGATCTGCTACTTTTTCTTCTTGTGTCTGTTTTTACGCAAACGCTTCTTACGCTTGTGCTTGGCAATTTTTGAACGCTTTCGTTTTTTTCCACTTGGCATATTCAGTCACCTGCTTCACTTTATTATACGTTTGACTTTGCAGAAGCCTATGAAAACCATCCTTCACCAGGCCCGTCTGTAGACGGATATCAAAGACTTGTTTGTACATTGGGAGGCTGATATCGCATGGTTGACGCGACACTCGGACAAACCTCAATGTGTGTACTTTTCAACGATCAGTACGTACATGAATTGTCCGGAAGCCGGTTCCGGCCAACATCCATCCCGGTTACAGGCGAAAATAAAATCGCCAGCTGTACAGCTTGTTAACTTACGAAAAATTAGTGTGAATATTAACAACCTAAATTGGGAAAATTGTATTGGATGTCCATTCATCCAATTTTTTCGTTTATCATTTTGGCCGTTTCATGGAAACCTTGTCAGCCGGTTTCAGGCCAGGCTTCGAGTGTCTTGTCAACCATGCGATGTGGAGGTTGTCGAATAGATTTTTCTGGCTGGCAATGCGAAAAACCGGCGCATAGCCGTAGCTGCGCGGCTGTTTGGGTGAAAAACTTTATGAAATGATGGAAAATGATTCTGTATCAGGCAGTTGAATTTGTATCTTTGAGGCTCAAAATTTATCAGGTGCCGATGAAATAGCAAAAGGAATTTTCTATATCAAAGGTTCCGATTAATCATTAACAAGTTTCAGGTGTGATTAAGGTAGCAAAATTTGGGGGTACAAGTATGGCTGACGTTGTTGCAATGCGCCGCTGTGCCTCCATCATCGCTTCAGATCGTGACAAGAGGGTCATTGTAGTGAGTGCCACGTCCGGCACCACCAACCTTCTGACAGAGTTGATTCAGTCCGGAGACCCGTATACCCGGGAAGAGCTTCTAAAACAGATTCGGGAGAAACATGAAGGGATTGTCGGCCAGCTCAGGAAGCCTGACTCGGTTTGCCCGGCGGTCGATGCCCTGTTGAAGGAGCTGACTTCACTATCGGAATCTGCCGGGGAGAGGAGCCTCGATATCGCCGATCAGATACTTTCGACTGGTGAACGGCTTTCATCAACCATCTTTACAGAAGTACTCCGTGAAGAGGGGCTTGAAGCTGAGTTCTTTGACGCCAGGGAGGTGATGATTACAGACGATCAGTTCGGGCAGGCGGAACCGGACCTGAAAGAGCTTCGCAGACGTTCGGAAGAGAAACTGATCCCGGGTTTGAGGGACAAACGATATGTCACTCAGGGATTTATTGGTTCGACCGTTTCCGGAAGAACCACGACTCTTGGCAGGGGTGGGAGTGACTATTCAGCCGCTCTGATTGCAGAATCGATTGATGCGGATGTACTGGAGATCTGGACCGATGTTACCGCTGTCTATACCACGGATCCACGGATGGTTCCCGATGCACGGCCTATCACCGAGGTCACGTTCAGCGAAGCGGCGGAACTTTCTGTTTTCGGTGCGAAAGTACTCCATCCGGCAACCCTCAAACCGGCGATTCGCAAGAATATAAGAGTTTATGTCGGTTCCAGTATCCAGCCAGAACAACCCGGTACCTGGATTGTTAAAGAGACACGGGAGTACCCGGTAATCCGGGCCATCTCTTTACGCCGCAACCAGACTCTTGTCACGGTACATAGCCTGGAGATGTTGCATCGGCACGGATTTTTGGCAAAATTGTTTCAGATCCTGGCAGATTTCAAAGTAAGTGTGGATCTCGTTACGACCAGTGAGGTGAGTGTCTCCCTGACACTCGATACCAATGTGCAGGGGAAAAACCGGCGTTCCCTCTCTCCGGAACTTTTGGACGAGCTCCAGAAGATTGCCGATGTGACGATTGAAAAAGATCTGTCACTGATTGCACTGGTAGGGAACAAACTGGATGCGACGGCCGGCATCAGCGGACCGATTTTCGGGGCACTTCACGATGTAAATATCCGGATGATCTGTCACGGAGCAAGTTCCCATAACCTCTGTTTTCTGGTACGTGAAGAGGATGCAGAGCAGGTGGTTCAAAAACTACACGATACATTTATAAGCGTCAGCGTATGAAAATTTCTGTAATTGGAACGGGAAAAACCGGAGGTGAGGTGGTAAAGTTACTGGGTAGCCAGTTGCTTTACGCTTTTGACGAAGACAGGCCGCCGGTCCGGGAAAAACTGAAAGAGTCCGATGCTGTTATTATTTTTGTGCCGGGTGAGAGTGCAGGAGAGATTATCGATATGGTTCTCAATTCAGGGGTTCCTGCCGTATGGGGAACCACCGGATACAACTGGCCGGAGGATCTTGGCGAACGTATCAAGGTAGCAGGCACCCGGTGGATTCTCGCCTCTAATTTCAGCCTTGGGATGAGCCTTGTCAGACGATGTCTGAATGTGATCGGCCAGGGTTCCAGGGTTCTTCAGGACCCGGAGTTTCATATCCATGAGGTTCACCATATTCATAAGAAAGATGCCCCGAGCGGAACGGCAATCTCCTGGAAGAAGTGGCTGGGAAGAGAGGAGGCGGCCATCTCTTCTGCAAGAGAGGGAGATGTGAAAGGGATTCATTCCCTGCATGTGAAGACGGAGTTTGAATCGATCCATCTGAAACACGAAGCGCATGAGAGGGCAGTATTTGCAGAGGGAGCCATCTGGGCTGCCCGATATCTCCAAACACATCAGGATCTGATGCCGGGGCTCTACTCATTCGAGTCAATTGTAGATCAGGCTTTTCAGGAGAACGTATGAAATCGACAACACTTTGGACAGCACTGATCACCCCGATGAAGGAGGATGGCAGTGTGGATTATGAAGATCTGGAAAGGCTGGTTTATCGTCAGGAGAAGGCCGGTAACGGGATTCTCCTGATCGGGAGCACCGGAGAGGGGCTGGCACTGGAGGATAGCGAGAGATTGGAGATCGTCACATTTGTAACCGGCCTCGACCTGAAGGTACCTGTCATGGCAGGTGTCGGCGGATTTAATCTGGAGGCACAGAAGAGCTGGGTCCGTACCTGTAACGAGCTTGGCACCGATGCACTGCTTCTGGTCGCCCCGCTCTATTCCAAACCGGGACCGCTGGGTCAGACAGAATGGTTCCGTGCATTGTTGGAGACATCGGAACTT
>JBBDRW010000030.1:0-10950 GCA_040905265.1 Balneolaceae bacterium | reverse complement strand
GGCACTATCGTTGTGGCCCTCGCTGCCTACGTGCTTTTTGACCTGGACCGCTATATCACCCTTATTATTTGACTTTTCTTTTTTGTACAAGTCGTTATTCTGCAGCAGTTCTATCACACGCGCACGGGTGTCCGCATCAGGGATCTGATTAAGTATATTATGCCACCTATTTATATACTCTCCGATAAACCTAGTTCTAGCCGAGTGCATACTCTCTGGGACACCGACTCCGTCACTTGTTCTGGCACTAATACGGTTGGCTATCTCTATAATAAACGGATTCTCCGTGGCATGCATAACCCCGTCTGCGGTGTTTAATATAGCCTGAGTGAACGGCCGTATGCGGTCATATACCCTACCGAGCAGCTCATACCCACGCTTCATAAGTTCACTCTTTGCAACTTTATATATGGCGGACTCGCCCATGCCTATAGTAGCACTATCTACAGCTTGGAATATCTCCTCGGCTGCTTCGTGTGTCTGTACCTCTCCGACCATATCATAGAACCATGTATGGGCCTTGGTAAATATACCCGTAGCAGTTGGGCCTAAGTCCAATAAATCAGCTTTCCACACCTGAAAACCGACGGCCAGCATGTAGTCTGGTCTACTGAATATCTGCGCTCTTTCGTCTGGGAAGCTTCTAAGGGCACGGGACAGTTGCCGGCGGACGTGTCTGGAAGCGAAAGCTCTGGACAGGGCCTTCTTTTCTTCCTTCGTCATTTTCTTATGTGCCTTGAAAAAGTCCCTGACCATATCATTAGATTCTCTGCTGTAAGGATTCTGCGAGAACCGGACACCAGTTACCATATCTTCGGCTGTTACACCAAAACCTATCCCTGTATCCTGCTCAATAAGCTCGTTCATTCGGGCTATAGACACAGCGTTCTGTTTACTGGCCATGTAGTTCATGTCTCTGTATACAAGGGAATCCAGCAAATTTTCAACCGATTTGGCTGGGTAATACCCATCGCCTTTTATCTTTGCGAAGAGTTTCTTGAGCATACTGGCAAGATCACTGAAGAATTTCTCAACAATAGATTGAGGCTTAGCGTTTGAAGTAAACCACCGAGCCGTGTTATCCGCGAACCACTCTTGGAAATCCAGAAGATACTCTCTGGACTCCGGGGTCAGGGTTTCGATAGGATGTACGAACGCGGGATTAGCCTGACTCTTTGCTATAAGGGCCTGCATGAAATTAAAAGTAGCCTTAGATCCATATACGTCTTTTGCAGGACGGCCTTTCTGCTCAGCTCTCCATTGGAGCCATTCTTTATACATAGCGTCCAAAGCACCGGTCTCTTTCGCGTTCGCAAACTGCTGACCTAAGATCAGGTGTCCGAGCTCATGGGCCAGAACCTCTATACGCAGGGCTTGGTCTGTCAGAGCTGGGTTTATAGCAATAGCCCCCGGACCTTTCCTGAAGTCCGTAGTCAGTCCGGTTGAGCCTTGGTCGACCACGAAACCATACGAACCGCCCTCGCTCATGTAGCTGAAGGTATCATGCATGGCAGAATCATCCAGAATACTCTGCGGATCAACCAGCGCTGGTACTTCTATACCGACAAGCTCTGCCCATTCCTTAAGGAGCGCTTCCTCCTTCTTATGCATCTCTTTTACTGAATCAAGATCTTTCTTAAAGATGTATGGGCGGCCCTTTATATGTTCCGCGCCATAGAAGGACACTATATCCTCGGAACGCTTCAGGTCGGCCATAGCCTGCTCTATAATCTGCCGCGCTTTTTTGTTGCCCTCGCGCAGCCGGTTGATGCGCATATTGGCGGCTTTTTCTATGCCTTTACCCCTCGAAGCTACTTCTTGAGCATATTCTTTCTCACTAAAACGCTTAAGCGCCTCTGTATATTCTTCCCAAGCTGTCTGTGAATACCCGCCATCGTTGGTAGGTATATTTCTAAGCAACACTTCTTCCTGAGCTTCTGTCCTTTGCCGGGTTTCTACTCTCCTACGTTCCAAATCGCGTGTGTTTAGTTCGGCTGCTGCTTCCTCTGGAACATTAAAACCTCCTCTGGTAGGAACAAATCTGTTTTCAATCTCATCCTGCAGCAGGGCTTCTAATGTTTTGGCAGCTTCTTTAGGAGTAAGGTCAGCGCCGGTGAATTTATCCGACAAGGTGTCAAACCCGGACAGCGGTCCTTCGCCAGACTCCTGCCCACGTATAATAAAGTCCTGCATCTGCTCTTCAAATATCTCACGAAGCAGGGGGTTGTCTATACTATCCACCACTTCCGGAGGTATTCTCCCGCTAAATTCTTGCCTAATTACATCCCTTATACTCTCGCCTGTGTTTTGGTCAGGTATAGATAAGAGGCGCATAACCTGCTCTCTGGCCCCTTCGCTCAGTTGTCGGGCGCGTCGGCGTTCGCCTTCAGAAACCTTCTTATTATTAACTCTTTTGGAGAGCCGTTCTGCCATCTTAAACGCACCAGAGTCCATCACTCTGCCAAGCAAAGTATTTATTTCTGAAGAAATAATAGGGGACTTAGCAGGTCTTCTTAATTCAGTAAGGGCTTCCTTTAAAGTGACCGAACGTCCTGTTCTGTCATCATTAAATATTTTATCTGTAGCTTTTAATTGCCCAAAAATCTTACCACCTTTTGGGGCAAAACCATGATCTGCAACAAGCGACGCAACACCGGACACCCACGCTTTGGCTATTTGCCGAGTTGAAGCTTGGGATGGTAATATGCCGTCTTTAACCAGCATACGGTTAACCAGATTAAAGGAGAATACATCCAATTCTCTATTATCCTTAGTCGCCCTGAATACACCGGGGATTTTCTTACCAGAGGCAGGACGGACTATGGCTCTATTACGTTGTCTCTGAGTGCCATCTTGATCCTCTACTATACCTGATATATCAGACCCTTCTATAAGAGACGGGTCGCTCAAATCACTTTCAGAGACTACGGTATCAGACGCTACTTCTTCAAACGTACCGCCATCAAAGAGATCGTCTTCGTTCAACGTAGATGAACCACGGTTTACATCGGGCAGAAGCGCTTCTGTTGATAAAGGGTTATCGTCACCTAATATAGACTCACGGATAGACCCTTGATTTCGTAAACTGATAAACTCATCCAGTTCATCTGCACTGCGGCCAGTTTCGTTAGAGAACACCCTTTCCAATACAGAGTCTACATTATCAGGACCGAACATCTCACCTAAGGCTTCCCGCACCGGTGCGTCCATATCCCGCTCACCTACAGCGATCTCTCTTATGGCATCGATCTCTGCGTCGGATATGTCATCCTGCGCGGCCGCACGGATGATTAACGGTGTCTCTCTCTTGCTGCGCGGCCCACGCGAATGCGCAGCACCGAGTATACCGACCTGCCGCTGTACGTCTGGATTATCCACACCTGCGGTTTCTAAGTCCGCCAGCTCGTCTTGTATCTCCGGTATATCCTTGAGGTTATTCAGTATGGCCCTCGTCCGGGCTACATTCATCTGATCCTCACCTTCTATATCTGCTATCTCTTCATCCACCGGAGACAGGCGCTGGGTGAGGTTTCCTATACCCCCGGCACCACCACCGAACAGTCCGCCAATCAAACCACCAGCTGCTGCTGCATTAAGCAGTTCTCCGCGTCCCTCTTCGTCAAATATCTCGAAATTTTCATTAACAAATTTACGGGCGGAGCGTTCTATCACAGTCTGTGCGGCTTCTGTGCCGGCCTCAAGCGCAGACTGTTCTATGGCACCTTCTGCTATATTTCGGCCCAAGGACTTACGTATACTGTTACGCGCTGCACCGCCAATGCCCATACGGTCAAAGAGTCTTATAACAGGAAGGGCTTCCAGACTACCGGCGGCAGTACCGAAGCCCAAAGACTGTACCGCTGATTCTCTCAAAGACTGCTCATTGCCAGAAGTCTCTGCTTCCTCTACAACCTCAGGGAAAATAGCACCGGTCTCTATGGCCGTCCCAGCCCCGGCTACACCACCAGTGAACGCGGCACGTTTAGATATCTGTCTCGCAACAAGCGCACGGGCGGTCAGCGCGGCGGGGCCCCCGAGGGCCAGCGTGGACATAATGGGTAGCTGTGTGCCAACAACCCCCTGCATATAGTCAGCTATATCTTCGAGGGATTTTACCTCTCTTATATCAGTTATACGAAGAGCCAGTCTTGCTGCGGCTTGGGCTTCTTCTTGAGACCTGTCTAGACGTTCTTCGGCAAACTCATCAGCGCCGACGATTGCTCCACCGGCGGCGAGGGCACCGTGGCCCAACGAGCGCACGGACCGAATGCCTGAGTCGATGGCCCTGCTAAAATCACTGCTTCTACGCCTTTGCTCAGGCTGCAGCTGGACGTTAGAAGGCCCTCTTGTTGGTGTGTCCTCTACCTGTCCAGTAGGGACAGGATTAAATTTAGCCACGTGGGTCCCTTACAGTTTTGCCTTTAACTGTGTTTAAATCATTACGTAAGAATGAGCCAACTACAGGATCAACATCTTCTAAATCAGATATGAAATGTCCGTCTAATGTAACATCGCCGTTTTTGTCTAACGCAAGTCCTGCAGCGGTGAAAAGTGCCGTTGGGTCGTTACTCAAAGACGTATCACGGCCTAAAGCAGCTCTTATACGATCATAAATTCCAATTTGACTACCTTTGTCAATCTCGTTGATTATATATGAAAGTGCAACAGTACCTCGGGGAGAACTAAACCCGTTAGTAACCACTTCTTGTAATGCAGTACGCGCTGCTCTACCTTGTATACCCGGATCTGGATCACTCAAATCCTGACTGAGCAACCTACCAGCTTCGAAGTCTTCTCTGGTGGCGTTCTGCGCACCGGTTGCTGCATTGAGCGCATCAGTCTGCGCTTTAAATGAGGCTATTTGATTCTCTACGTTTTCTTGACCAAGCCTATCTTCTCTGTTCCTGTTAATATTACGTTGACGTATACGGCCTTGGTTCAAGCCAATCTGGGACATAGAAGAATACAACCCGTCTCCGCTGAGCTGAACTCCCTCATTCCTAAGCCGCTCAGCGTCGCGAACTGTAGTAGATTGACGCGCCTCTTCCGGCGTTCCGGACACTGGTTGTGTACCCAAACGAGGACCCCTGACAAAACCAGTGTTTTTTGGTAGAGTCCGGGGGTTCGCACCATACTGTCCTACAATAGAAGCGTCCGCTGTAGCGGCCGGTGCTCTGGCATCGCTCGGTGTACGCAGAGTACCGGACTGTGGACCATTCATGTTAGCTCCTGCAGCTTCTTCTAACAAACCTCTGGCTCCTTTTACAACAAAATTACCATCGGCGTCTCTTACAACCGGTTCGTTCCCTTGGAGCTGCCCGGCCTCTCGTATGCGGGAGGCTGAGTCTGCAAGGAATTCTCCTGCTTTCTGTGCCGAGCCGCCTGTCATCGCATCGCCTATAGTCCTAAGCGTACCTGTGGTAAAACGTCCTCTTCCAGTATCTCCTACACCTCGTTCCATTGTTCTTTCAGGGTTAGCTGCACTATAAATAGCACCTCCTATACCTGCTACAGGTGCTATGACACGACCTGCAACTTGACCTGCAACATTCCTCACACCCCTGTATGCATTACCAAACTGCTTGTTACCACCGCCGCTTCCGCCGCTTCCGCCGCCAAACCCCGGTGTGCTACGGAAACGAGACCGGCCAGTCCTCTGCTCCGCGCCCATGCGATCCCCTCTGGCTCCGGTTTCAGCGGAACCGCGTACATTCTCCGGACCCGCTGGGCCGGGTTTACGCCCGAATCTACCGCGTACATTATCATAACCACGTCCTGCGGCACCACGGACACTTTCATAGCCACGTCCTGCGGCATCACGTACTCTACCAGCAGTAGACGCTGCTCTGTCCCGTAAACCGGGGCCTCTTTGCCGAACTTCATCTGCCACTCTGTTACCTGCCGCACGAGCCTTATCAGACACGTCTCGTGCAGTATCTGTTACACGCCGCTGAACTTCTGGACCTCTCTCGCGCACAGTATCCGCTGTACGGTTATAGGCATCTCTCATAGCTCCCGTAGCACGAGTCCCCGTCGCACGGGCCCTGTTAGATACATCTCTGGCTGTTTCCGCTGCTTGCCGGCGTACTTCAGGAGCTCTTCGACTAACCTCGCCTGCTACACGACTACCTGCCACACGGGCTCTATTAGATACATCCTGTGCTGTAGAACGAGCTCTTTCTGAAAAAGCCCTTGTAGTGCTTTTCTTTTTGCTAGTTTTCTTCTTCCTTGTAGCCATATCTTATTCCTCCACGCTGGCGAGTACATTTAGTGTGTCTTGAGCAGAAGCTACCAGCTGGTTGAACACTTGTGTACCAGTTTCTGTAGCGGCGAGTTTAACCTTGGCTTCCTCTATTACCTGCTGTATCTGCAATCTAGTTGCTTCTTGGTCGAGCTTGGTGTCTTCCTGAACAGTGCGCACGAACAAGTCTTTCAACTGGTTATCGGCACTCAGCACGGCTTCCAACCCGCTCAATACCGACTTGAACAAATCTGTGTCAATCTGTGCTTGGCTGATAAGTGTATTCAACCTACCAAGCTCTGTCTCAGCATCAGCTCTGTACTTCTCTACTTTAGCAGCGTATGTGCGGAACTCAAGCTCTGCTTTCCTTATATCTGTTTCTACGTTACGGTTCTGTACTTCAGAGCGTGTTGCCGCAGCCCGTACTTGAGAATCATAGGCTGAGACCTGAGACTGATATATCTCGGACTTCGCAAGCTCTCCACGAATAGCCGTGTTGTATAGATCAACCTGCGCACTTCTAGCCTGTACCTTACCAAGAAACGCCTGTATCTCCGACCTGAATATCTCTATCTTATTACGCTCAATCTCTGCTTCCAGATTAGCTGCTCTCATCTGCGCTTCGTAAAGCTGTATAATACTATTAGCCGCTTCTATCTGCGCAGTGTATATCTGAATCTGCTGTGTATTGGCTTCCTGCTTGGCTCTGGCTGCATCTATCTCGGCGCGGAATATCTCTACTCTGGCCAACTCAGCTCGAAGCTGCTCTGAGTAAGCACTCGTATAAGCAGCGTATGCCTGTATACGAGCGTTGTATCTCCGTATCTTGGCATCGAGCACCTGTATGGCAAACTCAGCAGTAAAGCGTTGGGCTTGCAGGGCCCGTTCCTGTTTGAACCCAAAATCTCTCAACAGGAGTTCGTTTAAGGACAGGCCCTGCTGTATGGCAAACTCTCTACCTCTACGGAGCAATTCTGCCCTGTTAACACTGACCTCGCGATTCACGTCAGATATTTTGGCCATGGTATCTTGTTTATTGCTCTCAAGCAAATTAACCACAGTACCGGTGGGCAGTAGATGTCCTTTCGCAGAAAAAGCATCAAGTATCTCACCCTCTCTCTGCAAATATAGTTTTATTTCGCGGTCTTTCTGTCTGTCGTACAGGGCTTCTTCATCATCCGGCGTTATGCCAAACTCACCGTTATTTATATCCGACAACAGAACTGCTTCAACACCATCCAGCACGTCGTTACTGTACTCCGGCTCACTATAGCTGAACTCCGTCTGTGACAACGTAAGCTCGGGTTCCACCGGGAATGTCTGTTCAAATCGAGGCAGCTGTAAAGTCGGAGCATCAGGAAACTCTATATCTATAAGGTTTGGTAAAGTCGGTAGCTCTACATCAGGAGAATCCGGAACAGTTATGCTCTTGATAGAAGGCGCTGTAGGCTCAGACGGTATATCCAAAGACGGCCTCTGGGGTATATCTATTTCCGGAGGGGTCTCTGCAAAATTAGGAATGACTATATCTTCAGCTTCCCTTACATCGAAATCAGAAGGAGCTTCGCCGGGGTCCGTAGGGGCCTCATAATCTAAAGACGGTACGACAGGTCTGCCTGTCAGTATCTCGTCGTGTAGAGTAGTCGCCGCGTTGGAAAAAAGGAAAGATTTGCCACCTTTCACAGGAACATTAAACTGTGTGTTGGCAACAAACTCTTTCAGCGCTGTTATAAACGTCGCGGCTTCGTCCGCATAGGCATCTACTCTTACCGCTGCTTGGTCTATAAGTTCTTCAGGTGTAGCCATTATGTTTTACGCTCCAAAACTCGCGGCAAGATGCCTAATTCATTTATATGGAAATCTGACCCCTCTACATTCTTAATACCCAGATTCCAATACCTTGATTTTATACCTTTTGCAAGCGAAACGCGACTATTTTTTATGCCAGAAGTAGCTATTTCTCTCTGGAGTGGGTATTCTTTACCGTTGGCCGTTAATACTATATCCCCGTCGGCCTCATACCCTACATAAGCCTTATCCATACGCTTGTTGTGCTCTGTACCAAAGTCATCGTCCCCGGACAGGAACACGGCCACTATATTAGACCCAGCGTCCGTACTGCCTTCAAGAAGGTATATACCATCAGTTTTTACGCCGTAGTAATTACTCCCTATCTTACAAAACCCTATAAAACCATAATTCACATAGTTAGATACATCAAAGGTCTCTGTGTTCAGTGACCATACTGTGGTAGACAGGGTTGTACCGTTGTCCATGAAGGCCGTGACATATAGTCTCGGTAATGTGAGGCCGGCTTCGGCAATACCCTCTGATGTCTGCTCAAACGAAGTAGTCAGGAACGGTAAGGTTAGACTGGCCGTTCCCAGTCCACCAGCGGCTAATGTGGCACTTATACGTATATTGGCTAAAGTTCTATCTGATGTAGATACTGTCCCGGCCGCAATATAACCAGCAGATGTTAACCTCGGTATATTCCTGTCCAGAGTTGCAGTAGCTGCATTATCAAACGCTCCGGATAACGCCAGACTTGGGAGACTTCTGGACAGAGTGCTTATAGACCCTGATACCACATCCCCGGATAAAGTAAGCCTTGGTAAAGTTACCCGCGCCCCCGGATTCATGATTCCGTAGGCTGTTAACTTTGGAAGACTCTTGTTTAATCTACCAGACTCACCAGCGACCATAGTACCGGTGGCCGTGAGCACTGGTAATGTTGCGTCTAATGTGGCAGGCGGGTAGTTAAAAAGACTACCAACAGCGGTTAAAGAAGGTAGAGTAGCATCAGCAGTAAAAACTACAAAACTCTCAGCGGTCCCTGAAACCGTTAAGGCCAAATCAACGTTACCGTCGGCATGTCTTGGCAAGGTAGAAGCGGAACCCGCGTCTACCTGCACAGACAAGATTACTCCGCCGTTTGCAGTTAATGCAGCCATGGGCTATCTCCTCTACGCGGCCAGCGTTATACTGAAAGTATCTACAACTACACTATCACCGGACGTAATACTTGTTGAGTCTATTATAAGATCTGAAGTAGCAGTCCCTACCGTGCCATCTAATCTAACGGCGGTTACGCTTGCTCCAGTAGTTACTGCACTATCATATAATCTAAACCAAGCAGCGGTCCCTGTCACTGGAGCAGAAGTCTCTTCCCACGTACCGGCTTTTTCCAGAATACCATCCGTAGGGGTATTCTCAAAAGCCTCATCCGCAGGAAGTGCTATTACAGCAAGTAGAGTACCCGCGCCCTCGTCTGCGTCGGCGTCCGTTGGCTGAGTGCCTGAGTATATATGGAGCTCTCCGCCTTCAAACATCTCAGCGAGGTCATTATTAATCAGCGCGTCTCTAAAACCAGTAGAAAATTTAGGATTGTTAGCCATAAGCTATTCTCCTTAACTCGCTGGCATAGTGATATCAAACTCAGTGATAGTCTGGACAGCGCCTGATGTTATGCTCGTATTACTTATGTTCAGATCTCCGCCACTCACAGCAACGGATCCATCTACACGTACCAGAGTAGTAGAAGCTCCTGACGGTGAATCTGTCTTAAGAAACAACCTAAACCATCCTGCGGTTCCGGAAGCTGCGGCAGTTCCCTGCCACGTTTCAGCGGCCGCTTTAGACAAAACCCCTGAAGCTGCGGCATCGAACGTAACACCAGTTGCCCCACCATCTACAGTGATAGAGGCCAAGAGTGTCCCTGAAGCCGCAGTATCTGCGTCCGTCGGTTGAGAGCCTGTGTATATATTGATCTGTGCTACTTCCAACCCAGCCGCAAGGCCGGTTGCATCCAGCATGGCGTTTCTAGCGCCTGTTGATAATCTTATTGCCATATCTAAATCTCCTCTATAAATTATGAATTAACTACAGCTATATAGTGGTTTTGCCCGTTTTTTTGCCGGAATAAGGCAGCACCTGTTAAACCCTCCGGTATGATAGCTTTTTTCTCTGTTATATTATCAACAGACCCGTCTGGTAGTCCCAAACAGATGTTATTGTTTTTAGACACCCAAAACGGTAAATTCTCCTTTATTTCGCCACGAGAAATAACATTTCCACGGGCATAGGCCTTAGTATGAGGCACAATGCCATGAGAGTCAACCAGTGTCGCGGAAGCCTCTTTAATATCTGAACCTGATAAAAACCACAAATCCTCTGTAGTTCCTACAAATACTCCCGAATCCACTGATGCTATCATTACTACGTTGGATGTAAATGGTATAAAGTTACTCCGTGTGTCGATAAGCTCGTAATTAAAAGGTTCTGTGTATACGAGCATATTACCAACGCCAAAGAGCAGCCTTGAAGAAGAATGCTCTATTTCAGAGAAAGCATATGGGGCCCGTCTGAACTGAGTCCGGAGAGGCACTTGAAGATTATGGATATCCCCTCTGTACACTATTTCAGAACTGCCTACCACAGCCCGGTTGGCTTTATACATCTCTGTCCCATTTGGGGTAGACAGGTATAAATCCACATAAACTATAGTAGGGTCATCAGATGAAGAAACAGCGGCTGCTACGCCCCCTCCCGAAGGAAGATCTATCACAGCCGCTATCCCTGCCCCACTAATCTGCCCATCCCCTCTTACAAATACAGTAGTGGCCATATATTTACCCGCAGGTAAACTACCATGCGTTGAAGACAGACTTAAACTGGCAGGGACTTCTAAACCAAAAGTCCTGTCGGTT
>JBBDRW010000029.1:0-55728 GCA_040905265.1 Balneolaceae bacterium | reverse complement strand
CCTGGGCTGCATCTAAACGCCGTGCAACGGCACGGTTCCAGTTTGGCCGGGTTGTGATGGACCGGGCCTGCAAAAGATAAGGGACCAGATCGCGCCCCATGGCAAATTCAATGTCCAGAAACTCACTCTCCATCACCTCTTCCAACTCCCGGACTGCATCAATCAACGCACGGAAGCGGTCTGACCGGATCGACCGGATCGCTCCGCGGTGAATATAGAGTGTGCGATTCGCGTGTTGCCCGTCTCCGGACGTCACGGTATCGGTTTTTCCGGAAACATCATCATAGTTGATGACGTAGTAGGGCGCCCCGGAGTTCAGGTCATAGGTGAAGATCACGCCGCTCATGCTGGTCTCTTCCAGCATCTCCTGAACAATCACTTCATCGGAATCGACTGGATTTCCGTTGCGGTGGTAACTTTGAAATACCTTGTCAACGGCCTGTTTGACTGCTCTTTCTTCTCCGGAAGGGACCTTTAATACCGACTCATACTCTCCGGCTTTCGAGGAGTCCCGCCCGTCCTCATCCGAGGCGGATGACCGGACAGCAAGCCGTGAACCCTCAAAGGTCGAACTGATCCTCTTCAGAAGGGCCTCTTCTCTCTCTTCCCATTCTTTCTTGGTAAAGTAAAGAAAGGTGGGTACCAGAAAGCCGGTCAGCTTCTCCTGAACAGCCGCAAGAGTTCGCGCCTTCGTGTTATTCATCTTGTCGGCCGTTCTGATTCAACTTTTCCAGCATATACTGGGGAACGGTAATGGATAACTGAATCTGCAGGCTTTCGAGCTGAAGGGATACGGTTCGTCCGTGTACTTCAGCCACAATGCCTTCCATTCCCACAATACCGAGGGAATACCCTCCTTCCGATACACGAACCCGATCCCCCGGTTGATATTTCCCGACGGCTACTTTTTCTGAATGGTTCAGAAGCTGCCGCATGATTTCAATCTCCTCGTCCCGAATCAGGGCCGGCTTCCCTTTCCAGAATACGGTCCGAAAAATACCGGGATCTTCCACTGCGGCCCGGCGCTCTTTCTCCGTCACATTGGCAAATACGTACCCGTTGATCAGCGGTTTTTCGACTTTCTTGATCCGGTCGCTCCACTGTACTTTACGGGTTACCAGCGGGCAGAAGACCTCAATTCCATCCTCTTCAAGCCGGTTCGCCACTTTTTTTTCATGACGGGGCTTGACGTAAAACGCCCGCCATGCAGTTTCGGGCCGGTCCTGATCTGCGTTCATCGTGCCTTCGGGTTTAGTACGTTATCAGATTCAAGCGGTGTACGGTTTGCCAAACATTCGGCGACAACTGTAACAGGGAAAACCATCACTCCTCAATTAAACTCATCTTACGGAACTCCGGATTCTGTTCCAGCAATTCATCATATGTTCCCTGGCCAATCATCTTTCCTTCATCCAGCATAAAGATGCAGTCACAATTCCGAACGGTTGTCAGCCGGTGAGCGATCATGATAATGGTCCGGTCGCCACGCAACCTCTCGATCGCTTCGATGACAAATTTCTCTGTAATATTGTCCAGGGCGGATGTAGCTTCATCCATGATCAATACCTGGGGATTGTTGTAGAGTGCTCTTGCAATTCCTATCCGCTGCCGCTGTCCTCCGGATAGCCGAACACCCCGCTCGCCCACTTTGGTATATTCCCCTCTCGGTAAACGCTCTACCAGCTCCTCCAGCTGCGCAGCCTGGATGGCCGCCTGTAACTTGTCCGGGTCTACGTCCTCATCGGGTATCCCAAACGCTATGTTCCGGCGAACCGTATCGTCCAGCAAGTAGATCGATTGTGGGATATAGCCGATATTTCGCATCCACCCGCGGATGTCATCATATATGTTCCGGCCGTCAATCCGGATGGTTCCGCTTTCCGGTTTCAGCAGCCCCAGGATGATATCCACAAGTGTCGTCTTTCCCGCGCCGGAAGGCCCGACAAACGCGACAGCCGAACCTCTCTTAATCTCCAGAGAGATATCCCTGACCGACTGTTCGTCCGACTCCGGGTATCGGTAGGTAATAGAATTCAGCTTTATGGTTGAGTGCAATTCCATCTTTTCCGCATCCTGCAAGACCTCCTCTCTAAACTCCTGGAACCGGTTCTCCAATATCTCCAGATCATCATGGATTGCATACACCGAATATGCACTGTACCGAATGGTAGTTATTTGTGCTATGACTGTATTAAAAATTGGCATCAGTTTGACTGCTGCCACACCGAATAGCACCAGGGTGGAGATGATGGACGTTAATTCCCTCTCCTCCCAGACCATAATCAAGGTAATTGCCAGAATACCAATCACCATCAGTGTCTCGATAATCGGTTTCGGGAGGCTGTTTACGACAGAGCGAAATACGGATGCTTTTTTACTGATTTCGGCATTCTGACTGTACTCCTTGAGAAACATTTTCTCACGGTTCAGGACCCTCGCATCCTTAAAACCGCCCAGCCCCTGCAGGACGACTTTGTTCAGCTCTCCGCGGGCTTCCCGGTCGTCTTTGCCTGCCTGTGTCGTCTTTTTCTGTGTATATCGCAGAAATATATACCCGCCTCCGCCCATTAAAAAGGCCGTCACGACCGTAATAAACGGTTCAAAAAAGAGGAGTGTACCGATAATAAAAACGAACATTGAAAGCTTCAGGGAAATCTCAAGAAACGGCATGATGGTGCCGCTGATGATTTTATTTACTTCACTGGTGACATTTCTGAGAAGCTGAGCAGAGTTGCGGTTCAGGAAAAAGGAATAGGGTGCGGTCATGTACGCTTTGAACATCCTGTTCTGAAGATACACTCCGCGGTTGGCAACGAATTTATGTTTCACATAAAAGAAAAATGCCAGGTAGCAATTTTTAACGATATAGATCACGATCAACAGGATCGCTCCGTATACGACCAGTGACTCGGCGGTCGTAATGCCCGCACTCTCCAGCCACTCCCCGATGTATTGCATCTCAAGAAGAGTATCCGGGTCTGCAACTGCAATGACAAATGCGGGTATGATTCCGATTCCCAACACTTCAAGTAGAGAAGCGATAAGCATCATCGCGAAAAGTACCAGAAGCTTCAGGTGGTCTTTTCGGGGGAAGAGCTTGTAAATTTTTCTAAGGGAATCAATCATAATGTACTATTTCAGCCATTTTGAAAAGTACCTGAATCCGGGAATCGTGTTGCAGCCCTGTCAAAAGGATTTTGGTTAGCTGGATATGGCTAATTTCGGGCTTTGTATGAGTAATAGAAATTTCTCCCATAGACCCAGCCGATCCCGACAAAAAATCCTAAAACAATGGAGAAAACCAGCAGAAGGTTCGAAGCTCCGGTATAGGGTGAACTTGGAATATTGGGTTTCTCCAGAGTGGTAAAGAGCGGTGTTTGCTGCTGCAGCGTCAACCTTGCCTGTTCTACCTGTTCCGACATGGAGCTGTAGATGTTGAAAGCGAGGTTTCGACGGTCCTGTAAATCCGCCTGTACGGTCTGGACAACACTGGATTGAACGTTTCGGTTACTGTCCTGATACTCGGCCAGTTCCATTCGTGCCTCCTCATACCGCTCTCTCGCCTCTTCATACTGTCCTCTGATGAACTCCAGATTCTCCTGGGCTTTTTCGATCCGGTAGTTGGTCATATACTCGTGGATCCTGTCGACCAGGATCGCGTTGACCAGAGCGGCTGCTTTGGGGTCCGGGATCCGCATTCGGATCGTGGTCAATCCGGCTCCAATCTGCAGCGTGATCCTGGTCCGGATATTGTTGATTACGCTCATCTCGGAACTGGAAATGTTGAGCAGGCGGTCATCTTCCACCTCCTCAATCACCTCATCGATATCATCAGCCTCACCGCCCTCATCGGAATCGGCAACGGCACGGAAGAGATTCCTCACTCCTCTGATAATTGTAAAAGGAAGGCGGATCGTATAGTCCCTGATAAAAGAGTAGACCTGCTCTCTGAACGGTGGTTCATGATATTCGGTGAAATATTCGAACAGGGTAAGCTCTTCATCCAGGGTAACAAATTCGACCGGCCTGTGGATCAGCTCCTGCTGGAAACCGGTACTATTTACAATATTTGGATAGAGAAAGAGCGGCGGGGGCGCATATCCACGTGCTGTAGCGGAGACGGCGCTTCCGATTCCGAGACTCCCGCCGGCAAGGGTTCGCAACAATGTATTTCCCGCCAGGTCTCCCCCTCCTCCTTCAGTTTCCTGAATCAGGATTGTTTCAGATTCATAATCGACCGGGCCAAAGAAGTAGTGAAACAAACCGAACGCAGTAAAGATAGCCGTGACGACCAGTATTGTTTTCCGTTCTGACCAAAGCCATCTTACCTGTTCCAGTAAGTCAATCTCAAATGTTTCCCCACCAATCTTTTGTTCTGGATTCTCGTCAGGCGATTTCATCCCGGAATTTTCAGGGAGTGTTTTCTCGTCACTCATTAATTTTCTTCTTCGGTTATCGGTTCACAAATAGTTCATACTGACTTTGCATAATACGGGTTTTTTAGCTCTTTATTCAAGGAAAAATCGGGGGTTTACAGGCTACCTACTCCGATAAAAACGGATGAAACCGTTCCGGCAAAACATCGTGTCAAGCATACGACAACAGGACACACTTTGCCTTCTGGTTTACACTCCACCTTTTCCTTATGTTTCTCTCTTTTCGTACTTTCAGACATGCTTCGCAACCACCCTGTTTTCCTTTTTTTCTTATTCACGCCACTGCTGTTTCCCTGGCGTCTGGACGCCCAGAGTATACCGGTCGGCGACCTGAGGGAGGAACAGATCCGGATCCAGCAACTGATGAATGACTCCCTCCGGGTATCTTCCTTCACAAACAGGCCCGTCTGGAGCCACATCTATGACGCCTACATGAATCCGGTCTCCGGCCAGAGTGGCTGGTGGAATCGCAAGCTGGAGATAGCGGAAGAGGAGATCGGGAACCCGGACTTGGGTTACTCAATACGGGCCGGATTTTATGAACCGGTTTTCCGGAGCACGTTTAACTCACAGCTTCCCTATGGTGAAAACAACGCTGCCGCCTGGTACGGAAGGGGGACGACATCTGAGATGGCAGGGGGTATCTACCTTACGTCGGACTATATTACCATAACCCTGCGCCCCCAATTTGTCTATCAGCAAAACCGGGAATTTGAAGACCCCCGGTTTCTGATGAGGGATAGTGAAGGGAATATTCGCTATCTGCCGGAAGGAATGGGTGCCCGCGTAGATCTTCCCTACCGGTTTGGGCCAGAGCCGTTCTGGACAACCGATGCGGGACAATCCTCAATCCGTCTTCACTACAAACAGATTGAGGCTGGCGTCTCCTCCGAACCTTTGTGGTGGGGCGGTGCTGTGCGCTATCCACTGATGTTGAGTAACAATGCCGCCGGTGTTCCCCATTTTTTTCTCGGAACACGGGAACCGGTTGCTGTCCCCTATATAGGTTCGTTCGAGTTTCGGTTTATCGGGGGCTGGCCTCAGGATTCGAAATGGTACGACGGGCCGGATGATTTCCGGCAGCCGAGATTTCTGAATGCGGTTAATGTCTCGTTCAGCCCTGACCTGATCCCCTTTCTCACTCTCGGCTTTACCAGGGCTTTCATGGAACATGTGCCAAATGGCGTGTCCTTCAGTGATTTCACAAATGTGTTTACAGCCAAAAACACAACATCGACGCCGGAAAACACCAGTTCCCTGGATCAATCCGTCACGGTCTATGCCCGCTGGCTCTTTCCGAAAGCTCATGCTGAAATCTACGGCGAATTTTTCCGGGAAGACCGCAACTACGACTTCCGGGACTTTCTGATGCAGCCCCACCATAACAGTGGCTGGTCCATCGGATTTCAAAAGCTGTTTTTTACCTCCTGGCCGGAATTCATCAAGGTGAATACGGAAGTAACCAGCCTTGGCACCAACCGTCTGGATGAAATCCGGTGGCAAACCTACTTCTATACGCACAGCCGGGTCCGCCAGGGACAGACCAACCGGGGGGAGGTACTGGGCGCCGCAATCGGCCCTGGATCCAACAGCGTCTATCTGGCTGTTGATGGGTACAAGGATGATTTCAAAGTGGGAGTATTCATCCAGCGGCTGGTTGAAAACGACCACTTCCACTACCGCTGGAACCTGGAAAACGACGACCGCCCCTGGGGCCAGGGAGACAAGTGGAATCACCGGGTGAATCTGAATATCGGTTCCAACTTCCTTTGGGGCCCCGGCCCGTTCTACGTGCAGGGGAAACTGGTCTGGTCGAAGGCGTATAATTACGGGCGGTTCGACTATGGGGAAACGGCCGGATGGGACTGGGATAACCTGGAGTTTCATGATGTAACGAACATACAGATTCAACTGGGGGTGCGGTATGTATTTTGAGCGTTGGTTAGGATTTTTGCCGGATCAACGTCTTTCCCGGTTGGGTGTCCGGGGGTGGATCGGGGAAGAATATAGAAGTCAGGAGTCAGCAGTCAGAAGGCTGGATTCATCGTTCGCTGTTTGGCTACTGTTCCTCCTCACAATCCTTGCCCTAATCCCTGTTACCGCCTCCACGCAAACCATCCCTGTCGGAGATCTGCGGGAAGAACAGATCCGGCTTCAGCAGCTTTTGAATGACTCTCTGAATGTTTCGGCATTTACGAACCGGCCGGTCTGGAACCATGTGTATGATGCCTATATGGATCCCGTTGCGGGGCGGCCCGGCTGGTGGAACCGACGCATCGGCTCTACCGAAGAGGAGTTTTTCCTCCCGGAGTCGGAATACCCGGTACGGTTCGGAATTTACGAACCTCAGTTCCGGATGACGACCAACTCCAGGGTACCCTATGGAGAGAATAACGGGGCGGCCTGGTACGGGAAGGGGTTCAATACAGAGCTGCTGGGAGGCTTCTATCTCACATCGGATTATCTGACCGTCAGTTTTCGCCCCCAGGTCTCCTGGCAGCAGAACAATGCATTCATCCTTCCCCGGTTTATTCCGAGAACGTCCGATGGCGAGGTCATCTATGGTGCAGAAGCAATTCACGGCCGGATCGACCGGCCGTTCCGGTTCGGGGAACATGCTTTTACGACGGCCGATATCGGCCACTCCTCCATACGGTTTCACTATGACTGGTTTGAGATGGGAATCAGCAGCGAGCCTCTCTGGTGGGGCGGTTCAAATCTCTATCCGCTCATGATGAGTAACAATGCCCCCGGGATGACCCATACCTTTATCGGGACGCGGAGCCCTCTGCAGCTCCCGATCCTGGGTGAGCTGGAATTTCGCTGGATGATCGGCTCCCCGCAAGACTCGGACTATTTTGACCTGGGGGAACCCTATGACCGGCGCCGGCTCATGAACGCGGCCAACATCTCTTTCTCTCCGGAGTTTGTTCCCGGCCTCCATCTCGGCCTCACCCGGGCCTACCACTTCTATGAAGAGGAGGAGGGGATGCGCTGGAAAGATCTCTTTGTCATCTTTGATCCATTTCAGAAAAACCGGCTGGTGGAAAAACGAGGAGAGGACAGCGTCCGGAAAGAGCGCAACCAGCTGGCGTCACTGTACGCCCGGTGGGTCATGCCGGAGCATCATCTTGAAATTTTCGGAGAGTTCTTCCGGGAAGACCATAGCTGGAACTGGCGCGATTTTCTGATGCAGCCCAACCACAACAGCGGCTGGTCTTTCGGTTTCCAAAACCTGATTTTTCCACCGGACTGGAACTGGATGCCGGAGTTTGACTTCCTGAAGTTTCATTTTGAATTTACCCAGTTGACACCGTCCCGGCTGGACGAACTGCGAAATCAAACCTATTACTACTCCCACAGCCAGATCCGGCAGGGACACACCAACCGGGGACAGGTACTGGGTGCAGCCATCGGGCCGGGATCCAACAGCATCTATGGCGCCCTGGATCTTTACAAGGGGGATACGACCGTCGGCCTTGTTGTTCAGCGCTGGGTAGACAACGACCACTTTCACTTTGAATACAACCAGCCACGCGGCCCCCGCTTTCATGGTGACAAATGGCGCCACCGGGTAAATCTTGATATCGGCTCCCGGTTTGTCTACGGCCCCGGCCCCTGGTATTTGACCGGCAAGGTGACCTGGACCCAGCTCTTTAACTACGGCCGGTTCGACTACGGAATTTATGATGGGATCGACTGGGATACCCGCGAGCTGGACGATTCGTTCAACCTGCAGATTCAGCTCTCGGTGCGGTATGTTTTTTAACGAAAAAAATCAGATCTCCTCGTCTTAGCTCCATTCGTCGGTAAACTCTCTCAATTCAGCCTCCAGTTCACGCATCACACGGGCCTCATCACTCTCCGGGTCTTCTGCTGCAGCGGCTGCTTCGCGGGATTGACGGCCAGCTTCCTTACTATTAACAAATTGTATTTGTAAGGAATCAATCGAAATCTGATCATACCTGTTAGAACAAGAGAGATTTTGATTATACGATAATGCCTGTAATTTCCGTATTTTATGGCATAAAGGTTATGATGTTTTGGTTTGACACGGATTATCATCATAAACCACACATTCATATTCAATATGGTGGTGATGAAGCATCTGTTGACATCAAAACAGGAAATTTGTTAGCTGGAACATTTCCTTCCAAGCAATTGAAATTGGTTCAGGCGTGGATTGAAATCCATCGAAATGAACTGATTGACAACTGGCGTCTGGCTCTGTCCGGAGAGCCAGTACAAAAAATTAAACCTTTAAAATAGACCGTGATGGATAGAATCATATCAAAACCGAAACGCCCTTTCGTGGTGGATGTTAAGGCACAGGGCCACAGCACGGTTTACCTGCGCTTTGAAAACGGGGAAGAGCGTATTCTGGATCTGAAACCCTGGTTTACCGGTGTTTTCGAAGAGCTGAAAGATCCGGACTATTTCCGGAAGGTGCGGGTGGCAGACGGTTCTATTGCCTGGCCCAACGGCCAGGATCTTGCTTATGATATGCTCTACTACAAAAGTTCTTCCCTTACTGCGGTGAGATAGTCCGCCACCTCACCGGTTATCATACCCCAGATTCGGGCCTAACCACTGTTCAATCTCCCTGACGCTCATCCCCTTGCGGCGGGCGTAGTCTTCCACCTGGTCTTCACGGATAAAGCCGAGGTTGAAGTATTTGGCTTCCGGGTGGGCAAAGTAGAGGCCGCTTACCGAGGAGGCGGGGTTCATCGCCAGATGCTCGGTAAGGGTAATACCGGTCCGTTTCTCGGCGTCGAGCAGGTCGAAGATGACCCACTTCTCTGTATGGTCGGGTTGTGCGGGATACCCGGATGCCGGCCGGATTCCATCATACTTCTCCCGGATCAGCGCTTCGTTATCCAGGTTTTCATTCGCGCCATAGCCCCAGAGTTCCCGGCGAACCTTTGCATGGAGCATCTCGGCAAACGCTTCGGCGAGGCGATCGGAGACCGCTTTTGTCAGAATGGCGTTGTAGTCGTCATTATCCTCTTCAAACCGTCGTACCAGGTCGGTGGTCCCGTGGCCTGATGTGACCGCAAACCCGCCGATGTAGTCGGCAATACCTGTATTCTTTGGTCCCACAAAGTCGGAGAGCGCCTTGTTGGGCTGCCCCCGCCGCTTCTCGGTCTGCTGCCGCAAGGTGTGCAGGGTTGTCAATACCTTATCTCTCGACTCATCGGTGTAGACCTCAATGTCGTCCCCCACCGCGTTCGCCGGGAAGAGCCCCGCCACCCCTTTTGCCGTGAGCAGTTTCTCTTCCACGATCCGGTCGAGCAGTTCATTGGCATCGTTAAACAGTTTGGTAGCCTCCTTCCCGGCTACTTCGTCCTCCAGGATGTCGGGATAGCGTCCTTTCATCTCCCAGGAGAGGAAGAAGGGGGTCCAGTCGATGTAGCTTCGCAGCTCAGAGAGATCCACATTCTGCAGTTCTGTAATCCCGGTTTTTTTCGGCTTGGGCGGTTCATACCCCTCCCAGTCGATTTTTGTCCGGTTGATACGGGCATCTTCGATCGAGAGGTAGTTCTTCTTTTGCCCCCGTTTTGCGTATTGATCCCGGAGGTCTTCATACTCCTTGCTGATCTCTTCGACAAACCCCTCTTTCAGGGTTTTGGAGACGAGGCGGTTCACCACTGTCACACTCCGCGAAGCGTCCAGTACATGAACCACCGGGTGGTCGTACGCCGGGGCGATCTTGACCGCGGTGTGCATCCGGGACGTAGTAGCCCCGCCGATCAACAGCGGCTTGGTAAACGCTTCCCGTTTCATCTCGTTGGCTACGTTCACCATCTCGTCCAGGGATGGGGTAATCAGGCCGCTCAGCCCGATAATATCCACATTGTGCTCCCGCGCCGCCTCCAGGATCTTGTCGGCAGGGGTCATCACACCGAGATCGACCACATCGTAGTTATTGCAGCGCAGTACAACCGCCACGATGTTCTTGCCGATATCATGGACATCTCCTTTGACAGTTGCCAGCAGAATCTTCGCTTTCGGTTCGCTGCTTTTGTTCTTCTCTTTTTCCGCTTCAATAAACGGAATCAAAATGGCGACTCCCTTCTTCATCACACGGGCACTCTTCACCACCTGAGGCAGGAACATCTTGCCAGCCCCGAAGAGGTCGCCAACCACATTCATCCCGGCCATCATCGGCCCTTCGATCACTTCGATCGGCCGGTCGTACTGCTGCCGGGCCTCCTCGACATCCTCTTCAATATGCTCAACAATCCCTTTTACAAGCGCATGTTTGATCCGTTCCTCGACGGATTCTTTCCGCCACGCATCATCTTTTGCCTTGGGGCCGGAGGTTTTCTGGTCCTTCACCTTCTCCGAGTAGTCGAGCAGCCTCTCGGTCGCGTCTTCCCTGCGGTTTAGCAATACATCTTCTACCAGCTCCTTCAGTTCCGGTTCGATCTCTTCGTAGACTTCGAGCTGGCTCGCGTTCACGATCGCCATATCGAGCCCGGCCTGGATCGCATGGTAGAGGAAGGCAGCATGCATCGCTTCCCGGACCACATTGTTGCCCCGAAAGGAGAAGGAGATGTTGCTGAGCCCGCCGCTTACCTTGGCCAACGGCAGGTTCTCCTTGATCCAGCGGGTCGCCTCCAGAAAGTCGACCGCATAGTTGTTGTGCTCCTCGATTCCGGTCGCTACCGTCAGGATGTTCGGATCCATGATAATATCCTGTGACGGGAAGCCGACGTCGTTCACCAGGATATCGTAGGCTCGCTTGCAGATCTCTTTCCGGCGTTCCAGATTATCCGCCTGTCCCTGTTCGTCAAAGGCCATCACCACGACGGCGGCCCCATAATCCATGATGGTACGCGCCTGCTCTTTAAACGCCTCTTCCCCCTCCTTGAGGCTGATCGAGTTGACAATACTTTTCCCCTGTGTACATTTCAGCCCTTCCTGCAGAACGCTCCATTTGGAGGAGTCGACCATGACCGGAACCCTCGAGATCTCCGGCTCGGCGGCCATCAGGTTGATAAAGTCCTTCATCACTTTCTCGGATTCGAGGAGCCCTTCGTCCATGTTCACATCGACGATTTGCGCCCCCCCTTCCACCTGCTCCTGCGCAACGGAGAGGGCTTCTTCGTACTCTTCGTTCTTGATGAGGCGTTTGAACTTCTTCGATCCGGTTACATTGGTTCGTTCACCCACATTCACAAAGTTCGTCTCCGGCCGGATCACCAGCGGCTCCAGGCCGCTGAGCTGCAGAAACGGTTCCGGCTCCGGCTGTGTTCGCGGCTTGTGCCGGGAGGCCTCTTCGGCGATCGCGCGGATATGGTCCGGTGTGGTCCCGCAACAGCCGCCCACAATGTTCACCAACCCATCCGAGGCGTACCCGGCAAACTGTTCCGCCATGTAGTCTGGAGTCTCGTTGTAGTGGCCCATCTCGTCCGGCAGGCCGGCATTCGGGTAGAGGCTTGTAAAGCAGGTCGCCTTGTCTGAAAGCTCCTTGATATAAGGGCGCATCTGTTTGGACCCTAGAGCACAGTTCAGGCCGACGCTCAACAGAGGATTGGCATGCTGCACCGAAATCCAGAACGCTTCGGTCGTCTGGCCAGAGAGGGTACGCCCGCTCTGGTCGACAATCGTACCTGAGATCATGATGGGGAGATGAACTCCTGTTTTCCTTGCATATTGGTGAATGGCAAAAATCGCCGCCTTGCAGTTCAGGGTATCGAACACCGTCTCTACCAGCAGGGCATCCACACCGCCGTCCACGAGGCCGCGAAGCTGTTCGGTATAGTTCTCAACAACCTGATCGAACGTGACTGCTCTGTATCCAGGGTCCTCTACATCCGGCGAAAGTGAGAGGGTCTTGTTTGTCGGGCCCATCGCCCCTGCCACAAACCGCGGCTTTTCCGGATCCTTTTTCGTCCAGGCATCCGCCGCCTCTCTGGCCACGTTTGCCGCCGCGACGTTCAGGTCATACGTCTTCTCCTGGAGGTTGTAATCCTCCTGGGAGATCGGGTTGGAGTTGAACGTATTGGTCTCGATAATGTCGGCACCCGCCTCCAGAAACTGCGAGTGAATCTCCCGGATGATATCGGGCTGTGTAATAGAGAGAAGGTCGTTGTTTCCCTTCAAATCGTCAGAAACATCCCGAAACTGCTCCCCCCGGAAATCCTCCTCCGCCAGGTCATATCCCTGGATCATGGTCCCCATCGCTCCGTCCAGGACCAGGATTCGCTTTTTGAGGTGGGTAATGAGGGGGTGGTTGGGTTTCATACCGTATTCCGTATTCTATATTCGTCGGTTCTGCTACAGCTTCATAGCTTAACAAAGATAAGCACTTGAATCAACACCTGTTCTCTTGTTATTCTTTTGTAAGATTATAATAGCGTACAATCGTTGTATAGAATGTTTCGAGATCTTTCAGGTCTTTTTTCAGGATCGATTTCAGGATCTCGACATCAATGGTTTCATACTCATGCACCGCGATGTTCCGGAACCCGACCATTTTACGCAGATTCTGCGACAAGGTATCCGGAATGATCTTTTGTTGAGAAAGTAATTCAAAATTCTCACGAAGCTCCTTCGGCATCCCAAGCCCCTCATCCGAAACAATATGTGCCGCCAGGTCTATGGTTGACTGTACCGCGCGCTGAAGATTCAGTATCATAATCTCCTGTGTATCCAGATCATCGAGTGAATCCGGATCCAATTGGGTCACGTCACGGATTCTCTTCAGACAGCGCTTTACAGAACTGATCTTGGCAAATACCACATCCCGATCAACCATAGATGCCACCTTTCAGTATGTTTTTCTCGATAATGGCCCGAACCCGTTTCAGGTCGTCATACTCATTCATCGTTCGGACGAATAGCCGGTTTACAGCCTTACGGTCCCGTTCGAACACCTTCTCTCCTTTTCTCAAGACTTGCATCCGTATCACCGGATCTGCAGAATTAAGGATGACAATATCGACCTCCTGACGCAGCAGGGAAATGAGTTCATCCTGAACCTCCAAAGTTTGATGGAAATCCGGGTTCACGATCCCTGAATAGAGAATTGCTACATCCACATCACTTTCCGGATGCGCTCGCCCACTGGCCTGAGACCCAAACAGGTAGATCGCTGCGATCTCCGGGTGCTCTTCCGCATAGGCGGACAATATGGATTCTATTCGTTTCACAGGCCTTAATGTAACAAAAAACTCACTTTGATTCCCCGTAAGGATTGGCTGATCAAGGAGTCAGGGGTCAGAACGAAGCAGTCCGGTGTGCAGCTCTCCCGGGAAAAAATCCATTCAGGTTCGGCTCCATTCATTTGCCTCAAATCCATATAGACCTTTGGATTCTTTCCAGGGAGAGCTGCACAGTGGACGACATAGGGTAGAAATTCCGATCAGAGCCAAACTCTCAACAAACTATAACAGGGGAATCAATGTCCGTTGGTCTCCAGGTTCACCATCTGGGTGACGGTGAGAGCAATGGTCTTGATATCCAGAAGCAGGGAGTTCTTCTGCACATAGATGAGATCGAAATTGGTCCGCTTCCGGATCGACTCCTTGTCCAGCGTACCGCCGCGGAACCCTTTGACCTGGGCATATCCGGTAATTCCCGGTTTTACGGAGTAGCGGTAGTAAAAGTCGTCAAACATAGAGTTCCAGTAGGCACATTCGTCGACCGGATAGGGGCGCGGGCCGACCAGGCTCATATCCCCTTTGAAAACATTGATGATTTGCGGAAGTTCGTCCAGATTGAGATAACGAAGGAACTTGCCGAATGTGAAAATACGGTTGTCCCCTTTCAGCGTAATATCAGGCGCCCCCTCCGGGCTCTCCAGCTTGGCGCCCTCTTTCATCGTCCGGAATTTGTAGCAGGTAAAGACGACTCCGTTCTTGCCGGTCCGTTTCTGTTTAAAGAAGACCGGCCCTTTGGATGAGAGTTTGATAGCAAGTGCTATGAACGGGGTGAGAACCAGAAAAACCGCCATTCCGAAGATACCGACTGTAAGGTCCAGCAGCCGTTTTCCCTTGTATTCACGTACCTGCAGATTGGGAATATGGCGGCCGTTGCTTGTGCCATTTTTCCCATTATGAACACCATTGGTGCCATTTTTGATCAGATGGGAGGTCCCATTCTGATGTCTTTTAGCCTCTATTTCTAAACGTTCCCTTACCGTCAATTGGGCACCTGCATCTGGGTCCATGTGTGACAACTCAATGAGCGCAGTTCCTTTAAGGCAAAAGTTTAGCCTCTTTTTTGCTTATTTACAAATGAAAAGCTCAATTTGACTATCATCCAAATTCTTTAGAATCAGACTTCTGGAGTGAAAAGAACGAGATCATCAAGACGGGTTCACTTCAGCCGGCCAGAATCAACGATATCAACAATACATCAGGCTGTAGTGACGACGTGCCTGCAGAAGATCAGTGGCCGTTAGTCTGAAGGTTTACCATCTGGGTAACCGTCTGCGCGATTGTTTTGACGTCAAATAGCAGTGAATTCTTCTGAACGTAGATCAGGTCATAATCCGTTCGTTTGCGCATATGCTCTTCATTGAGTGTTCCGCCCCTGTATCCTCTCACCTGTGCAAACCCGGTAATTCCCGGACGAACGGCATACCGGTAGAAAAAGTCGTCAAAACTGGAGTTCCACCAGGCACACTCGTCAACCGGGTAGGGCCTAGGACCGACCAGACTCATGTCTCCTTTGAAAACGTTGAGAATTTGAGGCAGCTCATCCAGATTCAAAAAGCGCAGAAATTTGCCGAATGAAAAGACTCTGGGATCTCCCTTGGTCGTAATATCAGGTTCATCTACACTGCCTTCGTCTCTGCCAACATTGTACATGGTTCGAAATTTGTAGCAGGTAAACGGAATTCCGTTTTTTCCGGTTCGGGTCTGTTTGAAAAAAACGGGTCCGCGTGAAGAGAGCTTGATGCCAAGTGCGATAAACGGGGTTAACAACAGAAATGCAACCATCCCGAAGATTCCAGCCGTTATATCGAACAGGCGTTTCCCGCGATACTCGCGCACATGCAGTTTCTCAAAGGCAGATTCGAGGTAGAGCGGTTCCGAATGGTCCTTCTTCCTCTTTTTATCGGCTTCGAAGATTAGCCTCTCTCGTACACTGATCATTCGATCGGCGTGTATGTCCATGGATGATAGTTGGTCAGACATCAAATAAATGGGGTTTTCCAAATTGTGTAAGGTAGCCTCTTTTTCAGTCAGATACAATCTTCAGCAGGCAGATTACATCGATTAAACGGACGTCGGGGGATTTTGTTCCCGAACCGTTCGATTTTGCCTGGAAGTCTGTCGGCCTCCCAGGTTCATGGTACACACGATATCGAACTGGCAACTATTTGTGCCTGTAATGGTTCGTACACTTTCGTACTTTCCACCTGTCAGTTCAGGCTTTCAAAAACAATGCTCATTTACTCTCCATCACAATTTCTGGTATCAGGATAATTGGGTGGACTTATACAGATCACCATGGCAACAGGCTCAATACCGACAGTCTCCATAGCCGGCATCCCTTTCTATGCCGGGTCTATACCGGATGCGATCGTCCACATTCAGGATATCTGTTCCGGTTCAGAGCCAAGGCTGAACCGATGCGTCAGTGCATCGGGAGCTCACGGGGTGGTCCATGCCCGGAGAAACCGGGGTTTCCATGATCTGCTCAACACGTTTTATATGAATCTTCCAGACGGTATGCCATGTGTTTGGGTCGGCCGTGCCAAAGGTGCCAGAGAAATGAGAAGGTGTTACGGCCCCGATGTTTTCAAAGATATGATGAAAGCATCTGCCGGAAGGGATGTCAACCATTTTCTCTGTGGCGGCGGTGAGGGCGTGGCAGAGAAGCTGCGGCAAGCGTGCCGGAATTCTTTTGGCAATCACAACATTTCCGGAATCTATACCCCGCCGTTTGCTGCCGTGGATGAGTTTGACTATGAAGAAATTGCCCGAAATATTAATTCCTCTAAAGCAGATCTCGTCTGGATCGGCATCAGCACTCCGAAACAGGAGATGTTTGCGGCCCGGCTTGCCGAATACACGGATGTCCATTTTCTGGTTACGGTAGGCGCTGCCTTTGATTTTCATATTGGGAATATACGGCAGGCTCCGGGGTGGATGCAGCGAATCGGCCTGGAGTGGTTCTTCCGGCTCCTCATCGAACCCCGCCGCCTCTGGAAAAGGTATGCAGTCGCTGTGCCAATGTTTATCTTGTATGCCGTGGGGGATTTGTTGAAAAGCAAGAATACAGAATACGGAATACAGGAGTCAGGGGGCAGGGGTCAGGAGCCTGAAGGCCGTAATGATGCAGATCGGCCTGAGTAAGGCTTCCCGGTTTTTCTGGAATTTTATACTGCATAGCCAGGATTTCGAAGAGTTCTTCGAATTATTGAACCGAAATGAGGTCAGGTATCTTGTTGTAGGCGGTTTATTTTGCTCGTTGGATCTGCTCCTGTATCCATCGGTAGGTCTCTTCAACTCCTTCACGGAGGGGTCTTGAGGGCGCCCATCCCAGTTTTTCCCGGATCAGGTTGTTGTCTGAATTTCGACCGGCTACGCCGAGCGGCCCTTCTATGTTTTTGATCGAGAGGTTTTTGCCGGAGATCTCGATCACCAGCTTTGTAAAATCCTGAATGGAGATCATCTCTTCGGAGCCGATGTTGACCGGGCCGGAGAAGTCGGACTCCATCAGGCGGCGTACTGCTTCCACACACTCATCGATGATCAGAAAGGAGCGGGTCTGTGTTCCGTCTCCCCACACTTCGACCGATCCACCCTCTTCTGCCATGGCCACTTTCCGGCAGATCGCAGCCGGCGCTTTCTCTCTGCCCCCATCCCACGTGCCATTCGGGCCAAAAATGTTATGGAATCTGGCAACCTTCACGTTGATCCCGAAATTGCGCTGATAGCTCAGATAGAGCCGTTCACTGAAGAGCTTCTCCCACCCGTACTCGCTGTCGGGTTCGGCCGGATAGGCACTCTCTTCGGAACACTTCGGGTTTTGCGGATCCATCTGGTTGTACTCCGGATAGATACAGGCGGATGAGGAGTAGAAGATCTTCGGAACCTTTTTCTTTTTCGCTTCATCCAGTACATTCAGATTGCAGAGTGCGCTGTTGTGCATGATGTCTGCATCGTTCTCTCCGGTAAAGACGAATCCGGCCCCGCCCATGTCGGCGGCGAGCTGGTAGATCTCGTTCAGATCCTCTGTGACTACGTTTTGCACGACCTTCGGGTCTCTCAGGTCGCCCAGGACAAACTCATCGGATGCGTTGTTGCCGTATTCATTCTCTTTGAGGTCCACTCCGCGGACCCAATATCCCTCTTTTTTCAACCGGTTGACCAGATGCCCGCCAATAAAGCCACCAGCACCACACACTAAAGCTCTTTTTTCACTCATGAAACCTTTTTTTAACTAACTATTTCCTGAACTATTTTCGAATCTAAAAGTCCGGTAAGATTGCAGAAAATGCAACTGCTGAATCTGCCCCCTCTCACCTATTCTACCGCCTCCTCATAAATTCTCTCCAGCTGCCGCAGATTGATCTCCGGGGTGTACTTCGCCAGATACTCCTCCCGTGCCGTCTCCGACAGGGCCCGCCTCAGCGCCGGCTGCTCCAACAAGGATCGCGCAGCCGTACGGATCTCATCGATATTGCCCGGCTGTACCTGAAATCCGGCCTCTCCGTGCCGGATGATCTCTGCCTGGCTCCCGATCCGGGTAACGATTGCCGGGCAGCCTACCGACAGGGCTTCCACCAGGGTGAGCGGGAATCCTTCATACCACCGGGAAGGAAACAGGAGTGCCGTTGCTCCGTGCATCTGACGCAGCACCTCTTCTCTCGCCTGCCGGCCCAGCCACCGGATTGACATGTTGGGATCGGACATCTCCTCCAGCTTCTTCCTCTCCGGCCCGTCTCCGAGAATCCTGAGTTCGGCGTCGATCTGATACCGGTTCCAGCAGCGGATCAGGTCCTCCACCCCTTTTTCCCGGCTGATCCGCCCTGCATAGAGGAAATAGGGTGATCCTCCCCCCTGTGCCGAACGGCCCTGCCGACGGCCGGTTTCCTCACCGCCCCTGTCATGCGGGCCGCCAGGGTCCGGCACCTGGCTTTCACCGTATTCGCCCGCTTTGGTGATACGCTCTTCCGGCGATACCGGCTGCCCATCCAGCACCCCGCCCTTTTCGAAAGGGTCATGGATGAAGTTCGGTTTCACCCGGATCCGTTCTTCCGGAAGCCCCCCTTCTACGAACTTCCGTTTGGCAAACTCCGTAAGGGCGATAAAACGTGTCGGCACACGGTTCCACGTCCCCTTTTTCCGGTGGTATTCGATCATGTATGCCACAACGGCTGTCTGCAAAATAGAATTGCGGTAGACACCGTCCGGCACACACGTCCAGGCGCTTCCCCGGACGCTCCGCTCGTCGATCTTCCCATCGTGCATCAATTGTCCGTTTGGATGAATCAGGCGGTAGTTGTGAAGCGTCATCACCGACGGGACTCTCTCCTCCAGGGCAGCGTCAAAGATCGAGGGGGTCAGGAGTGGAAAAAAGTTGTGGACATGCATCAGCCCGGCCTGGCATCGCCGTAACTCCTTGCGAACCTCCTCCCTGGACCGGACGGAGTAGTGCGTTCGAAACGGCTGCCGAATCCTTGGAAGAAGTCCCGACAATGCCTCCCGGTTATCTTTCAGAAACGGGGTGACCTCGTGCCCTCCATCGGCCAGTAACTCCCTCTCGGAGTGAAAAACCTCCCACTCACCCCCCCGTTCCCGGTAGGCATTATGAACCTGAAGAATCTTCACGAAGAGGCCGGTTTTCGGATGCGGACACGATCCGGCACACGGTTTCGATTCCTGCCATATGCCAGGATCATGCCGATTGCCAGCCAGAACGGGAACGAGTGGTGGGGCGATTCGAGGACCACGTTAAAAAAGGCGAAAACAAGCATCAGTATAAAGAGGCCGGAGAGCAACAGGAAGCGGTAGTATCTGTTCTCTTCCCTCCTGCGCTGTTTCCAGAAGAAGATGATCCGTTCAAACGGTTTCCACAGGGCGTAAAGAAAGAGGGGAAAGATCAGTATCCCGAACCGGACGAGGATATTCAGATAGGAGTTGTGCGGCTGGGCGTTCCCTCCCAGATCCCGGATGTCGAAGTAGGAGAGGTTCACCGTATCAAAAAATTGATTCGCCTGTACAAACATCACCGGCCGGCCGACTCCATACCCTAGCAGGAAATAGTCCGGAAATTTCTCCATCACAATCTCCCAGGAGAGGAACCGGAAATTGATGTTTCCTTCATCCAGGGAGGATTTCCGTTCCAGGATTTGAAACAGGTCGACATCCACCTGGGTGTTGTAGTAGAAGAGGAACCCGAACAGCACAACCAGCGTCGTAACGCCGTAGGTAAGGATGGTCTTCCTGATCCGCAGCTTCCCCATGAGAAAGATGAGCAACACCGCCAATGTGATGCCGAAAAAGAGCGACCGGTGGAACATGGTAAAGACCGCCGGGAGCATCGCAAAGGAGAGTAGTTTGTACCTCATACTGATATGCCGAAGCGGAACAAAAAGGCTGATGACCACCAGTGAGGGGATCGCGTACCCTACCCCGAAGCGGAATCCTTCAAAGACAATCGACCGGTGGCCAAGCAGGATCATGACCGTCTCATAGAGGTAGGCCCCCGCTTTCAGGACAATAAAGAGTTTCAGAAGGTTGAAGAAGAGGTCATATCCCAGTTTCTTGTTGAACACGTGATAGACGATCGGCACCCAGATCGCATAGACCAACATCAAAGAGTCGCGGATAGCATCCAGGCGAAAGTCGTAAAGATAGACGGCCGCCCAGAGGAGGCCGATCACAACCAGCAGATAGTAGATCAGAAGGTTCTTGTGCACCCGGAGAAGCTCTTTATGATAGGCAACGGCAAGAATGGCGATCACGCCCTCGGTCACAAAGAGGGGTTCAAAACCGACGTAGGCGAAGTCCCTCTCACCAAAGAGCATATGGAACATATAGAGGAAAAAGAGATACTCTCTCCACTCCAGTTTCAGCAGGGAGGGGCCAATCTTTTCGAAATGAATCAGCAGCAGCCCTGCGACAAACATTCCTCCCGCCAGGATCAGATCCTCATAGAGCACAAAGGGGAGCAGAAAGATCACTGCCCTGGCGGTCTGTTGGCTGTTGAGTCCGTTCACGGCGTAAGGATCGATTGAATGAGTTCAGAGGTTTCCGAGGCAGCGTCCGCCCAGGTTCTGGCGGGTTGAACTTCCGTTGTTCCGGATGATGCCGAATCCACTGCAGTACCCCGAAAGGATCGGATGATCGCCGCTGCCTCTTCCACACCGGAGACCTGCCTGAAATTCGGGTGGTTTCGCTGCACCTCTGTCCCTTCGATGTTGGCCAGGGCCAGCAGGCCGTTGTTCAGGTACTCCATCACCTTCAGGGAGCTGTTGTAGAAGCCCCATCGGGACCACGGATACTCTCGGTAAAAGGCGACTCCAATCTCCGATTCCCGGATGATGTATTTCACGGTATCTCGCTCCATGTTGCGGAAGATAAAGATATTTTCCCCCTCTGCGGTAACTTTTTTCCCGTTCAGATCCTCCTGGACCAGCAGGACAATGGCTGTTTCCGGGGAGGCGGCTTCGGCTATCTGCTCCATCGCCTCAAGATCCTGCATCGCGTTGGAAGAACCTGCCCAGACCACTACGGTTCTGTACTTCTTCCGGATACTCTCCATCTCGTCCCGGACTGCCGGGTCGGGATGGAGCGCCACAGGATCAAAGATCTCTCCGCCGTTTTCAATGACCTGTACTCTCTCGAGGCTGAGTGCCTCCCGGCAGTAGCGGGCGACCGGTTCGCTTACGACCGTAACGGCGTCCGCTCTTCGCAGAAAGAGTCCCCAGATCCGGTCAATCCAGCGAATCCAGGCCGGACTTCGCCCAAAGAGGTGCAGCTCGTCCGACGGCGTATTCAATTCCACGACCGTCTTCTTCCCAAGAAGGATGGATAGAAACCCGATCAGGTTCCGCAGGTTGAAAAAGAAATCCATCCGGACGTAGATCAGCTCACAGTGCCGCAGGATCCAGATCAACCCGGCGAGATTTTCCGGCTTTTTCTCGGTCCACGGGTCCGGCCCTCCATTCAGCTTGTAGAGGCGGTACCCAAGGCTGTTCAGCTCTTTTGCCAGGTTCCAGCCGTGCACAGCCGCCCCGCCCGTTACCGGAGAAAAGGTGTAGTAGATAAACCCGATCTTCTGTTTCATTGGGAGCCTCCTGTAAGATAAAATTCAGGTATCTTTCCCGATAAAACGGACAGGACTCTATTCTGTAATCTGTAATTCTCTTCGAAGTTCACGTTGTACGTATCAGTAGTGTTCAGTCAATGTTTATCCACTCCAAAACCCCCGGAGACGCCCGCATCCCATGCCGATCTTGACAAGCCAGGCCATGCCCCAGACATGAACGACCTTGAACCACCCGTTCCGGATTCCGTTGTTTCTGAGTTTGTTCCGGATTTCGGACGGACGGGGCGGCAGAAAGGTGAGCAGGGAGTGCATGAACACGGCCGGCTTGCTCATTCCGTTCTGCATCAAGGTGATCGGGTGAACCAGGCCGACCCGAAAGGACTTGCGAACCACCCCGAACCCTTTTCGCGGCTTGCAGCGCACGACCGCCTTTTCGGCAAAGATCATCCGGAATCCCTTCGCCAAAGCCCGTCGGCTCCACCAGATATCCATCCCGGAACGATAGTCCACCGGGAACGGGCCGGTAGCCTCCCACACTTTGCGGCGGAAAAAGAGATTGCCTGCGGCGGAACTCCCCTCCCGGGTTACATAATCCCGGTTGTTGTTGAAGGTGATCGCATCGGTAATCTCTCCGATACCGGCACCATCCGGAATGTCAAAAAGTATCTCTCCGCCTGCCAGGTCTGCCCCGCCCGCCATAAGCGCTTCAACCCCCTCCTCCAGCCACGCCGGGTCCGGGATTTTATTGGCATCGGCAAGGGCGATGATTTCGCCTCTGGACGCTTCAATTCCCATATTCCGGGAGGCGTAGGGGGTTTTCAATTCGGTTTGGCGAAGAAGCGTGATCCCTTCCCTCCCCTCCAGTATTTCCGCCGTACCGTCGTCAGACCCGTTATCCACGATGATCACCTCAAAGCGCTCTTTCGGATAGCTCTGAAGCCGCAACGCCACCAGCAGCTCCTCCAGGTAACGGGCTGCATTCAGGACAGGGATTACAACGGATACGAATGGTTTTTGCAAGGGCTCGGGATCTTCAACCTGTTGATTTTTTCAAAAGTAAATGATTGCCCGGCAAGGAACAAACTACAGGAGTCAGACATCCTCACCGAAAAAGCCCCTTCAACCGCCCCCACCCCATCGCCAGCCGCCCCAGCCAGGCGACAGCCATCAGGGAGATCATGCTGTTCTCCACATCTTTCTGCTCGCGGAACGCTATGAGCGACCGGATAAATTTCGGCGAGGCCGGGCGCAGATCCCAGAGAATCCGCCACGCCATCTGCCGGGTTTGCAACCCTTCTCCCCGCCAGAGCGCCGGCTGTCCCTGCCCGACCCGGACAAACTTTTTCAGAAGCGGCCCGAGCGTACGCGCCCGTTTCCGGACGATCACATTCTCTCCGAATACGATTCTTCGCCCGCGGTACGCCGCCCGCCGTGTCCACTCCACATCTCCGCCGGAGCGGATGTCGTCCCTGAAGTAGCCGATGATGTCGAACAGCTCGCTCTTTACAATCAGATTGCTGGTTTTTGCGGCTCCCCGCTCTGCCACGTTCTGCTTCACCTCCAGATTCACCAGAGAGTCGTACCGCTCGGAAGCCTTCACCGGGTCTGAATATTCGAAAGTGATCAACCCCCCGACGAGCTCTGCATGCTCCTCCTTCAACAGGTTCACACCGTTCTCCAGCCACATTTTATCCGGAATGCAGTCTGCATCGGTAAAGGCGATGACTTCTCCTTTTGCAGCAGCAATACCTCGATTCCGAGCTTTGTATGGAGTTTTTGCAGAATCTTCGATAAACAATCGGACCGGAAGCTGCCGGGCAACCTCAGCGGTTTCGTCCTCCGACCCGTTGTCGACCACGATAATCTCCATCCGGCCGGAAGGCCAGGTATGGCCCTGTAAAGCATGAACCAAACGACGGATTCCTTCCGGGTTGTTGAGGACCGGGATGATGACGGAGACGAGGGGGTGTTGTTGCATGAAATTGATTGAAACGAGGAACTTTATAAAGTCTTATCTATCTAATATATTACTGGGATGACAAGTTCATCTGATGTAGTCCAAATAATCACAAATTAACCGAATCTAAGTAGCGATACCAACTCCAATGTAGTTTCTTCCACCTCTTCAAATATTGTTTTGCAGGCAGACTGTGACAGCCCGGCCTCTTCTCCTGCTTTCAGAATCGTCTCATGATCAGGGGTTCCTTCTCCCAATACCGTGGTGGAATGGGTATCGATGTGAAGCGTGCAGCAATCCCGAAGCGGTGATCATGTGAATCCGTTTTCCATCTATTAAAACCGTTAAAGAATCAATATCAGGAATCATTGCCTCGGGCCCGTTCTCTTTTATTAGATTTTTTTTGCTCTATCATTTCATCGATGGAGCGATACGATTCGACCTGAAACACTCGCTCAAAATCTTCCAGTGACCGCAGCACCACGGCTATGTGAAGTAAGTTCTTAAGCGAAACTTCCCCTTTCTGCTCAAATCGTTTTACGCTCCCATAGCTGACCCCCGACCGCTCGGCCAGTTCTTTTTGAGTGATATTCATCTGAAGTCTGCACTGTTTTGCTCGCCTGGCAATGTCATCGGATGCTTCTTTTGGGGAGTGAAAAGAATTCATTTTACAGATAATAATTTATCATTAATCGTAATAATTTATCTTAAATGATAATAAATTATCTGTTAAAATGCTTTACATCCGCATGGATGTGCTGATATTCAAAACGGCCCAATGGGGTTTTCCAAACACTGACCTATAAGTTTGCTTACCTTCGATTGTGAATCAGAAGAGAATAACAATCAAGGTTCATAGACAAGTTATTGAATTCAAAATGAAACATCTTACATATAAGAAGCAAATTTGGAAGGTTCAATTATGGTTAAATAGCATTCTGCCTGGAAATCTCAAACGCAGTTATCAATCACTTCAACTCAGACACCTTGAAATCTACTCAACCTTAAAAGATAAACGAATTCTCATTATCGGTACAGGGAAGGGAAAAGAGATTCCAAATATGTTCCGAAAAGGGGCTCTTGAGATTGTCGGTGTGGATCCATCACCAGTAATTAAAGAATCACATTTCAACGGAAATTTTCATCTGATTGAATCGGAAGGAGAATCTCTTCCTCTTGAAGACAATTCATTTGATATCACGTACAGTATTGCTACTCTTGAGCATGTCCGGGACCCTGGTAAAGTTATTTCCGAAATGGCAAGAGTATTGAAAAGCGGAGGGATTCTTTATTGCCAGGCCGGGCCTCTTTGGTATGGGTTTCAGGGCTTCCACAATAAACCAGAGTATCCCTTATTAAACCAGCCCTGGTTTCATCTATTACATAGCAAAGAGGAGATTATAGAGAAACTTGGAGTTGAACGAAATGAGCAATACAAAGAAAGACTAGATACTATTTATAACTCAAATAGTTACAATCGATTACCGTCAAAATCGTACCAAAAAACGTGCGCCTGGCTGACTGAACATTTCATCCCTCTGGAAATTGATTTTCGGCTCTCCTTCAGTGAACTTGAAAAGTTCAGAAGAAATCATCCAGGATCATACAAAATATTAACAGAAAATTATGATCTGAACGATCTTCTTCTGGACTCTTTTACATGGGTATTTCAAAAAAACTGATACACCGGAGCCTTATATACCCAGGTTATTTATTCATCGAATCACGACCATCTTCCTCGCCTCCATATGTCCATCAGCCTTTAGCACATAGATATAGATTCCCGATGCCAGTGATTGTAAAGCAAGATCATACTGATAGAATCCAGGATCTCTGTATTGATTCAATAGTGGACTTACAAGCTTTCCCGATGTATCATAGAGTAAAAGTTCTACATGCCCCGGTGTTTCAATAGAATAATTGATTCGGGTTCTGGTTTGGAATGGATTCGGATAATTCTGTTCAAGAAAAAGGCTGGTTTGTAATTCAATATCAGGCAAAGGTACCCCAACAAGTACCTGATGCCGTAAAACGGCTTCCAGAAAATAGTAATCTGCATAAATAGTCCCCCTTTCAGCATCCCCCCGGTACCGCGTTGAACGCATCAACATCGAACTGCCGGCAGAATCGATGTTTGAATATGATGTGTCAAAAAGGGACCTGAGAATGTTTTCTGCCCCCCGAATGAATCGATTCTCGTCTGTGAACGAATAGAGTTCAATGAGGGCGGACGCTGCTATCGCTGCTGAAGATGCATCTTTGGTAGTGTATGGAATGGATGGATCCCGGAAGTCATACCAGGGAATATGATCCTCCGGCAGATGATCAAGATACCAGGTCGCCGCAGCATTTGCTGCCTCTAACAGCTCTGGATCACCGGTATATCTGTATGCCATGGTAAATCCATAGATTGCCCAGGCCTGTCCCCTGGACCATACGGATTCCGGTCCATAGCCCTGAACTGTAAATTTTCGATTTACAGTTCCATTGTCACCAAAATCCACAATATGATAGGTGCTGCCATCCGCTCGCAGGTGATGATGCATTGTCGTTCGCGCATGTGCATGGGCAATCTCATGGAATTCCTGATTCTTACCCTCTTTTGCAGCCCAAAACAGTAGTTCCAGGTTCATTAAATTGTCAATGATAACAGGGTACGTTGCATTGAGTTCTTTCCAGGGCTCCCAGGATTTTATTGCACCTATGGCGGGATCGTACCTGGAAGAAAGAGTGCCGGCAGCTAGTAAAGCAATCTGCCTGTACTTTCTGTCTCCTGTCAATTTATAGCCATTTCCAAAACTGTAATGAATGCGGACACCATTGTCATGATCACCAGCGTACAGTGCCATTGGTTCCAGATCCTCTGTCCACTTTCTCGCTGATTCTCTCCATTTAGATTCGCCGGTAAGTTGATACATATACCAAAGCATCCCTGAAAAATAGCCGCTGGTCCAATCATGATGGCTAAAGGTGATCCATCTACCCGTATCAGGGTCGGTATGTCCCGGATGTTTTTTAGAATCAAAAGCCAACTCCTGAAGAGTCTGGTCAAGTTTTATAGCAGCATATTCGATGACCTCTGGCCCTGAGGTGAAAGCCGGGTCAAATGTCTGAGAGTACAATCTGTCCACCGGCAGAAATCCGAAAAGGTATATCATTCCGATCCTGACAGCTACCTGGCATACTTTCATATTACCCGGCCAAATAAAATGCATCTTGTCGAATCCTCAATCTTCAGTTTCCATCCATAAACGATTTCAGAATACCCCGATCGACATTACCATAATTCAGACAAATTTACAAGAACGGTTGTCCCACACCGCTTCACTTCGTAGTTTCTTTATTAGCCCGGTGTTGTGTCAACCATCCGATGTGGGATAAGTCGAAGAGTACGGTTGACACAACATTAGCATTCTGGCACCAGGAGTCTGTCGGACTCCTCGTACTCGATTTTTTTGTACGATACCTGCTGCTGAATCGTTATCTGAATCCCTGTTGAAGTACTTTATAAAATCGGGGTTTGAAACTCCCGTTCCGAACGAAGCGACTCCCGCTGCGCGTTAGGTTTAAAAGCGACGAAGCCGGGCAATTCGCCAGCCGGCGGATTCAACGGCTCCTGTAACTGAATAACTCCCATTATGATACATCGATTCAATATACTCTCAGTCACACTGATGGCACTAATTCTGCTGCTTCTCTCCGGCTGCAGCCTGGACACCGAGTTCGGGCCGGATCAGACCGGCCAGTTGGCAGCCGGTGAAGTCAATGCTCAATTTCTGGACGGCCCGATGGGCACTCCCATTACAGATACCTCTGTCCATGTCCTGGCCAGAAACGCCAATCAGACAGAGGCGGCCTCCCAGGGACAACCTTTGACAACCGATGAGACCGGCTCCTTCACGGGATATATTCAGAGGCCGGAACGGGCGACCATCGTTGAATTTGTTTTCGAGTTTGAACACAACGGCGAGACCTATTCTGAAAGCGTTGAAGAAGTCCTGGAACTCAAATTTGGAGATGATGATGAAATTGACTCCGTAAATATCCGGGTTCATATCAACCAGGACGAAGAGTAGTGCCCCGAGACATCAGAACGTCCGATAGTACCCATACTATGTTCAGATCTGCGCCGAAGAGGTGCTGGCCTGGTGTCGTGTCAACCGAAACACTGAAACCATACTGAATTCATGCAAAAACGAATCTTCTCCCGCAGAAACCCGACCCCTGCAGAGACCTCGGAAGTGGGCCTTGGCACCTGGCAGCTTGGCGGAACCGAATGGGGGGATGTTGATGAAGATCACGCCCTGAAGATCCTTCAGACTGCAACCGAATCGGGAATCAACTTTTTTGACACGGCGGACATCTATGGCACGGGCCGCAGCGAAGAGCTGATCGGGCGATACCTGAAACAGTCCGGCGAACGCCCCTTCATCGCCACAAAACTTGGCAAGTACCCTGATCCCGGGGGAGATAAGAATTTCAGCCTGGACGTTTTTCGCAAACATACAGAGGCCTCCCTCCGCCGTCTCGGTGTAGATGTGATCGACCTCACCCAGCTCCACTCCATCCCGACCCGATACTATCGATCCGGAGAGGTGTTTGGCTGGCTTGATACCCTGAAACAGGAGGGGAAGATCCGGCAGTACGGTGTAAGTGTGGAGAGCGCGGAGGAGGCGGAGATCTGTCTGGGGTATGAAGGGGTCTCGTCACTGCAGATTATCTTCAATATCTTCCGCAGAAAGCCGATCCGGTTTTTTGAACAGGCCAAAAAGCAGGATGTATCCCTGATTGTACGTCTTCCGCTTGCCAGCGGGCTGCTTGCGGGAAAGTATACCAAAGAGACCACCTTTCCGGAGAATGACCACCGGAACTTCAACCGGGACGGAGACTATTTTAACGTTGGCGAAACGTTTGCCGGACTCCCGTTTGAAAAGGGGGTTGAACTGGCAGACCGGATCAAGGAGTGGCTGCCGGAAGGAATGACCCTTCCACAGTTGGCGCTTCGGTGGGCACTCGACTTTGATGCCGTGAGCGTGGTAATCCCGGGTGCCAGCAAACCGTCCCAGGTTCACTCCAATGCTGCTGCCAGTGACCTGCCGCCGCTGGGCAAAGAGCTGCACGAGAGGCTGAAAACGTTTTACGAAAACGAAGTGGAAGAGCATATCCGCGGGGTCTATTAGGAGGCCTTGCAACCGATGGCTGAAAGATTGTCTAATCTCCTCGTAACCGGGCAGCTGCATGCATCGTCCATCCGGGCGCGTCAACAGCCGGTTCAATCCTCTTTCAGCCGGTTCACTCCACTTCTGTTCTTCTGAAAATCTCCGTATCTTGATGGTTTTATATCATGAATATTGACCAGCTACATATCGGCGAAAAACCGGTCCTCCTCGCACCGATGGAGGATGTTACGGACTCCCCCTTCCGGCAGATCTGTCGAGGAATGGGTGCCGGGATTGTCTATACGGAGTTTATCAGTTCCGAAGCGATTATCCGGGATTCGGACATTGCCCTGCACAAGATGCATTTTGAAGAGGAGGAGCGCCCATTCGGTATTCAAATCTTCGGCGGCCGTGAGGAGGCGATGGAAGGGGCTGCCAAAGTGGCCGCTCACAACAACCCGGACCTGGTTGATATCAACTTCGGCTGCCCCGTCTACAAAATTGTGAAGAAAGGAGCCGGTTCCGCCTGCCTGAAAGATCTTGACATGATGGAACGTATGGCTGGAACGGTTGTGGACGCGGTACCGAACCTGCCGGTGACCGTCAAGACCCGCCTCGGCTGGGATGACAGTACCATTCGGATCCGGGACGTTGCCCTTATGCTGCAATCCATCGGGGTGAAAGCTCTCACGGTTCATGCGCGGACGCGTTGCCAGAAGTACAAGGGGGATGCCCGATGGGAGTGGCTGAAGCATCTGAAAGATACACCGGGACTGGAGATCCCGGTCATCGGGAACGGAGATGTAAACACCCCGGAGGATGCCAAACGGATGTTTAACGAGACCGGCGTGGACGGGGTGATGATCGGCCGTGGTGCGATCGGAAATCCCTGGATTTTCAGACAGGTACGTGCATATCTGGATCACGGTGAACTGCTGCCCGAACCGACGGTTCAGGAGAGGATTGAGCTCTGTGCGGATCAGCTTCGCCTCTCTGTACAGCACCACGGAGAGACCTACGGCGTCATCATCATGAAGAAGCACTACGGCCAGTACCTGAAAGGGTTCCGGAACGGAAAAAAATTGCGCGCCTCTATCATTGACGAGAAGGAGATGGCCCCGATTCTGGAACGTCTTCTGAACTTCCGCGACGAAGAGCTGTTCGCCGTGGCGTAGAAGTATCCAATTTTTCTTACAATGATGGAATGGAGGCTTTGAAAAACAGCGTTCAGGTCTTATAAAATTTCTCTTCCCATATACGTTTGAAGAACGTCCGGCACAGCGACGTTCCCATCCTCCATCTGATATGTCTCCAGAATAGCGGCGACAACCCTCGGCAACGCCAGCCCGGACCCGTTCAATGTATGGAGCATATGGATCTTGCCGGCCTCATCCCTGTAGCGAAGCTGCATTCTGCGTGCCTGAAAGGCGGTGAAGTTGGAACAGGAGCTCACCTCCAGCCACCGTTTTTGTCCGGGACTCCAGACTTCCAGATCATATTTTTTGCTCTGGGTAAACCCCATGTCTCCGGTGCACATCAGCAGCGTCCGGCAGGGAAGGTTCAGTTTCTGCAGCAGCGACTCTGCATAGCTCCGGAGGGATTCCAGTTCCTCAAAGGAGACGGAGGGGTGGACGATCTTTACCAGCTCTACCTTGTCGAACTGATGGAGCCGGTTCAGGCCGCGAACATCCTTGCCATGCGATCCCGCCTCCCGCCTCCAGCAGGGAGTGTAGGCGACGTAGCGGACCGGCAAATCTGATTCCTCAAAGATCTCATCCCTGTGAAAATTGGTGACAGGTACTTCCGCGGTGGGAATCGCAAAGAATCCATCTCTTGGAATTGTATACATCATATCTTCCTTGTCCGGAATCTGCCCGGTGCCTCGCGCTGAATCTTCGTTGACAAAGTAGGGCGCCTGAAGCTCGGTGTACCCCTGCCCGGCCGCCTCGTCGATAAAAAAGTTGATCAGCGCCCGCTGCAGTTGTGCCAGCGGGCCGATGTAGAATGGAAACCCGGCACCGGCTACTTTGGACCCCCGGTCGAAATCGATCCATTTGTGTTCTTCTGCCAGCTCCCAGTGAGGTTTCAGCCACACTGTTTCGGATGGTTCACCCCAGGTAGAGTGGACCACATTTTCCTCTTCCGTCGACCCGACGGGAACCGACTCATGGGGAACATTCGGAATCCGGTAGAGCAAGCCGTCCCGTTTCTCGCGCAGTTCATCAATCCCCTTCTCCAGCTCTTTGATCTCCTCTTTGCTCCTGGTCGTCTCGTCGATCAGTTTTTGTGCCTCCTCTTTTTCACCTTTTCCCATAAGCTGGCCGATCTGCTTTGCCTTGGCATTGCTCTCTGCCCGCAGCTTCTCCATCTGTGCCAGACGGCTCCGCCACTCCTCATCGGTTTTCAGAACGTCGGTAATCACAGAGAGTTCACTCTCTCCTTTGTCCTTCATCCCCTTTTCCACAAGTTTCCGGTTCTCCCGGATAAAATTGATGTCCAGCATGTTCTGTTGCCTGTTTGATTCTCGGTTTTACCATTAACAGCTTTTTTCTGTCCGGCCGGCGGCGGGTTGGTTGCATTTCAGAAGTCCAACAGACTCCTGGCAAAAGGAATTTGGTAAACCCGCAGTGTCCACCGGTGGGCGAATCCAGTCGGACAGTTTTGTGACGCTTTTCTGAAAAAAGAAGATACAAGTCACAGGGGAGAGATCATAGGCGGTTGAACCCTCCTGCCACCTCCATACAGACAGAATGGCTCCCGCCGATTGCACCTCTTAACAGGGTGACGGAACAGGAAGCCGTAGGGGAGAGCATGTGGCCGGCCAGACGGCGGCGGCTGCACTCCACGCCCTATTGAACATTCATCTCTATCGTCAGATAGGGTGCAAACGGGAGCTGGTCGATCCGCCGGTGGGTATACACATCGTAATAGAAGAGGTTCGCACGGTTGTAGAGATTGACTGCACCGGCACGCAGGTTCAGTTCCGAGCCGGACCGGGAGATCCGGAAGCTGCGGCTCAGGGAGAGATCGAGGCGGTGATAGGTGGGCAGCCGCCCCTGGTACGGCTTCTCGAGAATGACCCGGCGGACCCCCCGTTCACTCCTTGTCAATGGCAGCCGGTCTCTGAACTCGAGCAGATCATCAAACCCGATCGGCCGTGTATAGGGAAACCCGGTTCCAAACTGCCACCGGACGGCGGTTGTAAAGGATCCGACATCCAGACTGAAAAGTGCATTCAGCTGGTGTCTGCGGTCGTGTGGCGGATGGTACTCCTGGAGCGGTTCCCCAAACCATTCGTTGAAATGATCCTGTACGGACTCGTAAAGTATATGGTTATACCCATAGCCAATCAGGGCGTACAACCTCCCCCGGTTGTACTCTACCCGGAGGTCGGCGCCATATACATCCCCTTTTGCCAATACAAGATCGGTCGTAAAACGGGCGAGGGGGCTCCAAAGGGGAACCGGGATATTTCGAATCCGTTTGTAGTAACTTTCCACAGACCAGGTAAAACCGTCCGTCAGGGTCTGTTGCCAGCCTATCATCGTATGGATCGCTTCCATCTGTGAATCGTCGACGGACCCGATCATCCAGGCGACAAATACCGAACTGAGGTCGCGCATATCGCTGATCCCGATAATGGGCTGGCGGTAGAGGCCGGCTGCGCCGGTGACCTCTCCGGTCTCCATCCCGAATGGCTTCCAGGTAAAGCGAAACCGGGGATCTACAGTGACTCCATACGTCCCCGGATAAAATGAGAGGGCAAAACCGGGCTGAAGAAGCAGATCTCCGGCCGGGATACCGGTTTCGAAATGCCCCCCGATATTAAACTGAGATTCTGTATGCATGTCGAAGCCGACAAACTGCTCGCCCAGATCATACTCCAGATTTTTAAGCCGTGCGTGGAGGCCGTATTGAAAACGAACTTCACCAACGTATTGACGAAGGTTTACCTCGGTATTGATTCTTGAAATGGAGGAGGTAAACCCAAACGGTGAGTCTGTATCTCCGACCGAATTGGTAAAATGAGACATGCTGGCATTGACATCGAGCAGGATATCTGAATCTTCGGGAAGTGCGATGCAGCGCCCGCCGAGCAGAAAATTTCGCCACCGGATGCTTTCAGGATTATCGAAATCCATCCGGCCCCGGTCATAGGTTCTCATGATCATTGCGGAGCATCGGGAATCCCGTTCGATATAGCTTGCCTTGGCAAACTGGCTTTGAAACCGGAGCGGCTGTTTTTCAATCGGGTACCAGCTGCTGGTCTCTTCGATCAGTGAATTCCGTAATGAGACAATCCAGGAGGTCTGTCCGGTCCGGATCGGGCCTTCCGCTGTAATCTCAGCGGCAAACGGGTTGAGTGCCGCAGTGCCGGAGGTGCTATAAAGGTCACCGTGTTTCATACGAATATCCATAACCGAGGAGGAGCGGCCGGAGTACCTCGGGCCGAATCCGCCTGCATAGAAATCGACACCCGAAACAAGATTTTGGGGGAACGGTGAAAAAAATCCGACAATATGGGTCGGCTGGTAGATAAGGGCTCCGTCCACCAGAACCATATTCTCCGATGGAGTTCCGCCCCGGATAAAGACCTGCCCGCCCCGGTCCCCCATAGAGACCACACCCGGCAGCGTCTGCAGATAGGCGGCAAGATCTCCGGAGGCCGGGCCGGGAACACGTCTCAGGTCAACGGGGGAGATCCGTTGTGCGCCATCTTCCCTGCGGGCCGCCCCGCCGGCACCCGAAACGATCAGTTCTCCCAGTTCTGCATCATCCGGTTCCAGTGAAATATTGAGTGACCGGCTCTCCCCCTCCCGTATCATCAGGGTATCGGTATAGCTGGTGTACCCGACATAACTGATCTGCACGACCCATCTGCCCGGCTGAATGGATGCAACCCGGTAGTATCCTTCGCTGTCCGACGTAGTCCCCAGCAGAGCATGCTCATCCGATTCAGGGTTTAACACGATATTGGCGCCGTAAAGAGGCTGTGCGGATGTATGATCGGTAACCAGGCCCTGAAGCACTGCCTGTTGAGCTGATATCTCCTTGCCGGAGCCCAGCCAACAGGCTGCGAACAGCAGCAGTTGAATCGTAAGGATCGTTTTCTGTTTGATATCTGCTCCGGTTTTTACACTGTCGTTCCACCACCTCCAGCCGGGAACCTGCCACACTCCCCGCTCCGTTATGCCCGGCCTGACGTTACTGTCAAACCTGTTTCAGCGGACAAATGGGGTTACCTCCAGGCATGGAGCCGGCTCCCCGCTTTCGTCCAGACAACTGTCGTAGGGGATGCTTTTGCTTACAATCCCAACCATATACCCGAGTCCGTCCTCAATATTCGACCAGCCATCGGGCAATGTATACAACAGGTCGTTCAGGGAATCGATCTCTTCATTCCACTCAGGGCCTGCAGCGGCTACATAGACCTGCCTGTCTATCACTTCATACGCACTTGCATCTCCGCTGTACAGATCCCGGATGTGATTCATTTCGATAACAGGGTCAAGGAAAAGTCGATAGCCGTTGGAGGTCGGGATCTCTTTGCCTCTGTACGGGAACAGAATATAACGATCAGCGCCGGTTGACCGGTTTCGAACATGCCACCGAGTCTGCAGATCGGCCAGGCGGCCTGCCCCGGATATCAACAGGTTGTACGCCGACGGCCTTCCGAACCTCGCTTCTTCCCGCATCACAGGAGTCGGAAAATCCTCCGGGATCGTAACGGTTACATGGCTTCCACTCCCGTCCGGGCTCTCCACAGACAAGAGATAGGTCTGGCCGGCAAGTATCTCCATATCCGTCCAGACCATGCTCCGGTTAAAACCGTCCTCATCGGTCAATAGTAACCTGTGCATGGCCGTTTTTGTACTGGTCTCCAGTTGTTCCAGTGTGACATCCATTTCCGGACTGCGGACAGGCTGTTCATACTCTTCCCGGACCGGGGACAAGCGCACCCATTGCGTGTCGGCCGAAGCGTCCAGATATCCCTGGATGGAGAAAAAATATTGGTCATTCTCTTTCAGTGGCTGGAAGGAGTTGTCACAACTGGCCAGACAGAAAGATGCCGTGAGTATCAGCAATACACAGCAGACATTTTGAAGCAGGCATTCAGACACATCTTCAACAACGTCACGCATCACGATGGGCTTTGGTGTTTTTAGTATGAAGACCTGAACCAGGTTTTCCTACTATTTTAACGAATTATAACTCTCGAAGGATTGTATTCCAAAATAAATAAGGATACATTCATATTATATTAGAAAACTAAGGTTCAGGAGTTTTTTATGAGTCACAGTCTCGATCAAACAGATATCACAATTTTAAACCATCTGCAAGAGCATGGCCGTGCACAGAGAAATACGATTGCTGAGATCGTACACCTCTCTGTCCCCTCTGTTTCCGAACGGATGCGAAAACTGGAAGAGCGGGGATTGATCCAGAGCTACAGTGCCATTCTGGATGCCAAAAAATTTAACTTTGACATCACCGCTTTTATCTTTGCCGAAGTGGATGGATCCGACAACTATCCCAAGTTTGTAGAGCGGGTAATAAAACTTCCGGAGGTTCTTGAGTGTCACTCGATTACCGGAGACGGGTCCCATATCCTGAAAATGAGAACCCGGAATACCGAGTCATTCGAGAAATTTCTCTCCAAAATCCAATCCTGGAGCGGTGTGAAACGGACTCGCTCCAACATTGTACTCTCCAGTTTTAAGGAGACCCGCTCTCTTCCCGTTGAAACAGTCATTGAAACTGATAAATAATAAGTGACCGACAACCTGCTTTGCGCACTGTTCTGACACTGATTGGCTTACTTTTGATCATATACCATGTTCCAGGGGCTGCCTCGGAACTGCAAGATCAAGGTATCGGCCACCGAATCGGGGTCTCACTCCCACCGGGAGAGGGTAATCTTCCAGAGCCAGAGCAACTGCAAATGCTCCGGGAAGCGGGTGTAACATTGATTGAAGTGGATGGTACTATTTCAACGGATGAGGCTGCATTATTAGCTGAGGCCGGTTTTTTTCTTTTTCTCAGACAAGACCGGTCTTTTACCACTCATGCCGGAATTGCCGCCGGCGACAGCCTATTTCTGGCCCGCGATCTAGACCTTCTGTCTCATATGCAGGATGCAGCCGGATCTCAACTGGCTGCGTTTGCACCATTTCGGTATCCCGATGAACGAAATGAACGTCTGACGAGTGGAATTGCTCTCTATGCCGACCGTTTGATACAGGAACTCGAGAACCCTCCTGCCCTCTACTACCTCTCCGCATTTCAGGAAGATTCTCCGCCTCCCCCGCCCTACGGATTCCGGTCTGTCAGAATTGTATCTTCCCCGAATACTTCTGGGGCTTTGCCGGTCATCCATTACTCTCCGGACAGCCATACCGCGGAGACATTGCTGCTTTTTCGGGAGATTCTGGAGAATTCTCTCACCCGGGAGAACAGTATCCTCATTGTCGACTATAACTGGCTGGCTGCTCTGACTGAAGAGTTTGAACCGTTGATCCAAACTCTTCAGGCCTATACATCCAACAGTGAAATCCTGTTTCCGTTCCCGGCTCTGGCAGAAGATACCCCGATTCTGAGCTGGCCGGTTCTCTTCTTTATAGCAGTATTCGGATTTTGGCTCCTGCATTATCATTCGAACCCTGCCTATCGCCGCTCTCTGTTCCGGTACCTGACCTCTCACAAGTTTTTTATAGAAAATGTAATGGAGAAACGGATTCGGATGCCCTTTGCAAGCCTCTTTCTGTTTACTCTACACATGCTGCTTACAGCTATATTTGCCTATCTGGCATCTGATATCCTTTTTTCGTCTCTTGGGCAGGAAGCACTTGCCGGCCATTTCCCCTGGCTCAGACAGATCGGTACTGAACCGTTTGGATTTTTTTTCTGGGGCTTGCTGCTGGCCTGTACCCTTCAGTTTCTCTCCCTCCTCTGGCTTCACATACCCGCCTTTCGATCCCTGTCGATCAGCCAAACCCAGAAATTTTACGGCTGGCCACTTCAGTTGAACCTTCCTGTGGTACTGTTGCTCATTGTCATGATTCAGGCAGGTGGCTCCCCTGCCTGGATTTGGATCTGTATTGTGCTTTTCCCTCTTATCTGGTTTCTGAGTTTCTATTTTGCCGCTTTTGATGCTGTCCGTATCCACCCGAAGCCGTTGCTCTATCTCTCCATCACCTGCGGCCTGCACCTGTGCCTCACGGTTCTTCTGCTCTATCTGATGATCGGTAATCCGGCTATCCGGGAGCCGATCCTTCTCGCCCTCGGTTTGCCATAAATAGCAGAATACAGGAGTCAGAATTAAAACGATATAGCCCGGAGTGCGGGATACCGAGCAGTGAACATAGACCAGAGAGTCAGAACCTGTCAGAACAAAACCTCCTGACTCCTATATTCTGTATTCTGACTCCTGAATTCTGTATCCTTCATTCATGTTCAGAATTGAAAATACTATCTTGTCAGAAGAGATCGCGACTGCCAAATTTGCATGCGATGTTACCAGGTGTAAAGGAGCTTGCTGTTTTGTAGGAGAGGCAGGTGCGCCTCTGGCCGCCGAGGAGATTCCAATAATCCGAAAGGCGTGGAGACTGCTTGAAAAAGAGCTCCGTCCGGAAGCAAAAGAGGCTGTTCAGGACGGAGGGATTATCCGGGGAGACGAAAAAAAGGGATTTGAAATTGGATGTGTCGATGGAAATGAGTGTATATTTGTGCAGTATGATGAATCGGGAATTGCACACTGTGCAATCCAAAAAGCGTTTTACGAAGGAAAAATCGGGTGGGAGAAGCCGGTGAGCTGCCACCTCTACCCGGTTCGGCTGAAGAGGATATCGGGCATTGATTATGCAAATTTTGAGTATATCCCGGATCTCTGTTCCGCCGGTTGCGATCGGGGTGAGAAAGAGGGGGTCTGGCTCTCCGATTTTCTGAAAAGTGCCTTCACCCGCCGGTATGGAGAAACATGGTACTCTGATTTTTCCAAAGCCTGTAATGAGATCCGGAACAGAAGGTAAAACCGTTACCAAAATCACAAACAGCAGGAGTCTGTCGGACTTAGATGATTGTCATGAGGGGACGTCAGATTTGAGGCAGATGGCGTGCTCTTTTGAGGCGCATAGTGGTGGTATAGAACCTTTGAAAAACCAGGATAACGACACCTGATGTTAAAACAAGGCCAAAATCTTAAACAGAGTCAAAGTTTACAGCAAAAGCTTTCTCCGCAGCAGATCCAGTATATCAAGCTGCTGCAGCTCCCGACGATTGGCCTTGAGCAACGGATCAAAGAGGAACTTGAACTGAACCCGACCCTGGAAGAAATAAGCCCCGGCGAGGAACAAAATCTCCAGGAGGAGATGGCCGATCCGTGGGAAGAGGAGAGTGGCAGTGATGAGGAGACAGATCCGGTCGATCAGAATGATGAGATCGACTGGGAAGAGCTCCTGGAGAACAGGGAGTATGAGGGGAATACACCGGGTAACTACGCCTCCTCCGGGAATGAAGAGTGGCGGGACCTCCCGAACCCGTACCATGCAAACCTCCTGGAAGAGCTCGAACAGCAGGTACTCCTTCTGGATCTGGATGAGACCGAAATACTGATCGCCGATCAGATTCTGGGATCTCTGGATGAGGATGGCTACTTCCGCCGGGATCCTGAAGCGGTGGTGGACAACATCGCCTTCAATCACGGAGCCCTCTGCAGTACTGAGGATGTCGAGCGGGTTCGCAGAATGATTCAAACGCTTGAACCGGCTGGCATCGGCTCCAGAGACCTGCAGGACTGCCTTCTTGTACAACTGGAGGCGATGGACCGAACAGATGAGATCCAGCGCGCAGCGATTGTGATGGTCCGGGATGAGTGGCAGGCGTTTGAGCGGAAACATTTTGACAAACTGCTGAACCGGCTCGATCTCGATGAACAGACATTGAAAGAGGTTTTTGACCTGGTTCGCGGCCTGGACCCGCGGCCAGGGGCTGTCTCCAATCCGGAGGAAGATTCCCAACAGTACATTGACCCCGATTTTGAAGTCTATTTTGAACCAGGTGAAGGGAGTGACGGTGATGAGACTGGTAATTTTGTAATCCGCCTCAACCAGAGAAATGTACCGGCACTCCGGATCTCACCCAATTACAAAGAGATGTGGGATGATCTCAAAAAAGATGAGAGTGGAAAACCGAACAAAAGCGAAGCCAAGGCCCGCAGTTTCATCAAGGATAAAATTGAATCTGCCCAGTGGTTCATCGAGTCGATCCGGCAGCGCCAAAATACACTGATGAGAACCATGCAGACGATCGTTGCACTTCAGGAAGAGTTCTTCACCTACGGGGAGGGGCTGAAACCGATGATCCTCAAGGATGTAGCGGAACGGGTCAACCTCGATATCTCCACCATTTCAAGAGTGGTGAATGGGAAGTATGTCCAGACCAGCTTCGGTGTGTTTGAATTGAAATACTTCTTCACCGAAGGCCTCGAAACGGAGAGCGGTGAGGATGTCTCCAGCCGGGAAGTGAAAAATCTGCTGCAGGATATGATTGACGGAGAGGATAAAACAAAACCGCTGAGTGACCAAGCACTGACGGACCGGCTGATCGAAAAAGGGTTCAAAGTCGCCCGAAGAACCGTAAGCAAATACCGGGAACAGCTCAATATCCCCGTAGCCAGGCTGCGAAGGCAGATCGGTTGATCAGGAGTCAGGATCAGGTAGCCCGTAGTGCGGGGCTCCAGGGGAAAAAATCCACTCCGGCCCGGCTCCTGTCATGTGCCCCGAATCGAGATAGACCTTTGGATTCTTTCCATGGAGAACTGCACTCCGGGCGGGATACAGGGCAGAAAACCACCGACATCCTTGCTCCTGATTCCTCTATTCTACCCATCACCCGTCCGTGATACACCCTTCGGAAGCAGAAGAGACAGACCGTGCATATTTCAGAAGGATTCCGAAATCGGCAGACGGTTCAGGGGTCTTCCAGGCTTTCCGGCGGGCTTCCATCTCCTCGCTGGAGATCTCAAGCTGTACGACACGCTCCTCTGCGTCTATTGTAATTGTATCTCCTTCCTGGATCAGCGCTATCGGGCCACCTGCCTGCGCTTCCGGGGTAATGTGACCCAACACAAATCCATGAGTACCTCCGGAGAAACGCCCATCCGTAATCAGGGCTACACTTTTGCCGAGGCCTGCTCCCATAATAGCAGCGGTAATCGAAAGCATCTCCCGCATACCGGGCCCCCCTTTCGGCCCTTCGTACCGGATTACCACAACATCCCCTTTCTGTACCTGTCCGGATCGGATGGCAACCAGACACTCCTCTTCCGAGTTGTAGACCTTCGCGGGCCCCCGGAACTGCAACCCCTCTTTCCCGGTAATTTTTCCGACGCTTCCACCGGGTGCAAGGTTCCCGTAGAGAATCTGGAGGTGGCCTGTCTTCTTGATCGGTTCGGAAACCGGATGGATGATGTTCTGCTCTTCCAGAAGGCCCGGAAGCTCCTCTACATTCTCTTTCAAAGTTTTTCCTGTAACGGTCATGCAGTCTCCGTGGAGATACCCCTCCTCCAGAAGAAGTTTCTGGACCGCCGGTACGCCGCCCACATTATAGAGATCCTCCATCACATATTTGCCACTCGGCTTGAGGTCTGCAAGGTAGGGGGTCCGGTCACTGACCTCCTGAAAATCGTCAATCGTAAATGGGACTCCCGCCGCTTTGGCGATTGCAAGCAGATGGATCACCGCATTGGTGGAGCCTCCCAGCGCGATCGTTATCGTTACTGCATTCTCCATCGCTTTTCGTGTGATGATATCTCTCGGCTTGATGTCCCGTTCCAGCAGCAGCCGGATCGCTGCGCCGGCCCGCTCACACTCCCTCTTCTTCTCGGCATGTGTCGCCGGAATTGAAGAGCTGTAGGGAAGGCTCATCCCCATCGTTTCAATGGCGGACGCCATCGTGTTGGCCGTATACATTCCGCCGCATGCCCCGGCACCGGGACAGGCGTGTTTGAGAACCCTCTCCATCTGCGCCTCATCAATCTCCTCGGAGAGAAATTGTCCATAGGATTCAAATGCGGATACGACATCCAGCTTCACCCCGTCCAGTTCGCCGGGACGTATGGCGCCGCCATAGAGCATAATCGATGGCCGGTTGATCCGCGCCATCGCCATGACCGATCCGGGCATATTCTTGTCGCAACCGACCACCGAGATATTGGCATCATACCACTGCGCTCCCATCACCGTCTCAATAGAGTCCGCAATAATATCCCTGGACGGCAGAGAATATTTCATTCCGGCAGTCCCCATGGAGATTCCGTCACTCACTCCGATACTGTGAAAAACAAAGCCGACCAGTTCATTCTCCCATACACTTTTCTTCACAATCGAAGCCAGGTCGTTCAGATGCATATTGCATGGATTTCCATCCCATCCTGTACTTGCAATTCCGACCTGTGGTTTCTCCATATCCTCTTCGCTCAAACCCGCTGCATAAAGCATCGCTCTTGAACCTACTTGTGACTGTTCCTGCGTCAACCTTGAGCTGTACCTGTTCCATTTCTCAGACATCAATTTTCACCTTGTTAGTTACTGTTATTAAATGACTTAATTATATAATAAAATGTATATGGAAGCGCTTTTAATAAAATCATCCCGATACAGGATAGTATATAAAACATTCATAAAATATTTTTCTTGACTGATATAGATGCATTCTCTAAGTTGGATGATGTGACATTAACGCACTGAACGGAAGAAGTTCTTGGAAACTACATCGAAATTTACGGCCTTTCAATCCCGCCAACCTGAGGTGATTAGCGCAACTCTGCAGCGAAAAACCAGCCTGTTGCCCGTGGATCCGAATGGCCTTACTCTTGTAAACTCCTCCTTCCCCAAAGCGAATTCTCAGGGCAGCAATATCGCATGGGCAGGAATCATTATCAATCTCATATTGGTGATTTCTCTGTCAATTCTAGCATCTGGCATTCTAAACCTATTACTACTAATTCCCTAACCACATACGCCAGAGGTTAGAACTTTCACTTCTCTTTATATCGGTTTTGAATTTAAGTTTTACCTCTGGCGGGTAAACTATATCCACAAACCCCCGAGGTTTTTATGAGTACATCCAGCCGAATTCGCACATACGAGAATACGGACTCTACGGAGCCTGCGAAGTTTCAGGACGCACCTGAATCTGAAGCGAAAATGATGAATGGCGCCCAGATTCTGATCCATACACTGAAGGACCTTGACGTGGATACCATTTTCGGGTATCCGGGCGGAGCTGTCCTTCCGGTTTATGATGCACTGTTTGACCACCATGACCTGAAGCATGTATTGATCCGCCACGAACAGGCTGGTACACATGCAGCGGACGGTTATGCACGGGCAACGGGACGGCCTGGTGTCGTCCTGGTAACCTCGGGGCCGGGCGGCACCAATACGGTGACCGGGATTGCTACGGCTGCCATGGATTCAATTCCAATGGTTGTCTTTACCGGACAGGTCCCCTCCAGCATGATTGGGAATGATGCATTTCAGGAGGCGGATATCGTCGGGATCACCCGGCCGATTACCAAACACAGTTACCTGGTTCGGGATGTAAATGAACTGGAGCATGTGATCCGGGAGGCGTTTCATATTGCAACCAAAGGACGTCCGGGGCCGGTACTTGTCGACCTTCCGAAAGATATGTTGAATACCGAAGGGCGTTACTCGGGATCCAAACGAATTCAGATTCCCAGTTTCAAACCGGTTGTGAACGGACACCATGCCCAGATCTCCAGAGCTGCTTCCATGCTCAGCGAAGCGAAACGCCCTCTGATCTACTCCGGCGGCGGAGTTACTCTCGGTGGCGCCTGGGAAGAGTTGACAAAATTTGCAGAACGGTTGAACATCCCGGTGACGACTACCCTTCTCGGGCTCGGTGCATTTCCGGAAACCAAACCGCAATCGCTCGGCATGCTCGGCATGCACGGTACCTGGGCCGCCAATATGGCCATTACAGAGTGTGATGTCCTGCTCGCAGTCGGGGCGCGGTTTGACGACAGGGTAACCGGACGCCTGGACGGATTTTCCCAAAACTCCAAAAAAATTCATATCGATATTGACCCGGCCTGTATCGGCAAGAATGTGGATGTTGAAGTACCGATCGTCGGGGATGTAAAACAGATTCTTCCACAGCTCAACAAGCTGACGAAGAAGCCGGAAACCGACGAGTGGTGGCAGACGATCCGAAACTGGCAAAAGGAGCATCCGCTGGTTGTCCCAACAGCTGAGGATAAAATCTACCCTCAGCATATGATCAAAGCGATCTCCGAGGTAACCAAAGGAGAAGCCATTATCGTCACGGATGTCGGGCAGCATCAGATGTGGGCTGCACAGCACTATACCTATAACCACCCTCGCTCATTCATCTCATCCGGCGGGCTTGGAACCATGGGGTACGGATTCCCGGCGGCAATTGGCGCTGCGTTCGCCTGCCCTGACCGCCCGGTCTTCTGTGTTACGGGCGACGGTGGCTTCCAGATGTCTACCTACGAACTTTCTACAGCGGTCGAATACCAGATACCGGTCAAGGTAGCGATCCTGAACAACCAGTGTCTCGGCATGGTCCGCCAGTGGCAGCAGCTCTTTTACAAGAAGCGGTACAGCCACTCTCTCCTTGCCAAGGGTAATCCCGACTTCGTTAAACTCGCAGAAAGTTACGGTGCTGTCGGCATGAGAGCTGAAAATCCGAAAGAGATGACGGAGATGCTTGCGAAGGCGATGAAAATCAATGACCGGCCGGTCGTGATGGATTTCCGCGTGGTTGAAGATGAAAATTGCTATCCGATGGTGCCCGCGGGAGCCGCTTTGTTCGAGATGGTGGAATCAGATAGTGAAAGTGAACTGAAATCATGAATCAAACAGCCTTAAAAATCGCACCAGAAACCGTCAAAGCACCCTCTTACACCCTCTCCATCCTGGTGAGCCATAACCTGAATACGTTTTCCCGAATTATCGGGATTTTCAGCGGGAAAGGGTATGAGATCGACAGCATCAGCCTGGGAGCTGAAGCGGAGCCGGGACTTGCACGTATTACCCTTACGACGCACGGGGATGAAAAAGTGATTGAACAGATTGTGAAACACCTTCACAATGTCGTCGATGTAATCAAGGTCACTGACCTGACTCACAAAAAGAGTATCGCACGCGAACTGGCTCTGATCAAAGTCTCTACCAATACCTCGAGCCGTACAGAAATCATGCAGGTTGCACAGGCATTCCGTGCAAAAGTTGTCGACATCAGTGTGGATAAACTTTCCCTGGAAGTGACCGGAAACAGCGACAAAATTGATGCTTTTATTGAGGTGCTGAGACCTTACGGAATTTCGGGAGTCGCACGGACAGGCTCCGTTGCGATATCGCGGGAATTCAAGAAGAATTAGGAGTTTGGAATTCAGGAGTCAGAAGGGTTTGTTCCGGCTGCCTGATTCCGGATTAACGTATTTAACTTTAAAAACGAACCAATAACAAAACTAACGACCCCAAATGCACGCAAAAACCTATTACGATTCGGATGCAGACCTTGATGTACTATCCGGTAAAACGGTAGCAATTCTCGGGTATGGAAGCCAGGGACATGCTCACGCACTCAACCTGAAAGAGAGTGGCGTAGATGTCGTCGTCGGGCTTCGCAGTAACAGCTCCTCCGTAAAAGAGGCGAAAGAGAACGGCTTGAAGGTCCTTGAACCGGCCGAAGCAGCCAAAGCCGGAGATCTTGTCATGATTTTGATTCCGGATCAGTTTCAAAAAGAGTTTTATGAAACCCAGGTCAAACCCAACCTTGAGGAGGGAAATGCACTGGTATTTGCCCACGGATTCAATATTCATTTTGACCAGATTGTCCCGCCAAAGAATGTAGATGTATTCATGGTTGCACCGAAAGGGCCCGGGCATCTGGTACGTCGTGTTTATACGGAGGGCTCGGGTGTACCCTGTCTCTTTGCAGTCTATCAGGACTTCAGCGGAAAGACCAAAGAGACGGCTCTTGCCTATGCAAAAGCGATTGGCGGTGCGCGTGCCGGCGTGATCGAAACCACGTTTGAGGAGGAGACCGAAACGGATCTCTTTGGAGAGCAGGCTGTGCTTTGTGGCGGCGTCTCCGAAATGATCAAGGCAGGATTTGATACGCTGGTTGATGCCGGTTACCAGCCGGAAATCGCCTATTTTGAATGTCTTCACGAACTTAAACTGATTGTCGACCTGATCTATGAAGGTGGCATCAAAGGGATGTACTACTCGGTGAGTGATACAGCCGAATATGGCGGGCTGACCCGTGGTACCCGTGTGGTTGACGATTCAACCAGGGAACGGTTCAGACAGATTCTTGCAGAAGTCCGCGACGGCACGTTTGCCAATGAGTGGATTGAAGAGAACAAAAAGGGAACCCCGGTTCTGAATGACCTGAGAAAACAGCTCGACGAACACAAGATTGAGAACGTCGGGAAAGATCTTCGGTCTATGATGGACTGGATCAAGAAATAGGCCGCGGCAGGCCGGCAGCCTGTCGAAACGCTATCTCTGCTTGCACGCTCTGGCCGTCCCGGCAATCCTGCCGGGGCGGCCGGCAAAACCAATCAAAACAGAAAGACATATGCCGAAAACAATCCAGATTTTTGACACAACGCTTCGTGACGGTACCCAGGGGGAAAAAGTCTCTTTTTCTGCCGAGGATAAGGTGCGGATTGCCGAAAGACTGGATCAGTTTGGTGTGGACTACATTGAAGGAGGATGGCCCGGGTCAAACCCGAAGGATATGGCCTTCTTTGACAAGATACGAGGCCAGCGGTTTGAGCATGCAAAGATCGTCGCATTCGGCAGTACCTGCCGCGGAAACCTCTCTCCGGAGGAGGATGCGAACCTTCAGGCACTCATTGCAGCGGAAACTCCCGCCGTCTCTATTTTCGGAAAATCGTGGCTTCTTCATGTAAAGGATGCCCTGAAGATCACACCGGAAAAGAATCTGGAGATCATCCATGACTCTATCGTCTTTCTGAAAAAGCACGGAAAGGAGGTGATCTACGATGCAGAACACTTTTTTGACGGGTACAAACACGATCCGGAGTATGCGGTAGAGACGCTCTTGCAAGCCGAAAAAGCGGGGGCCGATGTTCTCGTGCTCTGCGATACCAACGGCGGCACAATGACGGAAGACCTTGCACGGATCGTTACGGAGGTAGCCGGAAAGGTTCAGGCCCGTCTCGGAATTCACGCCCACAACGACAGTGAGCTGGCCGTCGCCAATACACTGGCTGCGGTTGATGCGGGCTGCCGACACGTTCAGGGCACTATTAACGGATATGGAGAACGGTGCGGGAATGCCAACCTCTGTTCGGTCATTCCAAACCTCCAGCTAAAGAAAGGGTATCACTGTATTGAGGATAGCGAGCTGCCGAACCTCTCCTCACTATCCCGGTTTGTCAGTGAAGTTGCAAACCTGACTCCCGATAACAAATTACCGTATGTGGGCCGGAGCGCCTTCGCCCACAAGGGCGGAATTCATGTGAGTGCCGTACTCAAGAACGAACAGACCTATGAGCATGTCCGTCCGGAGTCGATCGGAAATTCCCGGCGTGTTCTGGTCTCAGACTTGTCCGGCAAAAGCAATATTCACTACAAATCACAGGAGCTCGGGTTTGACCTGAATAAGAACGGGGAGAGTACCCCTCAAATCGTTCAGAAGCTCAAGGAACTTGAAAATAGCGGCTACCAGTTTGAGGCGGCTGAAGCTTCGTTTGAACTGCTGGTCAAACAGATGACCGACCCGTGGGCAGAATTCTTTACCCTTGAAGGGTTTCGGGTCATTGTTGAAAAAAATGCGGCGGGCGATTCCCGCTCTGAAGCGACGATCCGTATCAACGTGAACGGAAGCATTGAGCATAGCGCGGCGGAAGGGAGCGGGCCGGTTCATGCACTTGACCAGGCATTGAGAAAAGCACTGGTGAAGTTCTATCCCGATATCGCCGGTATTCAGCTACAGGATTACAAAGTACGTGTACTCAACGGAAAAGACGGGACCGACGCCGGGGTGCGGGTCCTCATCGATTCCGGAGAGGATTCAGAATCCTGGGGGACGGTAGGTGTCTCCCAGAACATTATTGATGCAAGCTGGCAGGCGCTCAGTGACAGTTTTAACTACTACCTGATGCACCGCCAGCCGGTTGAGCTGCAGGAGAAGGCAACAGGCAGTGACGCGAAACAGTCTGGATGACATTGAGTGATCCGTCAGAACGTACTTCTGCAGAGCTGTTGTGACAACTTTTTTTTGAAACCACGATGCGATCGCCCCAACCGGCGTAGCATCCATTTGAAATCAACACCCACAACCATGGATAGCCACATTACCATATTCGACACGACCCTCCGGGATGGCGAGCAGTCCCCCGGATACAGCATGAACCAGGCCGAGAAGCTCCGGCTTGCACGTCAGCTCGAACGGCTACAGGTTGATGTGATTGAAGCGGGGTTCCCCATCGCTTCGGAAGGTGATTTCAAAACGGTTCGCGAGATCGGAAAAGAGATTCGGGAGTGCAAGGTAGCCGCACTTTCCCGGACGAAGGAAATTGACATCCGAAAAGCGGGCGAATCTCTGGAGTTTGCAAAAAAACCGAGAATTCATACGTTTATCGCCACGTCTGATATCCATATGAAATACAAGCTCAAGCTTGACCGGGAGCAGGTTCTGGAATCTGCCATTCGGGGAGTGGAGCTTGCACGTAATTATGTGGATGAGGTGGAATTTTCTGCTGAGGATGCCTCCCGGAGCGACCCGGAGTTTCTCTACCAGGTGTTCGAAGCCGTTATCGATGCCGGTGCGAGTATCATCAACGTCCCGGATACGGTCGGGTATGCCCTTCCGTGGGAGTATGGTGAACTGATTGCAGGGATCAAAAGAAATGTGCCGAATATCGAAAAGGCGGATATCAGCGTACACTGCCACAACGACCTCGGGCTGGCGGTTGCCAACTCCCTGATGGCGGTCAAAAACGGTGCTACCCAGATCGAGTGTACCATCAACGGCATCGGGGAGCGGGCAGGAAACGCCTCCCTGGAAGAAATTGTGATGGCGATCACGACCCGGCAGAGTGATTTTGAGCAGACCACACGGGTGAAAACCCAGGAGATCTACGCTTCGAGCCAGATCCTCTCGGAGATCACCAACAACGGTGTGCAGCCAAACAAAGCGATCGTTGGTGCCAATGCATTTGCTCACGAAGCGGGAATCCATCAACACGGGGTACTGAACAATCCGCTCACGTACGAGATCATGACGCCGGAATCGGTGGGGCTGACGTCCAACCGGATCGTACTGGGCAAACACAGCGGCCGGTTTGCTCTCGGAAAGAAACTTCAGAGCCTCGGATACTCCCTGAGCAAGGAAGAGCTGAATGAAGTCTATCTGCGCTTCACGCAATTGGCGGACGAAAATAAAATCGTTTCGGATGATGAGTTGATCTTTCTGATGAATGAATCATTTCCCCGCAAACATGTATCGGGAGATTCGACGATATCGAGAACGTGAGTGTAGAATTCAGGAGTCAGAATACTGAATACTGAATTCTCCTTTTCGGAGTTTTGGACTTTACGCTGGTTCGGGCAAGTAGTACGACGATCCGGTATTTGAACAATTTGAACTATAAATCAAACATAGAAACCAGATACAGAACGTACAGGAGCAAATAATAAGAATTCAGAATCGTTTCAGAGATCAGGATTGTAACCTCCTGTATTCTGTCTTCAGTCTTCTGTATTCTACATTCTGTATTCTAAAAAAAGCAATCCCATGGGAATGACGTTAACAGAGAAGATCCTGGCTAAACATAGTGGCAACACTTCTGTGAAGCCGGGTGACAATGTCTGGGTGGATGTGGATGTCCTCATGACGCATGATGTCTGCGGCCCTCCGACAATCGGAATATTTCATAAAGAGTTTGGTGATGATGCCCGTGTCTGGGACAAGGACAAGGTTGTCATTTTGCCAGACCACTATATTTTCACAAAAGATAAATATGCCAACCGGAATGTCGACATTCTGCGGGGATTTGCTGCAGATCAGGATCTTCCCCACTATTACGATGTGGGTACCGACCGATACAAAGGGGTCTGTCATATCGCACTTCCTGAAGAGGGGTTCACCCGTCCGGGTGAGGTTCTTTTTGGAACCGATTCGCACACCTGTACGGCTGGTGCCTTCGGGCAGTTTGCAACAGGGATCGGAAACACCGATGCCGCATTTATTCTCGGTACCGGCAAACTCTGGGTAAAGGTCCCGGAGACGATGCGTTTCGTTTTTGAGGGAGACAAGCTCCCCCCCTACCTGATGGCAAAAGATATCATCCTCCAGATCATCGGGGATATCGGTGTAGACGGAGCGACCTATCGCACCATGGAATTCGCCGGGCCGGGAATCAAGGCTTTGACAATGGAAGACCGGATGACCATCACCAACATGGTGATCGAAGCCGGCGGCAAGAATGGCGTGGTTGAACCGGATGAACTGACGGAAGAGTATGTCAACCAGAGAACGGACAAACCGTGGGAGGCGGTCTACAGCGACCCGGATGCAACGTACCACAGTGAACGGCACTACAACCTGGAAGAGATGGTGCCGATGGTTGCCAAACCGCACAGCCCGGACAATAAGGCCAAGGCGTATGAACTGGAAGGGACACCGCTGACACGCGCCTATATCGGGTCCTGTACAGGCGGCAAGCTCTCGGATTTCGTCGCCGCTGCCGAAATCATCGATGGCAACACGCTGAAGATTGACACCTATATCGTACCGGCTACGACAGAGATTGCAAAAGGCCTGGAGACCGAAAAAGTGAACGGCAAAACACTGCTTCAGATTTTCAACGAAGCTGGCTGTAAAATTGGACGCGCGTCCTGCGCCGCCTGTCTCGGAGGGCCTGAAGATACCTTCGGCCGCCTCAACAGTGATGAAGTCTGTATCTCGTCGACGAACAGGAACTACCCTGGGCGAATGGGATCGAAACAGGCTCAGGTCTATCTGGCATCCCCTTATACGGTTGCTGCGTCTGCCGTTACCGGCAAGATCACAGACCCGAGAGTCTTCATCCAGGAGACGATTATTTGATTCGAATACGGAATACAGAATTCCGGGGCCGGGAGACGACTGGTGGTTAACGTGAGTTAGCATCAGCGTGTTCACGATTCCGGGTTCGTATCGGCGTATTTGCCATTCCGATGTCTCAATCCTGTAGACACGAATCACAGTAGAATCGACCGTAACGGGTCTCTTAATGAACAAAATAACGCCTTGTAAAACGTTTACATTCAGAACAAACCATTATGATTAAAGGAAAAGCCTTTGTTTTAGGCCGAAATATTGACACAGACCAGATCATCCCGGCGGCACATCTTGTGTATAGCCTGGAGAATCCGGAAGAGCGAAAATTTTATGGGAGATATTGTCTCTCCGGTGTACCGGACGCCGAGTCGGGGTTGCCTCAGGGAGGGATTCCACTTGTCAAGCCGGATGCATTTGAAAGTGAATTTCAGATCGTAATCGGCGGGCCGAACTTCGGCTGCGGTTCTTCCCGTGAACACGCCCCTGCATCCATGCAGATTGCCGGAGTCAAAGCGCTGATCTGCCACTCCTATGCACGGATTTTCTATCGGAACTCTGTAGATGGCGGGTTTGTGATACCGTACGAAAGCATGGAAGACCTGAGCAAAAAGGTGCGGACCAACGACGAGCTGGAGATCGATATGGACAATCATATGGTTCGTAACGTGACACAAAATGAAAATTACCCGATCAAACCACTTGGCAGTGTTGCCGATATCGTGGAGGCGGGTGGAATTTTTGCTTATGCAAGAGAAAAGGGAATGGTTCCATCATGAGTGAATTCAATCTGGTAGTATTACCCGGAGACGGTATCGGGCCTGAAGTTACAGAGCAGGCGATCCGTGTTCTGGAAGCTGTTTGTCAAAAATATGGTATATCTCTGCACTTTGAAGAGTTTCTGATTGGCGGCACGTCGTATGACGAGTATGGAATTCCGATCACAGAAGAAGCTCTGGAAGCGTGCAAAGCGTCCGACGGAGTGCTGCTGGGAGCTGTTGGCGGACCGAAATGGGACAATTTGGACAAACGTGTCCGTCCTGAAGCAGCCTTGCTGGGTCTCCGAAAAGAGCTTCAGGTATATGCCAACCTGCGCCCGATCACGATTCATGATGCACTCCGGGATGCCTCTTCCCTGAAACCGGAATTTTTGGAAGGAGTCGATATCCTCATTGTCCGCGAATTGACAGGAGGAATCTATTTTGGAGAACCGCGTACTACAACCGTTGAGAATGGCGTTACCACTTCTGTAGATACGATGATGTATAGCAATCCGGAAGTTGAACGGGTATCCCGCAAGGCGTTTGAAGCTGCCGCTCTCCGGAAAGGCAAGGTTTGTTCGGTAGATAAAGCCAATGTGTTGGAATCGTCACGATTGTGGAGAAAGACTGTCATAGAGACGGCTGAAGACTATCCGGAGATCGAGCTCAGCCATATGCTGGTCGATAACTGTGCCATGCAATTGGTCAGGAATCCAGCTCAATTTGATGTGATGGTTACCGGAAATCTCTTCGGGGATATTCTGAGTGATGAAGCCGCCATGTTAACCGGATCGATCGGTATGTTGCCGTCAGCCAGTATCGGGGATGGAGTCGGTTTGTATGAACCGGTCCACGGTTCAGCACCGGATATCGCCGGCGAAGGTGTTGCGAATCCGTTAGCTGCGATCGCTTCTGCCGCATTGCTTTGCAGATATTCACTCGGATTGGAAGAGGCAGCAAAGGATATTGAAAAGGGAATCTCGAAACTTCTCGCAGCCGGATATCGTACAGCTGATTTGTACAGTGGAAGTGAAGATGAAACTCTTGTAGGCACGAAGGAAGCAGGTACCCGGGTGCTTGAATGTATGGGTTTTAAACAGGAGTCTGAATCAAACGCGTGATGAAAACAACAACAGTCGATGTACAATCTGCCAATGGCACTGCGACTCTGTCGGTATCCAAAACCGACCGAAGCAGATTAGCCGGTGCAAATCTGGATGAACCGGGGTTCGGAACTCTTTTTTCAGATCACATGGCTGTCATGGCCTATCGCGACGGAGCCTGGCATACTCCGGAAATCACTCCGTATGACAATTTTAACTGTCCTCCATCCCTGATTGCGCTTCACTACGGCCAATCGGTATTTGAAGGGATGAAGGCATTTCGCATGGCAGACGGAACCGTCTCCCTGTATCGGCCGAAAGAACATTTTGAACGGCTTGGCCGCTCCTGCCGCCGGCTCTGTATTCCTGAACCGGACAGCCGGCAGCTTCTGGATACCCTGATCGCCCTGATCCGGACGGACATCGGATGGGTACCGTCCAAACGAGGGAATGCACTCTATGTACGGCCGCTAATCTTCGGATCGGATGCTTTTTTGGGAGTCCGTCCATCCAATACCTATACGTGCCTGATCATGACCTCTCCGGTAGGAGCCTATTACAAAGAGGGGATCAACCCGGTACGGCTGACGACGGATGCATCCCATATCCGGGCTGCCCGTGGTGGCACCGGTTCTGTAAAAACCGCCGGCAATTACGCCCCTACACTGCTGCCTGCCAGAAAAGCGCAGGAGAACGGATTTACCCAGATCCTCTGGCTGGATGCAAAAGAGCACCGGTATATCGAAGAGGTCGGGACGATGAATATCTTCTTCAAATTCAAAGATAAACTTGTAACTCCGCCTGCAGAAGGAACGATTCTGCCCGGTATCATCCGGGATTCGGTGATTCAGCTTGCCGGTGAGATGGGTGTAAATGTTGAGCAGCGCCCGATTACGATCGATGAAGTGTTTGAATCCCGCAAAAGCGGGGAGCTGGAAGAGATTTTCGGGAGCGGGACAGCCGCCGTAATCTCTCCGGTTGGAAGTATTACGCATAACGGGGAAGAGCTGACGATCGACATGGAGAAGCCCGGCCCCTTTACACAAACCCTTTACAACGAGATCACCGCCATTCAATATGGTGAAAAAGATGATCTTTTCTCATGGATGCTGCCCGTTGTGGATTGACCTCACACAAACAGGCACATTAAAAAAAGCCAGGTTGAGAGCCTGGCTTTTTGTTTTTTAGTAAGAATACAGAAGACAGAATACTGAATACAGGGGCAAGAGCTAAAGAGTGAAGACTGATACCTTTTTACTTTTACCTGTTTCCTTTTCAATTCGCTTCAGTAACTTCCCTTCGTGATGTGATCTATTTGAAATCCTTACAGGAGTAAGGAGTAAGAACAAAAAATCCTTGCTCCTGACTCCTGACTTCTAAATGCTTATCTTCCCCTAACCATTCAAAACAACCCAAACAGATGCCCAACAATAAAATCACCGTTACGACTCTAAGCCGGGAACGGCATATGGAAGCCTCCAATGAAGAGGGAGGAAAAATACGGATGGATGGCCACCGGGAGATCGGAGGCCTGGAGGGGGGAATGAGTCCGATGCAGCTTCTGCTGGCCGCTTCGGGAGGGTGCAGTACAATTGATATTGTGAATATCCTCAAGAAGCAGAAGCAGGAGGTGAAACGTATTACCGTAGAGGTGGATGGCGACCGTCAGCCGGTTGAGACCTGGTCTGAATTCAAAACCATTCATATGCACTATACATTAGAGGGCGACCTCGACCCAAAAAAGGTTGAGAAAGCGGTCAGCCTCTCTGTTGAGAAGTACTGTTCCGTCTCAAAAGCTCTGGAGAAGGGGTCGAAGATCACCTGGAGTTTTGACATTCGACCGAGCGACACCTGATAGAACCGGGCTCGTGTTTCTTCAGGCAGCGGCCATGGATCAATCCGCAGGCCGGCCGATGTACAAACCGGATCGTACCACACCCACCCACTACCAGGATTCTTCTGAACTGAATTCCGGATTGTCATTTTTCATCGGTTCTTTCGATATTGCCGTTCTGTGAAAACCGGCCTGACATGACAGGTGCTCCCGCCATCTGAACGGACAAATTTTTACCCTGTTTGATTCGGAAGCATCTTTTCAGCCGCTCAAGTTACTTTCGTTACTTTCAATCCCGATTATGTCCCGACGAAACTTCGATACGGATGCTATCCGAACCCAGACCCGCACGACGGATGAACGTGAGCATTCAACGCCGCTCTATATGACGTCGAGCTATCTGTTTGACAATGCGGAACATGCCCGTGCACTCTTTGCCAATGAGGTGGAAGGGAATGTCTACAGCCGATATTCCAATCCAACAGTTGATGAGTTTATTGAGAAGATGTGCCTCCTGGAGGGGGCTGATGCCGGTGTTGCAACCTCATCCGGTATGGCCGGGGTTTTTACTGCACTGGCCGGCCTGTTGAAACAGGGAGATCATGTGATTGCTGTCCGCTCCCTGTTTGGATCGACCCATCAGATACTGAACCAGATACTCTCCGGATGGGGCATCACCTATGACTATGTAGATGTTCACTCGCCCGAAAAATGGGAGGAGAAGATCCGGGACAATACCAGAATGCTTTTTTTGGAGACACCCTCCAATCCAGGCCTCGACCTGATAGACCTGAAATGGGCAGATGAACTCGCCAGGTCTCATAACCTGATCTATGCTGTGGACAACTGTTTTGCCACACCCTATCTCCAGCAGCCAATTTCGTTCGGTGTAGATCTGGTGATTCACTCCGCAACCAAATTTATCGACGGCCAGGGCCGGGCTATCGGAGGTGTAATCGTCGGCAAAGAGTCATTGATAGATGAACTTCAATTTTTTGCACGCCATACCGGCCCGGCGCTCTCACCCTTTAATGCCTGGCTCTTTAGCAAGAGCCTGGAGACCCTGCCGGTCCGGATGGAACGGCACTGCGACAACGCCGAAGTGATCGCCTCGTTTCTGGCGGGCCACCCCAGGGTGAAACAGGTGAGGTATCCATTTCACAAGGATCACCCGCAGGAAGAGCTCGCGAGGAGACAGATGAAACGAGGCGGCGGAATCGTAACCTTTGAAATCAAGGGCGGCTATGACCGTGCCAAATCATTTATCGACAACGTCGAGATGCTCTCCCGATCGGCAAATCTGGGTGATACGCGAACCATTGTCACCCATCCGGCCTCCACAACACACTCCAAGCTGACCGAAGAGGAGCGCCGGGCCGTTGGGATCTCACCGGAACTGATCCGGATTGCCGTTGGCCTGGAATCTGTTGAGGACATCCGCTCCGACATCGAACAGGCACTTGGATAAGTCACTCCAGCCAAACCGATTCTACAGCAAATCCGTATCGTTCTCCACCCTCATAATCGGGATTCTCTGATGTATCTAGATAGAACTGAATCTCTTCAATTCTCCCCGGCTCCGGCGGCCCTGGTACTCCTGTCTCATACCAGACCTTCAGCACGCTCGGGTATCCAAACGGCAGCATCATGAACCGGTCCGGCTCAAAACTGCTGACCGGAATTCGGTGCTCCTGAAATGTGCCATCTGCCGGTATAGGAGCACTGTATGCATTCCCGTTATGATCCAGCAGAATAACCTTCGGCTCTGCCGGAAGCGGGTAATCGGTTTTGGCCCGCACAACGACATATTCATATGAGTTCAACGTGGAGGGGCGGATCCCTTTTAACCGGTCTCCGATGTATGTTGCAAAACCCAACGTGTGTCTCCCCTGTGTCGGCTGGGTGGATGAGACAGACCGTGCCATCTTCCCGCTTCCTCCGTTCTCAATCATCTCCGACTGGTTAGCCCCGCCAAATCCGCTGAAAGCCTGAAACGTATCCCCCTGGTCACTCTCGGCATCCCAGAGCAGAACCGGGCCGGCAGATTCGACAACCTGCGTTGTCCAATTCTGCACATACTCATCCTCCCAGTTCCAGACAGCAGACGG
>JBBDRW010000028.1:0-56289 GCA_040905265.1 Balneolaceae bacterium | reverse complement strand
CATTCCGTTTGTGCCTCACCTCATTTATTCAAGAGTTGACTTTTCACATTGTATTATGTATTTAATACAACGATGAAAAGCCCTCTCTCCATATGCTTGATCTGTTCACTCTCTGTCTCACTGGTTCTCTTCTCGGCAGCTTGCAATCGGGGTACGGATGTTACACAGTCTGCATCTGAACCTGAAGGGGAACTGCCAGAAAGTCTACAGAGTCTCGAAAATCTGACCGTCTACCCGGCAGATGTCGAGCCACCCTATTCGATTCGATTTCAACAAGAGACAACTTTTGAAGGGGGTGACGTCATCGCTGTCGATGACAGCGGGAGAGTTCTTACAACCTGGGGCAGTTCAATATACGTTTACCTGCCCAACGGCACCCATATTGAAACACTGGGTGGGAGGGGAGAAGGCCCTGGTGAATTTGTAATGGGGGTTTCTCACCTCGAAATCTATTCTGATCAACTATATGCCTATGATGCTCAGCTTCATCGCATGAACATCTATTCGCTGGAAACACTTTCCCATTCCGGTACGATTCTGCTGGATCCTTCCGGCTGGAATCATATTGAAGAGCTTCAAGGGTTCAGGCCTTCCATTCCCTTTTATGTCAGAAGTGATCGTTTTATTCTGATGAGGTTTCGTCAACCGATGGTGGCTGTTGATCCTTTGGCAAATCGATCGGTACGTTATTATAGGATGACCATAGACGGCGTGGTTCCTGAAGAGTCGGACAAGATATACGAAGGAACGGAGGCCTTTTTTCACAGCGGAACGGGGGGTCCTATGCCATTGCCGATTGCATCACCGCCTCTGCCGTCCATGCGGAGTCATCTGATGGCTGTTTCAGAGGATGGGTCTTTTTTTTCATCTTGGTCCGAGGATTTTCTGGTTGAGATACATGATTCGGATGGCGCCTATGTTCGATCCTTTTACTACCCAATGGAAAAGAGTGAGCTGAATCGTGAGGATGTTCTTGCCCATTCGTATGATAGGGACGGGGTTTCTCCGGCATTGTTAAGAAATCTTCGAAACGCCGATTTTCACGAGACCTGGCCTGCACTTGCATATATGTTGATCGATGACGAAAACCGACTGTGGGTGGCCACGATCACCGAGGATGAAGACCATTATCTGTGGTATGTGGTTGACGAACAGGGAACGTTGTTTGCACAATTTCTATGGCCAGGCAAAAGGCTGCGTAGACACATTGAAACGAATCCGATCAAAATGGTGAAGAACGGTTATCTCTATGCACATGAAACCGAGGAGGAGACCGGCCTGCAGCAGATCGTCCGCTACCGAATTGAGATGGAGGGGATCGAGTAACCAGTTCCATTTTTGCGTCTTCAGTTTTTTTGTGTTTCTGGGATCAGTTCTTTTTCATTGTTATGACTTATTATTTTTTATTTAGTTTTGAGCTGACTGAACCTGTTCACTCCAACTTGGCGGGTCGTTCTTTCCATTAAGGAAGGGGAGGGTAGTTTGTGCTAGTTCCGGCACCATAAATATTTCGTAATGTGTGAGATTTGGCAGAATTGCCAGCCGGTTTTGTGACATGTTCTCACGCATCCATCCGGCGTCTTTCAACCCACCACCAAGTAACTGGTAGAACTCCACGATATGCTCGGGGCGGAACATATCACTGTCACCAAAAACGAGCATGACCGGCATTTCAAGCTCTCCCACTTCTTCAGACCAATCGTACGATTGTCGCATGAACTCTCCCATCCGGTCGACTAATCTTGGGAAATCATCAGGATTTGGAGCAAGTTCTATATAGGATTGATGCATGGGTGTACCTTCCATAGCATCTGCCATTTCTGCATTGATCTGCTCTTGCTGGGTTACCATTTCGGGATAGAATCCATCCTTTGAAAATCCGGCTGAAACGGATACCAGACGCCTGACGAGCTCTGGATGCTGTATGGCTAAACGCAACGCTACACCGCCGCCCATGGAATAGCCCATCACATCCACCTGTTCGTAGCCTAAATTCGTAACCAGTGCTGCCATGTCGTTGCCCATATCCTCGTAGTTGATGGGTCGATCGCCCAGCTCTGTACGTCCGTGTCCGTGCAGATCAACGCCGATTACCTGTCTGTTTTCAGCCAGGATTGGTAGTATCGGTTCGAACATGTCTATGGACCCCAATCCTCCGTGTAGAAGGAGGAGCGGTTTCGCCTGTGACGAGGCTCCGGAAGACGAATTCCTTTCACTGTGAATTTCATAGTAGTAATCGAGGCCATTTACAGAGACATAACCTGTAGATGCGGGTTCGTGAGATTGAGCGAAGGCCTCTGCAATGGAAATAGTTTGTGTGATCAATATGGAAGTCACCGCAAACAAGGTGGCTCTGAATATCTTTTTTTTCTGCTTTTTCATAATAGGTTTTTATCAGGTTTCAATGTGTATATGAAAAGGTGGGTTCTTTTATTATCTATGGTTTGTGCTTCCGAAAAGCGTGTAAGTTGATGCGTAGTTAAGCTGTCGATCTATTTATGGACTGTTTTCAAGTATTCATCCAGCCTCTCCAGCGAACTGCTCATGCCTTCGATAAAACCCATCTCTGTAATCTTCTTGCGCGTTTCAGCCGAGTCAAACAAAGACGTTTGAATTTGTCGTGTTTGGCCTTCGTGTTCAATGAACTCCACGGTAATCAATAACCAGGGCATGTCTTCATTGATGTTGCCTTCGCTATCCGTAAAGTGATCTTTGTATGTAATTTTTTCCGGTTTGTTTATCTCCTGGTAGATCGCTTTTCCCCAGGATTCATCGCCTTCATTTGGCCCGCGAAGACAGTACCGCCATTCACCACCTTTCCGAAAGTCCATCTCACATTCATCCATCGGCCACTCTTTGGGTCCCCACCAGTGTTTCAGATGTTTGCAATTTGACCAGACATCGAACATCAGTTCGGGCGGCGCATCAAAACGTCGCTCTATGATCAGTTCACGTCCTTTACTTTCTACTTTCATTTTATCTGTTGTCATCATGATCCTCTTTTTTGGTTTGTATTTGTTTGAGATACTCATCCAGCCGGTCAAAACTTGCTTCAAAAAACTGCCGGTACTGTTCCATCCACTCGTCGATATCTTTCAGCGGATCAGGCCGCAGTTTGCAGGGGCGGTACTGCGCTTCCCGGCTTCGTTCAATCAACCGCGCCTTTTCCAGCACCTTTAGATGTTTGGTGATGGCGGGCATGGTCATATCAAACGGCTCGGCCAGGTCGGAAACGGTTTTTTCCCCGGTCGTCAGACTGGAAAGAATAGCCCGGCGTGTTGGGTCGGCCAATGCATGAAAGGTGGAACTGAGTGGATCAATCGGCATAAGTGAAGTCTTTATTTAACCATATGGTTATTTAACTTATTAGTAAAATATAAGATCCAAGTTGGTTTGTCAATAGCCGTGGAAAGTTTTTTTATATAGTTTCAGAGGCTCCTAACAAATAGAAATAAAAAATGAGAGTAGATTTCCGAATCGGGATTCTCTTTATTACCGTATGGAGCTGCGCCACCTGAAACCAATCAGAAATGGATACCGGTTCGGCAGTTCCATGGGGGGATTTTTCAGGCCGTGATTGCAAACGGCCGATCTGTTTTTTCGTTTGATGCGAATGGAACCTGACAACCTTTGACCTGAAAACATGGCACAGAATTTTCTGAAGCGGCTGGACAGCCGTCTCGACTCTATTGACGAATATGAACGCGAACCGGTTCCCGAAAAGAAACTAAAGGGCTGGCGGGGCTTTTTGGGCATGTATGCCGGGGAGCATACGGCCGGTACAGAATTTGTGATTGGCGCCCTCTTTGTGGCTCATGGCGTTTCGGCCGTCGACCTGATCTGGGGCTTAGTTCTTGGGAATTTACTGGCGGTATTGAGCTGGGCGTTTCTCTGTGCCCCGGTTGCTGTACGGACAAAGCTGACTCTCTACTGGCAGCTTCAGAAGATTTGCGGTGGAAAGCTCGCGTTGCTCTATAATATCGTCAACGCTGTCATGTTCTGTTTCCTGGCGGGTGCGATGATTGCTGTGGCTGCCACTGCCGTCGGCCTTCCGTTCAATATACCGATGCCGGGTCTGGGAGACTGGCTCCCGACAAGTGTCGGGTGGGTTATCACCGTCTTTCTGGTGGGGAGCGTGATTACCGTTGTGGCGATTGCCGGGTATGAATATGTAGCCCGGTTTGCCAATATCAGTTTCCCCTGGATGCTGCTTGTCTTTATCGCAGCGGCTGTGGCCGTACTGCCAGGCCTTGGGGTCAATTCACTCTCCGATTTCTGGCCGGCTGCGGAGAATACGATCTGGACCGGTGAACCGGTTGGAGATCAGACCAAATTTACCTTCTGGCACGTCATGTTTTTTGCCTGGTTTGCCAATATGGCGATGCACATCGGCATGTCGGACATGTCGATCCTCCGGTTTGCCAAAAAGTGGCAATACGGGTTCTTTTCGGCAGCAGGGATGTTTTTCGGCCATTTTATCGCCTGGATCTCTTCCGGGATCCTGATGGCCGCGGCAGCAGGGGCGGTTGCTCCGGGCTTCATCGCCTACAACAGTGCCGGTGTTGCCGGTGCCATCTGTGTGGTAATTGCCGGCTGGACAACCGCCAACCCGACCATCTACCGTGCCGGTCTCGCCTTTCAGGCGGTTACACCGAACTGGAAGCGTTGGAAAGTAACGCTCTTTACCGGGCTTCTGACCACTGTGATTGCCTGTTTCCCTGCCCTGGTAATGAACCTGCTCGATTTCGTAGCGCTCTATGGCCTTGTACTGATGCCGATGGGAGCGGTCGTCTTCCTTGATGTGATGGTGTTCAAAAAATTAAATCTTCGGCAAAACTATGCGGAAGCGACCGGCATCTCCTTTAACTGGGCAGCCGGCCTGACCTGGTTTATCACCCTTTCTGCCTGTATTCTGATCAATTTCCAGTTCGGCATCGAAATTTTCTTTCTCGGATTGCCGGGGTGGTTTATCGCTGTACTGCTCTACATTTTGCTGAGCAGGGTCTATCAGAAAAAAGTGAGCGAACCGGCCTACGCCGGATGACTCAGGGAGTGATGTTGACAGTTTCCTTGTTATTGAAAACAGACAGTAGAATGTAATACAGGAGGTTTTGCAAAACCTCCAAACAACCAATCGAACAGATACACAGATTCAATATTCATGCAAAAGCAACAGATTCGAAATTTTCTCGATGTCATTGAAACAAAAAATCGTACCGAAAGCACCGTTGATGATTATTTTCGGCAGGTAGATAGCAAATGGGATGACAAGGTGGCCAAGGGGCTTGACCCGCTTTCGAGGCTGGTCTACCGTTCCAATCTGCTGGGAAGTGACGCCTATATCAACAACACCGGTGGCGGGAACACTTCAAGTAAAGTCATTGAAAAGGATCCCATCAGTGGAGAGGATGTTGAGGTGATGTGGGTGAAGGGATCGGGGGGAGACCTTCGTACCGCCAAACATCCCAATTTCGCATCACTCTACCAGGAGCGGCTTCTCGCACTTCAGGAGATCTATGCCGGATTTGAGAAGAAGGGGCTGAAGACACCGGCCGAAGACTCGATGGTACAGATGTATCCGCACTGTACCTTTAACCTGAACCCGCGAGCGCCTTCGATCGACACACCGCTGCACAGCTTTATCCCATACAAGTTTGTTGACCATACCCATCCGGTACCGGTCATTGCGATCGCTACGGCAGATAACGGGCCTGAACTGATGAAAGAGATTTACGGGGAGGAGGTCGCCTGGGTCGACTGGATGCGCCCCGGTTTCGAACTCGGCCTGAAACTCCAGGAGACGATACAGGAGAACCCAGGTATCAACGGAATCATTCTGGGAGGGCACGGGCTGATCAACTGGGCAGATGATGACAAGGAGTGCTATGAGCTGAGCATCCGTTTGATTAACAAGGCAGCCGCCCACCTCGCCCGTAACGAAAAAGGGACGGACTCCTATGGTGGAGCGAACTATCAGTCGCTTCCTGAAAAAGAGCGCCGGGAGGCCATTACCGGAATCCTGCCGTTTCTGCGGGGCCAGGTGAGCCAGCAGAACCAGTTTATCGGAACCGTACAGGATGATGAGCTGACCCTTCAGTTCATCAACTCTGTGGACGCACCCCGGCTAGCGGAGCTTGGGACCTCCTGCCCGGACCACTTTCTGAGAACGAAAATCAAGCCGCTCTATGTGGAGTGGGATCCGCAGAACGGCAGCAGGGACGAACTGCGGGAGAGCATTGCCTCCGGCCTGGAACAGTATCGCAAAGATTATGAAACCTATTACAACAATCACAAGGATGAAGATTCTCCGGCAATAAGGGATCCCAACCCGACCGTGATACTGATCCCGGGACTTGGCATGATTGCCTGGGGGAAGAACAAGAGTGAATCCCGGGTCACTGCGGAGTTCTATACCGCAGCGATTGGCGTGATGCGGGGAGCCGAAACCGTAGGCAGTTATACCGCCCTTCCCAAACAGGAGGCGTACGATATAGAATACTGGGCACTCGAAGAGGCAAAGCTTCAGAGAATGCCACCGGAGAGCGAGCTCTCCCGCAAGGTTATCGCTGTTATCGGTGCCGGTAGCGGAATTGGCAAAGCACTGGTCACCAAACTGATCGAGGAGGGCGGTACGGTTGCCGCTATCGATCTGGATGCGAAACAGGCAGAGGCGACGGCTGACGAACTTCTCGGCCGGATCGGAATGGGAATCGGTGTTGCCGGTTCAGGAATCAGCGGATCGGGAGATGTGATTGGCCTTGGCTGCGACATTACCAACCGCTCATCGGTTGAGGAGGCGCTGAATGGAGTGGTGTTTGCCTATGGCGGCATAGACCAGGTAGCTGTAACCGCCGGTATCTATCCCACACCGGACAAGGAGGGAAATGTATCCGACAAGATGTGGGACCTTGCCTTTGCTGTGAACGTAAAGGGCAGCTACATTGTGGCGGATACCGCGCGTCGGATCTGGGATGAACAGGGCCTTTCCGGCCGGATGGTGATAACCACAAGTGTCAATGCGGTGGTACCGAAAGCGGGAAGTATCGCCTATGACACCAGCAAGTCGGCAGCCAACCACCTGATCCGGGAGCTGGCGATTGACCTTGCACCATTGGTACAGGTAAACGGGGTGGCGCCGGCTACCGTGGTGGAGGGGAGCAGCATGTTTCCGCGAGACCGGGTGATTGCTTCACTGACCAAATATGGGATCGACTTCTCGGAGAAAGAGGAGACCGAGGCGCTGAAAACGAAATTGGCGCAGTTCTATGCAGGCCGAACACTCACGAAACGGCCGATCCTGCTTGACCAGCAGACCGAAGCGATTTTCCGGCTGCTCAGCAGAAGCTTTGAGAACACGACCGGGCATATCATTCCGGTGGACGGCGGCCTGACGGAAGCCTTCATGCGGTAACTGCCGTTCCGAAACGTATGAACCAACGGACAACAACAGAAATCCAATGACAGACAGGACGTTCGATATGGTAGTGGTGGGGGCCGGAATAGTGGGCCTCGCCACGGCCCGGGAGTACCAGCAGCGATTTCCCGGCAAGCGGGTTCTCCTCCTGGAGAAGGAGTGGGAGATCGCCAGCCACCAGACCGGCCGGAACTCCGGAGTGATCCACTCCGGCGTCTACTATACCCCGGGTTCTCTCAAGGCGAAGAACTGCCGCGAGGGGAAGGAGCTGATCGAGGCGTTCTGCGACCGGGAAGGCATTGAGTACGACCTCTGTGGCAAGGTGATTGTAGCCGTATCCAATGAGGAACTGCCGATCCTGGAGAATATCTACTGGCGCGGCCAGGCAAACGGCGTGACGTGTGAAATGATCAGCCAGGAGCGTCTTGCCGAGCTGGAACCTCATACGGCAGGAATTGCAGCGATTCACGTACCGGAAGCCGGGATTGTGGACTATACGGTAGTGGCAAAAAGGCTTGCGGAGCGAATACGTGAAGCAGGCGGGGAGATTCTCACCGGTGCCCGCGTCTATGCTATATCTGAAGAGAACAGAGCCATGATTGTCGAGTCGACGGCCGGTACATTTCGGGGCAGCTACCTGATTAACTGTGCCGGGCTCTACTCCGACAAGGTGACCGGGATGACCGGCCAGGCCCCGCAGGTGAAGATCATCCCTTTTCGCGGAGAGTATTTTGAACTCCGGGAGAGTGCCCGACACCTCTGCCGGACTCTGATCTATCCGGTTCCCGACCCGGCGTTTCCATTTTTGGGTGTCCACTTTACCAGCATCATCGGCGGAGGGGTGGAGTGCGGGCCGAACGCGGTGCTTGCCCTGGCCAGGGAGGGGTACAACAAAAGCGATCTGGATATTGCAGAGCTGGCGGAAACACTCACCTATCCAGGGTTCATCAAACTGGCTCTGAAGTATTGGAAGACCGGGCTTGGCGAGCAGTGGCGTTCGATCAGCAAACGGGCGTTTGTCCGGGCGCTGCAGCGGCTGGTTCCGGAGATTTCGGAGGAGGATCTTGAAGCGGTGCCGGCTGGAATCCGTGCACAGGCGATTACTCCGGATGGAAAAATGGTTGACGACTTTCTGTTTCAGGATTCCGGACGGGTCATTAATGTAGGCAACGCCCCCTCTCCGGCGGCAACCTCTTCATTGAGGATCGGCAAGACGATTATCGACCGGCTGGAGAAGCAGATGGATCCGGCACCAACGGCCACGGTATGACAGCTGGCGTGATCTGTCATACTGATTTTTATGTTAACACACGGCGGAAAGCTTTTTTACGAGATAACAAACAGACCGATATTTTGACCTAAATTCTGATTTTATGGAGAATGTAGAGACAAAGATATTCCCGATAGAGCAGTTGCAGGAGTTCAGCCGAAAGGTATTTATGCACTTTGGTGTTCCTGAAGAGGATGCCAGAACTGCATCTGAAGTTCTGGCTACGAGTGATTTGCGGGGGATCGATTCTCACGGGGTCGCACGGCTCATTACCTATGTGGATATGCTGAGCCACGACCGGATCAATCCGGAACCGAATGTCACGATCGTGCGTCAAACCCCTTCGACGGCAACCGTGGACGGGGACAACGGACTCGGCCTGGTGGTCGGCCCGAAGGCAAATACCATTGCGATGGAGAAGGCGGAGGAGGTGGGTTCCGGCTGGGTCAGCGTCTGCAACACCAACCACTACGGGATTGCCGGGTACTACCCCCTGCAGGCGCTCAAGCGGGATCTGATCGGTTTTTCGATGACCAACTCCACGAAACTGGTGGCGCCTCTCTGGGGCGGAGAGCGGATGCTCGGTACCAACCCGATCGCCGTCGCTTTCCCAGGCAAGAAAGAGCCGCCGATTGTGATCGATATGGCCACCAGCAGTGCGGCGTACGGCAAGGTGGAGATTGCGAGGCGCAAGAAGCAGCCGATACCCCGCGGGTGGGCCATCAATGCTGACGGCGAGATGACGACGGACCCGGATGAAATGGTCAACGGGGGAGCCTTGCTGCCTCTGGGGTCAGATCGGGATCTGGGAGGGCACAAAGGGTACGGACTCTCCTCGATGGTCGACATCCTCTGTTGTGTCCTGAGTGGTGCCAACTGGGGGCCGTTTGCGCCGCCGTTCGCTCTCAGGCAGGAGATTCCGGGCCGGAGCGTCGGCAAGGGTATCGGCCACTTTTTTGGGGCGATGCAGATTGCCGGATTTGAAGATCCGGATCTGTTCAAGGAACGGATTGACGAATGGATCAAGGTATTCCGGAATACGAAGCCGCAGCCGGGTACCGACGGCCCGTTGATTCCCGGAGACCCGGAGCGGGAAGCAGAGAAAGTCCGAAGCAAGGAGGGAATTCCCCTTGTGATGCCGGTTGTGAATGATCTGAGGGATGTCTCTTCGAGAACCGGTGTACCCCTCGACTGACCGGTACGCTGCTGTGAATTACAAGCCGGAGATTTTCTCCGGCACAACCATTGGAAACAGGTATGATTATGCTGACACTACTGAAAATACTATCCGGACTGGGCCTGGTTTTGACCATTGTCCCCGCCATTCTTGTCTACACACAGGCGATTACCCTGGATGACCATAAGAATCTGATGGTGATCGGGATGTTTCTCTGGTTTTCAACCTCCTGGTTCTGGATGAAGGAGAAGAGTTTGTAACGGGTGTTATGTCAACCGAGCGATAGTGGGTATTCCACACGCTTTTTGCTTCTTGCAATCCAAAAAAATGAGTACAGCGATCGCTGCGTACATCGTCAGACACCGAACAGGATTCATGCCAACAGCATCAACATTGAAATTTGTGAAGGGAATTAGACTGTATGAGAATTAAAAAACAGCAGATCGAAGAGCACAACCGGTCACAGGAGAAGGAGCATACGCCGGATTTTAACCGCCTTGCAGATCGGCTGACGGCAGCCGGCAGGGACACAGACGGGCTTTTGAAGAGATTGATGGAGTACCAGGTTGCGATTCCAAGCTGGGCGCTGGGTGCCGGCGGAACCCGTTTCGGAAGGTTCCCTGTTGGAGGGGAACCGGGGAATCTTGAGGAGAAGATTGAAGATGTCGGCCTGTTACATGCACTCAACCGCTCCAGCGGTGCGATCTCTCTGCATATTCCGTGGGATATTCCAGACGACCCGAAAGCGATTCAGGAGCGTGCCGGTGAGCTGGATCTGCTCTTTGATGCGGTCAACTCCAACACCTTCCAGGACCAGAAGGGACAGGAGCACTCCTACAAATATGGATCACTGGCTCACAGTGACCCGGCTGTACGTAATCAGGCGGTAGAGCATAACATCGATGTGATCCGGCACGGAGATGCGCTTGGTTCCAAAGCGCTGACCGTCTGGCTGGCCGACGGTTCCATCTTTCCGGGTCAACAGAATTTTCGGCAAGCCTTTGAACGGACCCTCGACTCTCTGGAGAAGATCTACCGGGAACTGCCCCGGGACTGGACCCTCTTGATCGAGTACAAGCCCTACGAGCCCAACTTCTACTCCATGGTCATTCCCGACTGGGGAACCTCCCACCTTCTTGCCACAAAATTGGGAGACAGAGCGAAAACCCTGGTCGATCTGGGCCACCATCTGCCGAATACCAATATCGAGCAGATCGTTGCAATTCTGATGATGGAGCAGAAACTGGGGGGATTTCATTTTAATGACTCCAAGTATGGGGATGACGACCTGACGGTCGGGTCCATTAAGCCGTACCAGCTCTTTCTCATCTTCAGTGAACTGGCAGAAGGGGTGGACGACCCGGAGTTTCAGCCAGCCTGGATGATTGACGCCAGCCATAATATCAAAGATCCGCTCGAGGATCTGCTTCAATCGGTGGATGCGATCCTGACGGCCTATGCCAAAGCCCTTCTCATAGACCGGGAGGCTCTGAACGGATATCGGGAGTCCAACGACCCGGTGATGTCGCAGGAGGTGCTTCAGAAAGCGTTTCAGGCCGATGTTCGGCCACTGCTGAGGGAGGCGCGGATTCGAAGCGGAGCTGCGGCCGATCCGGTTGCACTCTACCGTGAGTTGCAGGTTCGGAATCAACTGATCCGCGAGAGGGGATCTGACTCTGTGGCAACCGGCCTCTGAACGGGGTGGTACCGAAACCGGTCGAATTCTGCAATGAAATTACACTCAACGGATTGAAATTACTCTGGAATGGCTGAACGCTCGGTAACAGCGATCTTTGATATAGGGAAGACCAACAAGAAATTTCTTCTGTTTGACGATGCGATGGAGGTTGTGCATACCTCCTATACCACCCTTCCGGAAACGGTGGATGATGACGGATATCCTTCCGAGAACCTGGATGAACTGGTCTCCTGGATGTTTCAGCAGTTGGAAGAGGTTGTTTCCGGCTCCTCCTTTTCGATTCGGAATTTGAACATTTCAACCTACGGTGCCAGCCTGGTTCACCTTGACCGGGAGGGGAGGGTTGCAGCTCCCTTTTATAACTATCTGAAACCCTGTCCGGAGGAACTTCTGGAAGAGTTCTATGCCCGGTATGGCGGCCAGGAGCAGTTTGCCCTGGAGACAGCCTCGCCGCCCATGGGGATGCTCAACTCCGGGCTCCAGCTCTACTGGCTTCGGGAACGGAAACCGGACCTCTTCCGGGACATTCATACCACTCTCCATTTTCCTCAATACCTGGCCAGCCTGTTTACCGGCAGGTATCTTTCAGAGCTGACCAGCATCGGCTGTCATACCGGATTGTGGGATTTCAGGAAATGGCAGTATCACGAATGGCTTGAAAAAGAGTCGTTTTCCGGTCTTTTGCCTCCGGTCAAAACGGTGACAACCGTTCTTGACGGAGGATACAATGAGGAGAGGTTTACAACCGGAACAGGCATCCACGACAGTTCCTCGGCCCTTGTTCCCTACCTGTATGGCCTGAACGAGCCATTTTTGCTGCTGTCGACCGGAACCTGGAATATAGCCATGAACCCGTTCAGCCAGGACCCTCTGACGTTTGAGGAGCTGAAAAAGGATACGCTCTGTTATATCAATGTCTATGGCGAGCCGGTGAAAGCGGCACGTTTCTTTCTCGGCAGTGAGTACGCTCATCAGAAATCAAAGATTGAGAAGCAGTTTGGCAAGCTGCAGGAGAGCCGCCCTGACCCCGGATTGGTGGACCGGCTGGTGATGCAAGAGGACATCTCCAAACAAGTCACTCTTGAGAGAGCTCATACGTCCGGCCCGTATCCGTCTCCCGGTGGAGATCCGTCCGGCAGGTGGGACCCCGCTCGGTTTGCTTCCGGGGAAGAGGCACATCATCAGCTTCTGATGGATCTGGTTTCAATCCAGGCAGACTCGATCCGGCTTGCGCTTGGGCGCGGAGAGATCAGGAAGATCGTCGTCACAGGTGGATTCAGCCATAACCCGCTTTTTCTGGGACTGTTAGGTGCAAGGTTCCCGGACATGGAGGTCTATACCGACTCTCTCTCTCATGCATCGGCCCTCGGGGCAGCCATGGTTCTGCGAGACCGGCCCGCCTCTGCCGGAGAGAAGCTGAAAGAGCAGATGGCTTTGAAACGGCAGGAGCCTCTCCGGGCCGGAAGTTTTCACAAATATCGCTGGAATCCGTGATTTGTGGATGCAACTCCCTATATTCGCTGGGAGTTCTACTTACTGACTCCAGGTGTCGTGTCTACCATCCGTTTGCGGGGCAATGCCGACTGGCGGGATCTTTGACAGCTCCTACATTGAATGGCAGACACGACATGTAGCAAAAACTTCACGTAACCTATACAGGAATACCATGAAAAATCTATCGATGATCGCGCTGGCACTTTGCGGGTTATTTGTACTCAATTTTGCAACGATGAGCGGCACGGACGGCACTTCTACAACTGAAGCAGTGGACATGGCCGAGGACCGTATCTATGAAATGCGCATCTATACGACACATCCGGGGAAACTGGACGATCTCCATACCCGTTTTGAAGACCACACCCTTCAGCTCTTTGCAAAGCACGGCATGGTGAACGTCGGGTACTGGGTGCCGGAAGACCCGGAGCGCCGGGACAATACCCTGATCTATATCCTATCGCACAACAGCCAGGAAGCGGCGCAGGCGAGTTGGGAAGGATTCCGGAATGACCCCGACTGGCAGGCAGCCTATGCGGCCTCCCGTGAAGATGGCCCGATTGTGAGCAATGTCGAGTCGATCTTTATGAAAGCGACTTCCTATTCACAGATCCGGTGATCTCTGATTAGGTACTGGTTTTGATCTCTGAAAAGAGAGATTTAATTACAGGCTCTGTATTCGATTTGGATCGAGTGCGGAGCCTTCTTTTTGCTGCTCTGTGTTAGGATTTTCATCTCTGTAAGTTTATGATTTTATTGCATTCCTTTCCTGCATACAACCCTCCCTGTAAGTACCTTTTTGCCGGTTTACAATTCTATGAAATCGACATAAGTGCTTGGAGCATAGTGTATTAGAATTTCATAATTATTTGCCTGTTTATGTAAAATTAGAGAATCATAACGGTAAGGTTATCCGGAGAGTAGTATCCTTCGCCCGGAAAAAAGCCGACGTTTCATCGACATGTATTAGGTAGGCGGAAGGCTCATCTGTCAGTCATTCTATCACACTATAAATTCTATTCTTGAAGAATATGAATCATGGAAGAGGTGTATCTCCGCATCAACGCTTCAAAAAAAGTCTGAGCCTGCTCATTCGTTCTTTTAAACCATTTCAGGCTGTTCATTTGCCAGGCAGGCTTTGGGGTCGATGCTTTTCATTTTTGTACGGAAATTCAAACCGGCGCGCATTGGCAGCCGTTATGGTATCTGTTTTTGCAGTTGTTCTGCAGTTGTCTCCCACTGGCCTGATGGCACAGATACCGTTATACGATACCAATTTTGAACCTGTTAATTTTCAGTTTAATGATGCTACGTTAAAATCAGGTGCAAGTAGTACATCCGAAGGTGCTATTCATCTCTACGAAGATGTAATCACGTTAGAAATTGAAGATGGGGTATTTCAACAGATTGACGCCATTGTTCGAACCGTCACCATGAACAGGGATGATTTTCAAACCTATGATGCTGATGAACAATCTAACGTGGCAAGCCAGAGCGATGAAAACTGGTTTATGCCACTTTTTGGCGGTGGAGATGGGTATACACTCTTTCAGTTTGAATTTATTGAAGGGGGCACCTACAACAATACTACAAATACCGGAAATATAGTTACCCTTCAGAATGTCATTGTAAACTCATTTGATATTGACGGGACCGGTTCAGGTGGTACGAATCAATACACGGAATTTGGTGGTTTTAGCAAGAGCGAATTAAGCCCGACTACCAAGCTGCAAACAATCTATAATGATGTAACCGGCCTTACGACATTCAAGTCTACCGTTACGACCAATAATTTGGCAAACCCTGGGACTGTTGCAGGAGATGAATTCAGAGTCCGGGTGACTTATGACGAATTAAGTATCTTCCGGATCAGTATGGGGTCTGATGGAGGGGTTGCGGCCTATTTCGGGCTCCAGTTTGCGGCCGGGCCACAATGGCACCCGGATGCACTTCCAATTATCTCTACGGCACCTTCCCTGGATCTGAATACGGCTGGAACGGGCATCCATCGTTCCGTCGTCTTCACCGGCAGCCCGATCTCTTTTAGCGCGGGTGGAGTGAATGTAACCGGAACGCTCGAGCAGGAGGGTGAGGATGGCGACCCGCAGGAAGTGGGGAACTCATTTGATAACCTCGTGATCGGTATCACTGCCTCCGAGATTCTGGATGGTGCCAGCGAGACAATTGTGATTTCCGGAGCATCGTCCGGAGGGTCGATCCCGTTAAATTTTACAAATGGCCAATCTATCTCGAATGTGAGTTTGGACGGAACGACCTATGTTGTTGAAGCGGTCGTATCAGAGGGAGAGAAACGGCTGCGGTTTACGAACAACAGTGGCGGGACGTTATCAAAAACTCAGGCTGAAGCTCTGCTGGATGCACTGCAGTATCAGAATGACGGATCAACAGGTGGTTCTCGAATCTTTGACGTAACTGTTCGTGATGAATCCCTGCAGAGTCCAACGGCCAACTTTACGGTAACCTTGTCTGCTTCGGAACTTACCTTGACTACACAACCTGTCGGAGATGCAAGTGGGGAAGAGCTTGCAACAAAGCCGGTTGTCGAAATTCAGGATGATGAAGGCGATCGTATCGACTATGATAATTCTACCGAAGTAGAAGTAACCATTACGTCTGGCCTGGACGGGGAGTTGCTGGGTACGACCGTTGTTACGGCTGAAAACGGAGTGGTGACCTATTCGGATCTGGGCCTGGCCGGCCTTGTGGGGCAGAATTATGTTCTGACCTTTAGCGATGTCACTGACGGCCGTGCGGAAGGGGATCGGCTATCGTCCGTCGAATCGAATACTGTGACGGTTACGCATGGAGATGCTTCGGAACTGGTTATGACTGGCGGAAGCAGTGACCTGTTGGTTGGCGTGTCTCGCGAACTGACAATTACAATTCGGGACGAAAAGGGGAATACAGTAAGCAGCGGGCCGGAATCGGAATTGGAGGTGACATTCGCAAAAGAGAGTGGCAGCGGCGGTGTGAGCGGCCTTGGAACAGAAACGGCCGAGAATGGTGTCGCTGCACTGACAGTGACCGGGCAATCCACTGGGAGCGTGACTCTTGAGGGGACCATTGACTCTCCGTCACTGGAGAGCAATACACTGACTTTTACGGTCGTTCCCGGAGCACCTGAGGCGTTTGTGATTGAGTCCGGAGCCGGGCAGTCGGGTGTGGTGTCACAGTTGCTGGCGGAGTCTCTGGTTGTGAAGCTGACCGACGAGCATGATACTCCGATTTCAGGAGTTGATGTTTCGTTTTCAATAACATCGGTTCCGGATGGTGCAGCAGATCATGAACTTCAGAATGTGGCCGGTACGACGGATGCAGAGGGAAAGGCTTCAGCAGATCTGAGGCTTGGTACGGTCCCCGGAACCTATATCGTGACGGCGAGTGTTGATGAGGAAGAAATTGACGATGTGACATTTACGATAACGGCGACCGGTCTGAATGAGGCCCCGATGGCCGGCCTGGGCCGCGCTCTTGAGTTTGACGGCAGTGATGATTATTTGGACCTTGGCAGTACAGGGATTATTGGCAGCCGGACCGCATTCACTTTGGAAGCATGGGTGAAATTGAGTGACATTACCAGTTCACATGCGATTTACGGAGAATTTCGCGACGGGGATAGCCTGACGCGGAACTATTTTCAGATCAGTAATGGTACGGTCGTCTTTGACCAGTGGGCATCCGGTGAGTCTCTTGACGGGCAAACGATTACGGCAGACGGCGTTCCGGAAGACGAATGGACGCATGTTGCCTATGTGCGTGACGGAGCTTTTCAGGCGATCTATCTCAACGGTGTGGAAGCAGCATCAAATCAGGATGCAGAGACCTATTCAGGGTCTGAGCCAACCGGAATCGCCATCGGAAGACGGTTGGGATCATCAGGCGGAAGTAATCTGAACGGAGCTCTGGATGAATTACGGCTCTGGTCGGTAGCCAGGACGGCAGAAGAGATCGCAGGTTCCTGGAACAGGAAAACGGATGGAACAGACGAAGATCTCCTTGCCTGGTATGATTTCAATGAAGAGTCTGGTATCTCGGAGCTGACTGACCGCAGCGGGAATGGCTGGGATGGAACCCTTGAAAATTTTGACACTTCTTCGAGTTGGGTTGCATCCAACGGTACACTTGTTACTGAACTTCGGGAGGACGCTTCCAATGGAGCTCAGGTTACACAAGCATTCGGGTATGATCCGGACGAAGACGCGCTGGCCTATTCCATTACCGGTGGCAATTCAGGCGGTGTGTTTGCGATTGACAGCAATACCGGCTGGATTACGGTTGCCAACGCAAGCGCTCTTGATTACAGTTCTACCACAGAGTATACCCTGACGGTTCAGGTGAGTGACGGTTCAGAAACAGACACGTACACCCTTGAGGTTCAGATATTATCCGCTCCGGTACTTGCCACAAACAGCGGCCTGACGGTCGGCCAGGGTGCCTCTTCTGTTATCTCCAGTTCACGACTGGAGTCTACGGATTCGGGATACACGGCGGCAGAAATCACATACACCCTGGAGTCTGTTCCTGAAAACGGTACACTCACATTGAATGGATCCACACTTGCCGCGGAGGACACCTTTACACAGGATGATATTGACAATGACCGGATTTCCTATGAGCATGACGCATCAGAAAATTTAAGTGATGCTTTCGATTTTGTTGTCTCCAACAGTGCAGGTACCTCACTGGGGTCAGCCACCTTCTCCATTACCATAACCGAAGATCTGGATCCGGCTTCGCTGGTACGTATCGGGGGCTCGGGACAGACTGGCCCGGTATTGTCGACACTCGGGGATAAATTGGTAGTAAAAGTCGAAAACAGTCTTGAAGCTCCGCTGGAAGGTGTTACAGTTACCTTTGCCATCACGACTATTCCGGAGGGGGCGGAGGATCAGGAACTGGTAAACGTGGTGGGAACTACCAATGAAGATGGAGAGGCTTCGGTCGATCTCAAACTCGGTACAAAGACAGGCAACTACATTGTTACGGCAAGTATCGATGAAGAAGGGATTGATGATGTATCCTTTACAGGGACAGCTACGCCGGGTGCGGCAAATGCAGGAACCACCACTCTTGCCGTGTCGCCCGGCTCGATCGAAGCGGATGGGGAGAGTACGTCGACCGTCACGGTGACGGTTCGTGACGAGAATGGAAATATCCGTACCGCAGGCGGAGATGATGTATATATCACAGCCTCGTCGGGCACGCTGGATGACGGGGATGAAGCCGAAGGGAGCGCGATTTCTGCCCATGACAATGGGGACGGAACTTATACGGTCACACTGACCAGTTCTTCAAACGCCGGAACCGCAACAGTGGCAGCATATCTTGGAGCAGATGACGAGGCACCGGAGATCGATTCCACCTCCGTTGAATTTACTGTTGGGGCTGTATCTGCTGGCGAATCTGTCGTTGAAGCAACAACGCCGCATACGGCGGACGGGGCCGATGAGTCTACGGTAACCATTCAGGTGAAAGACGGCAGCGGCAATGCAATCACGGGCCTTGACTCAGATGATTTTGACATCAGCCTGGACAATCAGGAAGGGAGCGAAGAGACCCTGGTTGTTAATACAGATGTTTGGTTGCGAAGTACAAATCCGGAATCTGTTAATGAGGACGATGCGGCATCGGTGAGACATTCGGAAGTGTCGGATGGGCCGCGGTATGCGATCTTCGAATTTGATTTTTCAGAACTGGATCCAGGGGCACTGAAAAGTGCTGAACTCACTTTGAAGGCGTTGAATACAGATGGGGACATCGGGCAGGATGCGTTTCTGATCGATACCCGTGGAGGGACACAGGCGTCGGATATGACCTGGTCGGCCTATCAGGATGAGTATGAGGGGAATGAAATCTCGCTGGAAGAGTTAGGTTACCAACCACCCAACACGCCCGGAAGTGCCGGAGACGTTGTAACAATGGATGCAAGCAATCCGGATCTTGCAAGAATTCAGAATATTGTCGATTCAAAGGGCAAACTCACAATTGTACTAAAACCGAATCACTCCTCAACGAATGTAGACTGGTATGATGATGTGTATGACGGGTTTGGTAACGGAGCCCGGCTGAACCTCATATTTGACAAAGGAGATGCTGCCGCCGGAACTGTTGCGGAAACTGGTACACAGGGCACCTATGAATTTGTCCTGACCAGTACGCTTGCAAAACCGGTTACGGTCACGGTCTCTGCTGATGACGTCGCTTTGGAAGATACACCGGAAGTCGTCTTTCAGACAGGAGATATCAGTGCGCCGAACTCAACGGTATTTGCTGCAATTCGGCAATTGACGGTAGGTAACAACAGTGAAATCACTGTCTTTGTCCGGGATGAATACAACAATCCGATTACCGGTCTTGAAGACTTTGATCTGTCCACTGGGGGTAGTGCATCCATAGCAGAGGCGATTTCTGAAACTGATACACCGGGGAAATACACATTCAAGGTCACCAATACGATACCGGAAACAGTGGTTATTGAGGTAGAAGCCGGCTCCCTGGAGTTGGGAGATGAAGAGATAGTATTCACAGTCGGATCGGCAGATCCTGCAAGTACGGTTGCTGATGTTCCTGACGGCACGGTCGGTTCAGAGACGGAGATTACGATTACGGTTGAGGACGCTCTTGAAAACCGTGTGGAAGGGGTAGCCGGAGATCTGACAATCTCCATTACAGGCGCAAACAGCGATGCTTCGTTCAGTACAATCGAAGATCAAGGGGAAGGTGTCTATACGGTGAGCTATACGCCTGCTGAACAGGGTGAGGATGAGATCACGATTTCCCTGAATGGTACCGGCATCACAGGAAGTCCATATACAAGTATCGTTAGCGGGCCGCCTGCGGCTCCGTCCGGGGTGGCGGCCGAGGCGGGAAACAAGCAGGCAGAAGTCACATGGGAAGAACCGGAGAGTGACGGTGGAAAGGCTATTATCGATTATCTGGTACAATATTCGGTGGACGACGGAGAGACCTGGGTCGATTTTGAAACCGAAGATCCCTCCACAACCAGAACACGTGCGGTTACGGGACTTGCGAATAACCGATCTTATATATTCCGGGTATCGGCGGAGAACAGTGTCGGAAGCGGTCTATTTAGTGAACCGTCCGAGGAGGTAATTCCCGCCGTTCCACTGCCGACCCCGGAAGATGGTGAATCATTGCCATCTCTGACACCAGGTTCCACATTGACTCATATAAACGGAGTCCCGGAGGCGATCGTTGTAGAAATTGTAGATAAAATGATCTATCGCATGAGGCCGGAAGAGGGGGATGATTTTTCACTCGCCTTGATGTCGATCGGTGTGGATGGCGAGCCGATCCCGATCTCCACGCTCGATTCGTTTATCCGGCTGGAACGTGGAGGAGATGCTTCGATACGGATACAGGGTCACGGATTTATGCCAGGTACAGTAGTGACGGTCTGGATCTTCTCCGACCCGATTCTTCTGGGGCATATACCGGTGGATGACGAGGGAGAATTTGATGGAACACTTCCGATTCCTCCTGACCTGGAATTGGGACACCACACACTGCAGGTAAATGGGCTGGATATGTCTCTTCAGGAACGCTCCCTGAGTGTGGGAGTGATCGTTACGGAGATGAATACTCTTGCAAATCTGGAGCCGCCGGTGATTTCCGGAACACCTGGAATTGGTGAGGATTTGACTGCTGACTACGGGGAGTGGAGCGGAGAACCGGAAGCTGAGTTATCCATGCAGTGGGTACGTTGTACGTCTGCAACCGGAGGCACATCAGACTGTGAGGAGATTGAAGGTGAAACCGGAGAGACCTATGAAGTGAAAGCTGTGGATGCAGGTAGCTGGTTCCGGGTTCGTGTTACAGGAGAGAACGGAGTCCATTCTCCGATAACCGTTTATTCTGAACCGAAGGGGCCGGTTGCCAGTGAACTGGCAATTCTTGCTGCATGTGACTCTCCGTGTACACTACCTGACTGGACGATGAACATTCCGGGATATGAAAAAAAGATGGAGCCTGTTGGCGGTGTCGGTCCGTATGAGTGGTCAGTTTCAGATGGTGCACTTCCGGACGGAGTGATATTGTCTAAAAAAGGAAACATAACCGGAGAACCCACGGAGTATGGTGATTTTGTTGTGACGATCATGGTCAGGGATGCAACCGGAGCAACTGCATCCCGGGAGTTTCATCTTACAATATTTCCAGATCTGGATATTATTATTGAAGCCCTGCCCCCGGGAGTTTCGGATATAACGTATGGAAGTATCATTGAGGCCGAGGGAGGACTTGAGCCATACGAATGGTCGGTAACAGATGGGGCGCTCCCGGACGGACTGACTCTCGATACGGAGACCGGGAGAATCAGTGGAGAGCCGCTTCATCCCGGATCTTATGAATTTGAGATTACCCTGCGAGATGCGTCTGGCCGGACTGTGTCCAGAACGTATCGTATAGATATTGCTGATCCTGGAGATTTACAACTATCTTTTGTCTTTACAGAACAGCCGTCTGCTACTCTTGAAGCAGGCCAAACGATTGGAACCGTCGTTGTAAAAATTCAAAATGAAGATGGGACACACATTCGCGGTTGGGGCGGGGAAGTGACACTTTCTCTGACACCCGGCACCGGTGACCCAACCGGAGAGCTGTTGGGAACCACGACCGTGAGTGCGAATAATGGAGTGGCGACCTTCCGAAATATCCGGATGGAGCGGGCCGGTGTGGACTATACACTGACCGTTTCTGCTGAAGATGTGAATGAAGCCGTTTCGGAACCCTTTACTGTCTATCCTGGCCCGCCGTGGAGAATGGAGATTGAAGAGGTTACAGAAGCTTCTGGGGATGCTTTGGCTGCTGCGATGGAAGTTGGTTCCGGCTTTTTTATGAAGTCTGCCTTATCTGAAAACCCTGTTCCGGATAATCACAATCTGGAAGGGAACCGCATACCGCTTTACTTGATCATTTATGATGAATTTGACAATGAAACCCATGTTCCGGAAGGGGATACTCCGGTTGCACTGAAAACCTCGACACCAACCGGCCGGTTCTATATGGCTCAGACTGATACTGACCCTGTCGATGAGGTTACTATTCCAATGGGGCAATCCAGATTCACCTTTTACTATGAGGATCCGACTGCCGGCAATTTGGTTCTTGACGGTACACCAACCCCGCCTCCGGGAGCACGCCGTATTACACCTGGCCAACGGCCGATTCAGATCCGAATGCCAGGTAAACTGCTCGCTTCACCCGCTGAAATCGTTACACAGATTTATACCAGGGAGGCCGTTACAGTACGGCTGGTCGACGCCAACGGAGAAACGGTTCGTGCCCCTAATCCGGGTGTGACCGTTACACTCGGTACATCTACACAGACGGGCCGGTTCTACAGAAGTGCATCCGGAGGGGAGGAGATCAGCAGTATCATTATTCTCCCGGCTGAATCTTCCAGGATTGTCTACTACGAAGATTTCGAACTCGGTACCCATACACTGAACTTCAACGGTGCCGGGGTTCCGGACCCGAACGATACTGCTCTGATCACGATAGGTGCCGGCCCGGCAGATCTGAATAGAACTGAAGCCGTTGTACCGGACGGAATGGCGGGCGAGCAGACAATGATTACTATTCATGCCTATGACCAGATGGGGAACCCGGTGACGGGAGCCGCCGATGTGTTTGAGCTGGAGGTGACGGAGGGATCGAACCCGGAATCCGTGTTCAGTGAGGTGACAGACAATGGGGACGGAACGTACACTGTTTTCTATACCCCGGCGTTAACCGGTGCTGACCACATTGCTGTTCGCCTGAATGGGGAAATGATCGGTGGATCGACACACGAGAGTCGTATCGGGCCGTTTGATGACGAGCTGTTTCAGAACTTTCCGAACCCGTTCATGGCGTCTACAACGATCTCGTATTCGGTTTCGGGAGCCTCTGAAGTGCGCCTGACGATCTACGATATTCTGGGCCGTCCGGTTGTTTTGCTGGTAGATGAACCGAATCAGGCTCCGGGCTCCTATCACATTGAATGGGTGCCCTCCTCAGCGGGAATCTCGAGCGGAACGTACCTCTACCGTCTGATCGTCATGCCACAGCAGGGAGACCAATACAAGGAGACGAAAAAACTGCTCTTTATCCGGTAGAGGCTAGTGTCGTGTCAATCATACTCTTGCGGGGCCAAGCCTCGATTTTTTGCAGTCTGGTTTCATTAAAAAAACAGCTGCTGTCCGGAAGGCGTCAGAGGCTTGTCGTCTATTGACGGAGAGGGAGGAGATCCGTGTGATATTTGTATATTCCCGTGAACTCCAATGTAGATAAGCTTCTGCCATGCCTCATGCTCTATTAACCGGTGCCTCTCGCGGAATCGGCCTTGCCATCGCGAAATCGTTGTTGGAGTCGGGTTACAAGGTAACGGGAACGAGCCGAACGTCCGCTTTTTCATCCGGGTTGACGGATTCGAAACGGTTTCATGGTATTCAGGCAGATCTGGGGAGTGACTCGGAGATTCAGGATATTTTGTTGCCATTGATTGAGAACGGCCAACCGGATATTCTGATCAACAATGCCGGAATCTTTGAACCGGCCGGTATCTCTGTTTCCGACGCAGAGTGGCTCGCAACATGGGACCGGACAATACAGGTGAACCTCAGATCGGCATCTTTACTCTGCAAACGATTTATACAAGTTCACCGAAGTGCAGGTAGTCCGGGCATCATTATCAATATCGCTTCACGGGCGGCATACCGTGGAGACGACCAGCGGTACGCCGCTTACGCCGCTTCCAAAGCGGGGATGGTCGCCTTTACCAAAAGTATCGCCAGAGATTTCGGAAAGGATGGAATTCTGGCCTACTCGGTGGCTCCCGGATTTGTGGAAACCGATATGGCCCGGGAAACCGTCAAATCAGCCGGGCTGGAGAAGCTGACCAGGGATTCGGCATTCGATACCCTCCCTCAGCCGGAAGAAGTTGCCGATCTGGTACTGTTTCTCGCCTCCGGCAAGGCGAAACAGATGACAGGTTCAACATTTCATATTAATGGCGGATCGTATATGATTTGAATCCGGTTTTGGCCTGCCCGACGGCCGGAAGCCGCAACCGGAAGCAGAAGGTGATCAACGTCCGGAATGAGAATAGATTTCCAGAAACTCTTTTGGACTGACAACGTCAATCTGTGCTGTACCGGATGTAAAATCTCCTTTATTTCTGGTTACGAGAAAATCACAACCATTGTTCAGAGCACAATAATATTGAAGTGCATCTTCAAGATCTCTCCATCCGGCATGGATTGCACATTCAACGGTTTTGTGATCCAGATTTCCAGCCTTTGTATACAGGAGTAACTGTTTAAGATTCTCTGTAGATTTCTTCGGCCCGATCACCGGGCGCATGATATAAAACAGGGTATCGAATGAAATTCCGGAGATATAGAGCTTGATCTTTTCTTTTTCTGCCAGTTCAAAGATCTGGCCAGAGAAGTCGACATGTGGTTTTCTATCCAGATACAAATCCAGGCATACATTCACATCTGCAAGTATTTTATAGATCATATTTTTTAAAAATTTCTCTCTCTTTGATGGTTTTGTAATCCGAATCGTCCAGCTTTTCAGGAAGATGCAGAGATCCCATCATCCCGGATGTCCATGAACCCTCTTCCGGAGTCCAGCCTGTTTCTCCGGATATTTTCTCTGCAAGGTAACGTTCGACAATCTCCGATACACTGACCCCCTCTCTCCGGGCCATTCTCTTGGCATTTCGGGTAATCGACTCTTCAATTGTCAAAGTGAGTTTCTTTTTCATCTGGATCCGTTGTACGATTCAAGGGTATACGTATACCTGTTATAAATATACGTATCATAATTTGTTTCGTCAATCGTCATCTTGATTTTGAACACAATCCAAGGTTTTTCAAAAGCCCCGAAACATCTAATCATTTGTATTCACTGATTTGTATTTACGACGACATTCATTCGTGTCAAATCAAACATTTGTTACGTGTTAAAAATAAAAAAAGGCCCAACTGCCTGTAAGCAGAAGGGCCTTTTTCCATCTTTTTGGAATGTTATCGGTTCTTAGTACCGATAGTGGTCCGGCTTGAACGGCCCTTCCTTCGGCAGTCCCAGATACTCTGCCTGTTCTTCACTCAGTTCGTCGATTTCCACTCCGATCTTCTCCAGGTGAAGACGTGCAACTTTCTCGTCGAGTTCTTTTGGCAGGACGTGTACATCCACATCAAACTCCTCATTCCAGAGCGCGATCTGAGCCAGCGTCTGGTTGGTGAAGCTGTTGCTCATCACAAAGCTCGGGTGGCCCGTGGCGTTTCCAAGGTTCATGAGCCGTCCCTGAGACAATAGAATGATTTCAGATCCATCCTTCAGTTTGAAGAGATCTACCTGAGGTTTGATGTTATCCTCTTCTGCATTCTTTTTAAGCCATGCGACGTCAATTTCGTTGTCGAAATGGCCAATGTTTCCGACGATCACCTTGTCTTTCATCTTTTTGAAGTGTTCACCTGTCAGAATATCCTTGTTGCCGGTGGCCGTTACAAAGATGTCTCCTTCAAGAACAGCTTTATCCATCTTCATCACTTCATAACCATCCATGGCTGCCTGTAGTGCACAAATCGGATCGATCTCGGTTACGACGACCCGTGCACCCGCTCCACGGAGAGAGGCGGCGGAACCTTTCCCGACATCCCCATATCCGGCAACGACCGCTACTTTTCCGGCAAGCATCACATCGGTCGCACGGCGAATCGCATCTACACAGGATTCACGGCATCCGTATTTGTTGTCGAATTTCGATTTGGTAACTGAATCATTCACATTGATTGCGGGAACCGGAAGGGTTCCATTCTTCTTGCGGTCATACAGACGGAGTACACCGGTCGTGGTCTCTTCTGAAATCCCGCGGATATCCTTGACCAGTTCAGGGTAGTTGTCCAGAACCATATTGGTCAGATCGCCCCCGTCATCCAGGATCATATTAAGCGGCTTGCCGTCTTCAAAAAAGAGGGTCTGTTCAATGCACCAGTTGTACTCCTCTTCATTCATCCCTTTCCAGGCGTAGACAGGGCATCCGGTGGCGGCAATCGCTGCGGCTGCATGATCCTGTGTCGAGTAGATGTTGCAGGAGGACCACTGAACCTCTGCGCCCAGCTCAAGCAGGGTTTCAATGAGGACGGCTGTCTGAACGGTCATGTGGAGACAGCCGGCAATGCGTGCACCTTTTAGTGGTTTCTGCTCCCCATACTCTTCACGAAGAGCAATCAGGCCCGGCATTTCTGCTTCTGCAAGGTTAATCTCTTTACGGCCCCAAGCGGCCAGTTCAATATCTTTTACCTTAAAAGGCAGTTTTTCTACTTGTTGTGACATATTTTGCTGTCTGTCTGTTAGATTTACAATGAACGATTAAATGTTTATTCTATCAGGCTGTTTTTGCTACGTTTAAAACAAAGAAAGAGAATGTAAAAAACCAAATCTATTCGCTGTACTCCAGAATCACCTCTTTCGTCCGGTTATAATCCCCTTCGCGTCCCGAGGAACCGATCTCCTGTTTAATCAAGCGGCCGTCCGGCCCGATGTAAATTTTATAGGGAATACTGAATATGCCCAGCTCATTGGAGACTTCAAACTCATCATAGAGAAAATGAAAATCGTATTCATGTTCCTCCCGAAACGCTTTGGCTTCTTCAGGCCCTTCACTCAATCCAAGAGTGACAGCCAGTACCTCAAACCGGTCCGGAAACTCTTCACGAAGATCCTGCATTGCCGGGAATACCTGAAGACAAGGCCCGCACCACGTCTCCCAAAAATCGATCAAAAGGACCTTGCCGCGGTAATCCCTGATCGAGACTTCATTGCCATCCAGATCGGTGAAGGAGGCAGACTCGATAATTTCTGCAATGGCGGCTTCATCAGCCGGCTGAAAGGCCATCTCCTGTTCTCCGGAGGCCTCCTCTTCGGAGGAGCAGCCGGTGAATACGACAAGAACCGCGATAGCCATCAAACAGATAAAGCGGAATTGTTTCATTATCGTTTCAAATTCGTTGCAGGTTCCAATTCAGTTCCTCTGTTTTTTTGCATTGCCAGACGGTAAAATTCCTTTGATAATCCTTGCGTAACATGGTTCACACGATACCGGGAATGCAAGCCTGAAAGATAACAAAAATCGAGGAAGTATCGGAGGTTTTTCCAACCTCTGTTTTGATTTCCATATATTGGCGTTAAACAATTTGTCACCGGTTATCGGCAGTTATTATGATATACGGCTGAGAGATCGAATATATTATACAATGCATTCAGGCTGTTCACGGTTGATGTCTCCGGCAGATGCCCGGGTGTCCAGTTTAGAAAGTTACAGGTAGTGAAATGACATATGATTTTACCATTGTTGGTGCCGGTATTGTGGGGCTTTCAACGGCGTACAAGCTCTCCCTGTCTTATCCGGATGCGAAGATTCTGGTTGCAGAGAAGGAGGGAAAGGTTGCCGCGCATCAAACCGGCCATAACTCGGGTGTCATACATTCCGGTATCTATTACAAGCCGGGAAGCTACAAAGCACGAAACTGTGTGGATGGCCGGTTACAGCTGGTAGAATTCTGCCAGGCGAATGGCGTCCGGCATGATATCTGTGGGAAAATCATTGTTGCAACGGAGCCTGAGGAACTTCCCCGGCTTGAGAATATCTACCGGCGTGGCCTGGAGAACGGAATTGAGGGGATCCGGTTGATTGGCCCATCAGAAATTCGTGACATTGAGCCCTGGTGTGCAGGAATTCGTGCGATTCATGTTCCGTGTGCCGGTATTGTTGACTTTCCAGGGGTTTGCGAGCGGCTTGCTGAAAAATTCAGGGAGTCCGGTGGGACCATCCGGTTTCAAACGGCCGTGGAGAGAATAATGCATGTAAACGGCACTCTGAAGGTACGTGCAGGCAATGATCAATTTTCAACTCGCTTTCTGATCAATTGCGCAGGCCTTCAGAGCGACCGGGTAGCCGCCTCGGCAGGAGTACAGTCACCGGTGCAGATTGTTCCGTTTCGCGGGGAGTACTACGAACTGACCCCGGAAGCACAGTCCAGGGTGAGAGGGTTGATCTATCCACTCCCGAGCCATACAGGATTTCCTTTTCTCGGTGTGCACTTTACAAGAATGGCAAGAGGTGGTGTTGAGTGCGGGCCCAACGCTGTATTCGCCTTTCAACGGGAAGGGTACCGAAAAATGTCCTTTGATCTTGAGGATACGTTGGAAACAGTCAATTTTCCTGGTTTCTGGAAAATGGCCCGGAAGCACTGGAGAATGGGGCTGGATGAGTGGTATCGCTCCTTCAGCAAAGCGGGATTTCTGGAGAACCTGCAGAGGCTGATTCCTGCGATCCGGCTGGAAGATTTGACGGGATCACCGTCGGGTGTACGGGCAATGGCACTTCAGACGAACGGTGAGATTCTGGATGATTTCTATTTTGAACAGACCGAACAGGAGATACATGTCCTGAATGCACCCAGCCCAGCGGCAACGGCCGGACTGGCCATCGGCGACGAGATAGCAGCCCGGGCAGCCAGCCATTTTGATTTGTAGATAATAGAATACAGAAAATTGAATACACCGGACTAACACGTTTTTTCCCTGACTCCTGACTCCTAAATTCTCTCCTGCACTCCTGTATTCTGAATTCTGTATTCAGTATCCTGTCACATGCCCTCAACAACCTTCCCAACCATTCAAACCGACCTGCTCACCCGCAGGCTCTATGCAAATGACGCCTCTATGTATGAAGAGGTTCCGGAAGGGGTCTCTTTTCCGCGAAGTGCCGGAGAGATAAGGGAACTGGTCCGTGCGTCTGCCGATCAGGGTTTTGTCATTACCGCCCGCAGCGGAGGAACCAGCCTTGCGGGGCAGGCAACCGGTGGAGGGGTTGTGATGGATGTCTCCCGCCATATGACGGAGATCCTCACGCTTGATCCGCAAAAACGAATTGCCAGGGTTCAGCCTGGGGTGATCCGGGATCAGCTCAACGCAGCGGCAAAACAGTATGAACTGCAGTTCGGGCCGGACACGTCGACCACAAACCGCTGCATGATCGGAGGGATGATCGGCAACAACTCCTGCGGCTCCTTCTCCATCAAACATGGAACAACGCGTGAGCATACCGTTAGTGTGGAGACGATACTGAGTGACGGTTCAATAGCACATTTTCATCCACTGTCCTCGGCTGAACTGGAAGAGAAATGCCGGGAACAGACCCTTGAAGGGAAGATTTACCGGGGAATGCTCCGATTGTTGAGAGAGAACCGGGAGCGGATTGAAGCGTCCTACCCCCATCCTGAGATCATACGAAGGAATACCGGATACGCCCTGGACCGGCTCTGTGAAATGGATCCGATCACTCCCGGCGGCCGCCCATTTAATCTTTCGGAACTTCTCTGTGGGTCAGAAGGCACGCTGGCGATGACGACAGCAGCAACCGTACAACTCGTTCCGCTGGAGAGAGAAAAGTTATTGGTGATTCCACAATTTGAAACTCTCTCGGAAGCCTTGAAAGCGGCTGTCGATGCCGTGGAACTGGCGCCATCTGCCGTAGAGCTGGTGGACCGCATTATCCTGGATGCAACAAAAGGAAACCTGGAGCAGAAACGGAACCGGTTTTTCCTGGAGAGAGAGCCTGAGGCGCTGCTGATCGTTCAGTTTGAAGGTTCTGATCCGAATGAGCTGAACCGGAAAGGAGAAGAGCTGATCAAAAGACTCAATAGCCGGGGGCTCGGGTATACGGCTCCGATGATTCGTGACAGGGAAAAAATGGAGCGGGTATGGGAATTGCGGAAAGCGGGGCTCGGCCTTTTGATGGGCCTTGGTGCGGACAGCCGGTCACCGACGTTTGTGGAAGATACGGCCGTCCGGGTACAGGATCTCCCTGCCTATGTTGAAGAGTTTGAAGCGATACAGAAGAGATACGGAACCCGTTGTGTCTATTATGCCCATGCTTCGACCGGTGAGCTGCATCTGAGACCTGTGATCGATATTACTAAACCGGAGGGGAGGGAGACGATGAAAGCGATGGCGGAAGAGGTCGCCCGACTGGTTCGAAAATACAGGGGTTCGCTGAGTGGAGAGCATGGAGACGGGAGGGCTCGGGCGCCCTATATTGAACAGGTACTCGGAAGTGAGATGATGCCACTTCTTCGCAGTGTAAAAGAGTTGTGGGATCCGGAATACCGCTTCAATCCGGGAAAAATTCTGGATCCGAAACCCATTGACAGTAACCTGCGATTCCCGGTACCGTACCGTCCCATTGAGGTGGAGACGGTTTTCGGCTGGCGTGAGGAGAGAGGGTTTGGAGCCGCCCTGGAGCAGTGTAATGGTGCGGGAGTGTGTCGGAAACGGGCAGAGAGTGGTGGTGCCATGTGCCCTTCCTATCATGTAACTCTGGAAGAGATGGACTCCACCCGGGGAAGGGCGAACCTGTTCCGACAGATATTTATCAGCCAGGGCCAGCAGGCATTTGGATCAGAGGATATAAAAGAGGGGTTGAAGCTCTGCCTCAGCTGCAAGGCTTGCAAGAGTGAATGTCCTGCAAATGTCGACATGGCAAAAATGAAAGCCGAATTCTTGCACGGTTGGCACCGTAAGTACGGGGCTTCTCTGGCGGACCGGTTTTTCGGAGAACCGGAGAGATTCTATCCGATGGCATCTCTGTTTAACCCTGTCGTAAACGTTCTGAATGAGACGCGAGCCGTACGCTATCTCATGGAGAAGCTGGCAGGAATTGATTCACAGCGTACCCTGCCCCGTTTTGCGCCGGAGCCATTTCGGAAATGGTTTTCCGCGAACCGGGCCGGTTATCAGACCGGGCAGCGGAAGAAGATCGCGCTCCTGGTTGACCTTTTTACCAATTATCACGAACCGGAGATCGCAATAGCAGCCTGCCGGGTATTGTCCCGGCTTGGGTACGATGTGCTCATTCCGGATGTGAAAACGACCGGCCGGCCACAGATCTCCAGAGGGCTGCTCGGCCGGGCTAAACAGATTGCGCAGGAGAACCTGAATCTATTATCGCCTCTCGTGCAGTCCGGGATTCCGATTATCGGGTTGGAACCTTCGGAGTTGTTGACTCTTCGGGACGAATTTCCGGATCTCTGCAGCAGCGATAATCTTGAAAGAGGGAAATCAGTTGCAGCGAACAGCTATCTGTTGGAGGAGTTTCTGTCAGACCATTTTGCTAACCATCCGGAGCACCGGTCGATGTTTAACGGGGCCGGCAAAAAGGTTCAGGTTCACGGACACTGCCATACAAAAGCTTTGGTGGGAACAGAGCCTCTGCTGGACGTCCTGAATGCTGCTGGATTCGAACCGGAGGATCTGAACACCGGCTGCTGCGGGATGGCGGGGAGTTTCGGGTATGAGAAAGAGAATCGAGACGTCTCGATGAAGATCGGAGAGCTGAACCTGTTTCCTGCTGTTCGGTCCGCCGATACCACCCTGGTGTGTGCTCCGGGATTCTCCTGCCGCCACCAGATCCGTGACGGAACCGGGATAGCGGCACTGCACCCGGTTCAGCTTTTAGAGAACGTTCTGCTGTCTCCTGTTGATGCCTGAATAAGGTTGACGTTTTCAGGGGCCGGGAATCTATCCCCTTTACTTTTTCTCCTGATCCGGAACTGATAGATGGTACTTGCAAATTCGTCCCCTGTTAACTATCCTTATCATAACATTGTCGGCCGGGTGTCGTGGCTACGGTTCCTGCAGATAGAATGTGATGCTGCACGCCATCTGACCAAATCCTGTGTTTCCGCAGTAGGTCAGACTACGTTCGACAGACTCCCTGGTAACGATAAACGTAACTGTAGATAATTGCTGCTAAACCGACCGATAACGGCTATTATTTTGATTCTGGCTACCTTCATCTTTGGAGGGCTTGCTCTCAATGAGCTCTCGGTGGATCTGTTGCCGGATGTGGATGCCCCCAACCTTGTGGTGAGGACGGACTGGCCGGGAGCCGCACCCCGGGAAGTAGAGACGCGGATCAACGAACGGCTGGAAGCGATGCTGAGCACGGTTCCGGGAGTGGATCAGGTGCAGGGGTTTGCCCGTCAGGGGCAGAGCGTGATCTATCTCACATTTCAGTGGGGGCACGATATGGATCTTGCGTTCCTCAATGTCCGTGAGAAGCTGGATCAGGCGCGCAACATGATACCGGCACAGGCGGAACGCCCTCAGCTGATCTTCAATACGACAGCGGATGAGCCAATTGCAGTACTGGCTGTAACGGCCAATGACCGCCCAAATGAAGATTTCGACACCCGACTGGCATTGAAGCGGTGGGCCGAACAGGTTCTCTCCAGACGCCTGGAACAGGCTGATGGTATTGCCCAGGTGATCACTGTTGGTGCAGTCCGGCCGGAAGTTCATATACGCTACCTTCCTCGTGAACTCGACCGGTATGAACTAAGCCTGGGCCAGGTTCAGCAGCTCGTACAACAGGCAAACCTCTTCTCTCCGGGCGGAGAGATTCGGGATGGCTGGTATCGATACTCCATGAGGATTCTGAGTCGGGTAGAACGGCTGGAAGATCTCAATTCTATCCCGCTTACTCGTCTTGGAGAGGGGAGGGTGCTTCTGCTGAGTGATATCGCCGAGATCGAGCTTGCCGAAGAGGATCCAACCTCGTTTGCACTGGTTGACGGCCGGCGGGTGTTGAATCTGCTGGTCAAAAAGGAGTTTGGCAGTAATACAGTCGAGGTATTTGACACTCTGCTGCCGCTTCTGGATGAGATGCGGGAGCAGTACCCGGGAATCGACCTGGAGATTCTCCGGGAGGATGCAACATTTATCCGGAATGCGATCGGCAACCTTCTTCAGACGTTACTGATTGGTGGTGTTCTCGCCTTTTTCGTACTCTTTCTCTTCCTGAATGATATCCGGACACCGTTTACGATCGGAATTGCGATTCCTGTCTCTATTTTTCTCACCTTTTTTGTGATGTACGGTTCGGGAATTCAGCTCAATATCGTCTCCCTGAGCGGCCTCACTCTCGGTATCGGGTTGTTGCTGGATAATGCGATTGTAGTGCTGGAGAACATTAACCGCCATATGCCGCTTGCGCCGAGTGTAAAACGGGCGGCGGCGGTCGGAACCCGTGAAATTGCTCTTGCGGTAACAGCGTCTACCTTCACCACTATTTCGGTATTTCTGCCTCTCATTTTTCTGGGTGGCTTCGAGGGGGCCTTTTTTCAGGATCAGGCGTATACACTCTCAATCAGCCTCCTGGCTTCTCTGCTTGTAGCTCTGGTGATTTTACCAGTATTGGTCGTCCAGATTCTGGAGAGGCGTGAACGGTTGAGCAGAGAGCGGAGAGAGAAGATACAGCTCCATACGCGTCCGTTCTTTAACCGGCTACTGGAACAGTATGAGGTAACTCTTCAGAGAGTTCTGAACAGGCCGGCAGGGATGATTATCCTTGCACTGGCCTTCATCCTTGCTGCCGGTTATTTTTTGATCGCCGTCCCAAAAATGATGCTTCCGGAAGATGAACCGGCATACGTCTCCTGGCGAGTACAGTTGCCGGGAAATGCATCTCTTGGTTCATCTCTTGCGGCAGCCTCTTCGGTCAGGAACCGGCTGGAGAACCATGGCCTCGGGGTCGGCCAGATCCAGGTTGAAGGAGGGTACACCGATCAATCAAACCTTGCCAACCTTGCCCGGGAGGGGTTAAACAAATTCAAGATGACAGTTCCTGTGAACGGCAGGGAAGAGGCTGGTGAGGTAGAAGGGGTAATGACGCAGCTTTCCCGTGATTTTCCGGGGTGGAGTGTTGACCCGGTATCCGACACCCAGAGCTGGAGTGCCATGATCGGGGCAGACCAACCCCCGGTCCTCTTCCGCTTTATCGGGATGGATCGTATTGAGAGTGAAGATCAGGCGACTCTTCTGGAACATCGCCTGCAGGAAGCCGGACTTCCGGTTTCGTTCCGGAAGCAGTATGATCAGATGATTGATACCTGGAATGTTCGATTTCATAATGACCGGATGATCCGGATGGGAATATCAGAACAAGAGGTAATCAGTTATCTCGAATCGATGACACACGGCCGTTTTATAACGGACTGGAACCGTCAGGATGAACGGATCGGTATCCGGCTTGTCGGCCGTCAGAGCGGGGTCTACAACCCTGCTGACATTACAATGAGGATACAGAATGTCGATATTTCTCTTGGGTATCTCGCAGAGATTCACCGGGGAGAGGAGCCGGAGCAGTTGGAGCGGGTCAATCAGACTCCGGTACTCAGTTATATTGCTGACTGGTCACTGGCGGACTGGTGGTGGTATCGTGGACGGGTGATGGATGAAATGCAGTCATTCATCCGCGAAACCGGTGTGGAGGTGGAGGCGGCTGGAAATGCAGTTATGGTAGAGGGGCTGATCCGGGATATGGGAAAGCTTCTGCTCTTTAGTATTCTTGTAATCTACATTATTCTCGCTATCCAGTTTGAAAACCTGAAGTATCCGGTGATTATCATCATGGCCGTTCCATTTGCCTGGGTAGGCTCTCTGACGGCGATGTATCTGACTGGAACCGGATTGAATGCGATGTCTTTCATGGGGGTTTTGATTCTGACCGGGATCGCTGTGAATGACTCGATTCTGAAGGTTGACTTTATGCGCCGCTATCTGGAGGATACCGGGAATCTGCGTGAGGCGATCGAGTTGGCTGGTAAACACCGGTTTCGTCCGGTTGTCATGACCAGTATCACCACGATCCTCGGCCTGATGCCGATGTTGATTCCGTTTGGGGACGGCTACGCGTTTCGGCAGTCTCTGGCTCTCGCCCTGATGGGGGGAATGGTGACCAGCACGATCCTGACACTCTATCTGATTCCGGTCATTTTCGGCTGGGTAGAGAGGGGAAGGGCAGGAGTAAGGAGTAAGGAGTATGAATACTGAATACTGAATACGAAATGTAGAATTTGGGCCTGGTCAGGTTGATGTGGGTTTTCTTCTTCTGACGTTTGCATTCCGGTTTCTACACTATAATCAATGATACATGCTATGGTACAACAGAGGATAACCCATTCAACACTGTTTTTTATCTCCATGTTTCTGCTTCTGATTCCGGGCTGTGCTCCGGATGAAGAGGAGGATCGGCCCGATGTAGAGCGGGAGGAGGTCCGGGCTGAGGTAGTCTTCGGGATTGCAGATGACCGCCCGTTGAATGTCTATATTTACAGCCAGGGTATCGTCGAGGCAAACCGTGAACTAATGATCCGGCCGAGAGTAAGCGGATATGTGGAGAGTTCCATGCTGGAGGAGGGCCGGTATGTTGAGGAGGGTGACACCCTGCTTGCCTTTGTGGATGAGGAGTTTCGGTATGATCTCCGGTCGGCAGAGAATGAATTCGAGATGGCGGAGATTGAGTATCAGATTGAGTATGAACCGCGGGAGAACCGTGTCGCAGAGGGTGAAATCTCCGACCCTGCCATGCTTCGGCTCTGGTCCGGCCTTGCGCAGGCCGAGCAGAACCTGGAGCGTGCACGCCTGAACTTCTCCTACTCTGTAATTCGCGCTCCCTTCTCCGGATATCTTTCAGTGCCGGACCGGGTAACGCCCGGAGCGTTTGTCGGGAGCAGTACCGAGCTTGGAACATTGATCGCCGATGAATCAGTGAGGATCCACCTTGATGTACTGGAATCTGAACTGAATCAGCTTGAGGCGGGTATGCCGGTACGGATCACGTCACCGGCCGGCGTCTATATGGAAGGGGAGTTGATTGCGGTTGCCCCGGTAGTGGATTCAGAAAGCAAAACAGGCCGTGTGGTTGCGGAAATAGAGAATCTGAACCGGGAGCTGAAAACGGGGATGACTGTAGAAGGGCGTATTCTGGCCCGCTCCTATACCGGTATGGCACGTATTCCAAGAGAAGCGGTGCTGGATCGGGACGGGGGCCGGCTATTGATTTTCAAACTGAACGGAGACCATGTGGAGTGGGTCTATGTAAATCCCGAGCAGATGACACCGGAGTACGCGATTGTGAATAGTGAAGATATTGCACCGGGAGATACTGTTGCTGTCGACCGGCATTTTGCTCTCAGCCACCTGCAGGTAGTCCGTCCGCGAATGGCCGGTGAAATTGTAGAAGAGGAAGTCCCGATTGAAAATTGACTTCTGACTCCTGAATTCTAACTAAAACCCCATGGAACAGATATTCCGGCGCCGGTATCTTATCTCCCTCTCCTACATGCTGGTTGCAGTAGTGGGAATCGTTTCGTGGATGAATATCCCGATGGAGATGGCACCGGATCTGAACCTGCCGGTTGTAACGGTTAACTACAGCTGGGGAAGTACCTCTCCTGAGGTGATGGAACAGGAGATTACCCGGCAGGTTGAGCAGGCGGCCATGCGTTTAAGAAATGTGGAACGTATCCAGTCTGTCTCCAGAGAGGGGAGTTCCAGTGTGACAGTTAGATTTGAAAAGGAGGCTCCGGTCGAGTATCGGGTACTGGAGCTGCAGGAGTACCTGCACGGGTTGCGTGAATCTCTTCCACCGGATGTCCGCCCGCCATCCGTCAACCGCTCGATACCGGAAGAATTGCAGGCGCATGAAACCTTTATGATCTACTCGATCAGCGGTGACCGTCCCGAATGGGAGCTCTACCAATATGCGATGGACCATATCCGGCTGCCTCTGCTCGGGTATGACGGGTTGTCGGATATCGAGATACTCGGAGCGGAAGACCCGGCGCTCACAATCCGGTTTTATACGGAGATGACAGAACGATATGGAGTCGACTCCGCCGATATCCTTCGCGCCATTGTCGAACAACTTAACTGGAGATCCGCAGGATTTACCGAAGAGTATGGATCCAGATATAGTACCCTGATCCCTCCACGGTTCCGGTCCGTGGAGGATATACGGAGCCTGGAAATTCAGCTGCCGGGTACCAGTCGTCAGGTTCTGCTCTCCGAGATTTCAGAGATCAACATTGAAGATTATCCGGTGAAGCGGCTGAAACGGCTGAACGGCCAGCCGGCTCTGAGTATCGAATTTGTCCGGCAGACAGGGTCGGATGCCATGCAGCTTGCCGAGACGGTTCGGGAGGAGATGGAACGGATCCAATCGATGCTTCCAGCCGATATGTCGATTCAACTGGAGAGAGACTCAACGGAAGAGCTTCGACGTCAGTTTGCAGATCTGGAGTACCAGTCGATGTTCAGTCTGCTTCTGGTCTTTGTGATTCTTCTGCTTTTTATTCGCAGATTGCGGGCTCCATTTGTGATTCTTGGAAGTATCGTGTTCTCTCTGCTCATGAGCCTGAGCATTCTCTTCTTTCTGGACTATACCCTGAATGTGTTGACACTTGCCGGCCTGACGGTTGCTTTGGGGATGATCATTGACAATGCGGTTGTCGTGTTCGAACAGATCAACCCTGGCCTGCCGAAAGAACGGGAAAGCCGGATTGCGCATATCCGAAAGGAACTCCCCTACTCAATTGTGCCGGTTATGGGAAGCACTCTGACAACCGTCGGGATCTTTCTCCCCCTCTTCTTCGCAATGGAGGAGCTGCAACTCTTTCTGGTGCCTCTTGCAGTTGCCCTGACCCTGACTCTGGCCTGCTCGCTCCTGGTCGCGCTGAGCTGGATTCCCTATTCGCTCATCTGGCTTGTGCCACCTACATCCAGGGCAAAGGAGAGGACTCTGAAGAGGAAGGTTAGCCGGTTTCTGAACAGGGTTCTGCTGAAGACGTTCTACTGGAGGCACCGGTACCGGTATTTGCTCTATGCGGCATTGATTGCCGCCATTGGAATCCCGCTCTTTGCGATTGATGAACCGGATTGGGAAGAGACTCACTGGCCGGAATTTACCCGTACCTATTTTGACAACCGGAACAGTATCGATCCTCTGGTAGGCGGGATCACCTACAAATTTTTCAATGACGTCTACTTTGGGACTCCCTGGAGCGGGCGTCCTCAAGAGGTCATCTCGGTCATCATCCGGACGCCGCAGGGGACGCCGATGGAGGAGATCGATAAGATGGCACGGAATTTTGAGACAATCGCCGCTCCCTATGCTGCTGCATTTGAGTACTATGAAACGACGGTGTCGGAATATTCGGGAGCCCAGCTTCGCTTCTATCTGCTGGATGAGTTTCTCTACCGGGCAGAACCCTACCGGTTTCTGGGGGAAGCGATGTTTCTCGCATCCCGGACCGGCAACTCGGGGATTTCGGTAAGCGGCCTGGGTGATTCCCACAGTACCGGGTTCGGCGGTTCGTTCGGCGGAGGCCAGCGGATTACGCTCCGGGGGTTCGCCTACGATGAACTTTTGATTCTGGCCGAAGATATTGCACACAGGCTGCAACAAAACCCGAGAGTACAAGGGGTAGATATTCACGGCCAGAGCGATCTGTTCCACTATGTACTCGACCTGGACGAAGACCGGCTCATGATGAAAGGGCTGGATCGAAGGTCCATACTGGATGCGATCAGCCTTGATGTAAACCCGACCAATGAGTGGGGGACCATTGAGCTCGGTGGAGAGAGGATGAGACTGATCGGCCGGAACCAGATCCAGAGCCGGTATGAAGAGGAGTTGATGCAGCGTGCCAGGCTCAGCAGAGGACAGTACTTTACCCTGAACGATATCGCCAGCCTGAGCCGGGATCAGACTCTGCCGCAGATCACCAGGGAGAACCAGGCGTACCAGAGAACGGTAGTTGTTGATTTTCTCGGCCCGTACCGACTGGCTCAGAACTATATTGAATCGGTACTTGAGGAGGTACCGGTACCGGTCGGAGCTTCTATCCAGTATGGAGGGGGCGGCATTTTTGGCTTTGGGCAACAGGATCAGCTGATGAATACACTGCTGCTCCTCTTTCTGACGGTAGTAAGTGTCTGGATGATCGTCTCCGCACTGCTTGAGAACTGGATAGATCCGATGGTTGTGATTCTTGCCGTGCCATTCAGCCTTCTGGGCGTAATGATAGGTGCCCTCGTTCACGATATCAGTTTTGACCGCGGAGCCATCGCCGGGACACTGCTCGCGGTCGGGGTCGTGGTGAATAATTCCATCCTGTTGATTCATGAGAAACAGCGCTGCCGGGCACTCGGTATTCATGGCCTCAGAAGCTGGGTGCGGGTCTACAGAAACAAGATGCGGGCTGTTATGATTACATCACTGACCACAATGGGTGGCCTGGTGCCCATGGTTTTGATCGGATCAGACCCGTTCTGGAGGGATTTGGCTGTCGTTGTTATCTGGGGATTGGGAACCAGCCTTACGCTGCTGCTTTTGATGATGGGAGTTTGGGAAAAATCGCGCATATCTGTCTCCTGAACCGAAAATCTTTTTGTACCTTTACAGTGCCGGATCCCGACTGCCGGGCCGGAGGCAGCAGAAAAATGACATTTAAATCGAATTGACCCCATGAATCGGCAAGATTTAGACGAACTCTTTGAAGAGCACAGAAAGGCAGCCCGGTGTCCTTCACCTAAGATCGTCATTGAATTTTTTGGGAATCTGCTTGGCTTTATGTTTCCGGAACACTGTTCCAGAGAGATTACCAGGCCAGAAGACCTGGAATCTTACCTTGTCGAGCTCAAAGAAGAACTTCTCTTCATCCTCTCAAAGCGGCCGGAACACGACCCTGTGAAAGACAGTGGGATCATTCAGGATTTTCTCAAGAGTCTGCCAGAGCTGAAGAGTGAGCTTGCACTCGATATCGATGCGATCTATGAGGGAGACCCGGCGGCGAGAAGCGTAGCCGAGGTTGTACGAGCATATCCCGGATTCTACGCGATTGCTTCCTATCGAATTGCCCATGCGCTTTTTAATGAAGGGCTCGGACTGATAGCGCGTATGATAACGGAACATGCTCATAGCCGAACAGGAATTGATATCCATCCCGGCGCCCGGATCGGGAGCCACTTCTGTATCGACCATGGAACCGGTATTGTGATTGGCGAGACTACGATAATCGGGGACTATGTAAAAGTCTACCAGGGAGTGACTCTGGGAGCTCTGAGTGTTCGGAAAGAGGATGCCGCTGTCAAGCGGCACCCGACGATCGAAGATCATGTGGTTATATATGCCGGCGCTTCGATCCTCGGTGGGGATACGGTTGTCGGTTACCAGAGTACTATCGGTGGAAATGTCTGGCTGACCGAAAGTGTGCCGCCTTTCTCAAAAGTCTATTACAAGGCGGAGTTTATCAAAGAGGTCAATGACAAACGGAAAGAGGTGCTGTAGAGAATGAAGACCGTTGCTGATCTGATCGGGAATACGCCGTTGGTGGAGTTGCAAAATATCCGTCCGAACCCGAACGTCCGGATCTTCTGCAAGCTGGAGGGACAGAATCCCGGCGGGAGCGTGAAAGACCGCCCGGCACTCGGAATGGTGGATGGTGCACTGAAACGGGGTGAAATCCGCCCTGGCGACCATCTGGTGGAGGCGACCAGCGGGAATACGGGAATTGCCCTTGCCATGATCGCAAGGATGAAGGGCCTGAAGATGACGCTCATCATGCCGGAAGATTCTACGAAAGAGCGGGTTCAAACCATGAGGGCATATGGTGCAGAGGTGATTCTGACGCCGGCTGAAAAATCGATTGAGTACTCAAGAACGCTGGCGGAAGAGATGGCTTCAGGCGGAGAGTACCGGATGCTTGACCAGTTTGCCAACCCTGATAACTACGGTATGCATTACCGTACAACAGGGCCTGAGATATGGAGGGATACAGAGGGGTCGATTACCCACTTTGTCTCAGCAATGGGTACAACCGGTACCATTATGGGAGTCTCCCGGTACCTGAAAGAGCAGAATCCTGATGTCCGGATTGTAGGTACACAACCGGGTGAAGGAGCGAAAATTCCGGGAATCCGGCGCTGGTCTGAAGAGTTTATGCCCAGGATTTATGAACCGGACCGGGTCGATATCATGATGGATGTGAGTGAGGAGGAGGCCGTTGATATGACCCGGAAATTGTCGGCCGAAGAGGGGATTTTTGCAGGAACAAGCAGCGGAGGGGCACTTTCTGCGGCCGTACGCCTGGCCGGCGAGATTGAAAGTGGTGTGATTGTTTCGATCGTTTGCGACCGCGGAGACCGTTATCTGAGTTCACCGCTTTTTGAGTATTGAAGAATACAGAATACTGAATGTGGTTGGCCGGTTTGCTGAAGATATAATTGTGGGATTTTCCGGATCTGTACGGAAACTGACGTAAACATGCCGGATTCCGGCCGGGCCCGGGAACAGATATAAAGTTACCATCTATGGATAAGACTCATCTTTTTTCACTGGCCGGCAAGACGGCTGTCATTACCGGCGCCGGTAAAGGAATCGGCCGGAGTATTGCCGAACGGTTTGCCGGGCAGGGAGCTATGGTTCATATTCTTGATATGGATCGGCAGGCTGGCGAAGATGCGGTTCAGTCAATACAGAAGAGTGGATCGGCCCGCACCGGAACTGTGAGTGGAACGGGCCTGGATGGAGGTGCTCAGTTTCATCCGGTGAATGTAGCGGATCAGAAGGATGTGTTTTCAGTTTTTGCCCGTATTGCCAAGAGTGACCATAAACTCGATATTCTGGTAAACAATGCCGGTATTGCACAGGTCGGCAGGCTTGACCAGACAACAGAAGAGGATTTTGACCGGGTGATGAGCGTCAATGCAAAAGGGGTTTACAACTGTTCTCTTGCCGCAGTCCGTTACATGAAAGAGTTTGGAGGCGGAGTGATTCTGAATATCGCTTCTGTTGCTGCTACACTCGGAATTGCTGAACGATTTGCGTACTCAGCAAGTAAAGGGGCGGTTTTGACGATGACCTACTCGATTGCAAAGGATTATCTGGAGGCCGGGATTCGGTGCAATGCGATCTCCCCGGCTCGTGTACATACCCCATTCGTTGACGGTTATCTGAAGGAGAACTATCCTGGCCGGGAGAAGGAGATGTTTGAAGAGCTTTCGCAAACACAGCCGATCGGACGGATGGGGCAACCGGGAGAGATCGCCTCCCTGGCACTTTTTCTCTGCAGTGACGAGGCGGGGTTTATCACCGGTTCCAATTATCCGATTGATGGTGGATATACAACCCTGAATTCCTGATAGGGACTGGCCTCGATTTTGACTAATTCGCCGGCTGGCGGATTTAAAGTCTCCTTATATTATCCTGCGGAACAAGAATTACCGGTTTTTTCAAACAGAACAGACACAGAGTTTTCTTATAAACACTAATTACATCTTATGAAACTGATTCGATATGGCCACCCGGGCAAAGAGAAGCCGGGAGTACTTCTGAACGATGGAACAAGAATAGACGTCAGCAAAGAGGTTCATGACTATAACCGGGAATTTTTTGGTGGCGACGGGCTTCAAAAGCTCTCAGCCCTGGTGGATCAACTTGGCCCGGATGCCCCTGTTGTCAGCAGAGAGACCCGGCTTGGCCCTCCTGTAGCAAATCCGGGAAAAATCGTCTGTATCGGGTTAAACTATGCAGATCACGCAAAGGAAGGGGGGATGGAGATTCCAAAAGAGCCTATCCTGTTTTTCAAGGCGACGTCATCCATTGTCGGCCCGTATGATGATCTGATCCTCCCGAAAGGGAGCAGCAAGACCGACTGGGAGGTTGAACTGGCTGTGATTATAGGAAAGAAAGCCTCCTATGTAACGGAGGAGAGTGCAATGAAACATGTAGCCGGATACTGTATCCACAATGACTATAGCGAGCGGGCGTTTCAGCTTGAGCGAGGTGGCCAGTGGGTGAAGGGAAAGAGCTGCGATACGTTTGCACCGCTCGGCCCCTTTATCGCAACCAGAGACGAAATTCAGGATATTCACGATATCAGACTCTGGCTGAAAGTAAATGGTGAAAACGTTCAGGACGGAACTACCCGCGACCTGATATTCAATATCCCTGAGGTTGTCAGTTATGTCTCTCAGTTTATGACTCTGGAACCAGGTGACATTATCTCTACAGGTACACCTGCCGGCGTAGGTCTTGGATTTGACCCTCCCCGGTATTTGAAGCCCGGAGATCTGGTTGAACTCGGTATCGAAGGGCTGGGCGAGTCGAGACAAAAGGTAACCTCATACCCGGTGGAGTAACAACGGTGGATCTCTCACTCAGCGAAAAAACAGTCGTCATCACAGGCGGTGCCAAAGGCATCGGCGCCGGTTGTGCATCCGTATTCCACCGTGAAGGGGCGAATGTTGCTGTCCTGGATGTGGATCGGGAAGCCGGCCGTGAACTCACTGAGAATCTCGGGGAGCGCTCCATCTATATCGCCTGTGATATAGCTAATGGTTCGGAGGTTGAGCGTGCGATGGAGCGTACCGTTGACGAGTTTGGCAGCCTCGATATTCTGGTGAACAACGCCGGAATTCTGCATTATGCAACGGTTACAGAGATGTCGGAGGAGGAGTGGGACAGGGTGATGGGGGTTAATGTGAAAGGAGCATTTCTCTGCTCCAAATTCGCCATTCCCTATATGCAGCAACAGAATCGGGGTGTGATTGTGAACATCTCCAGCGTTCAGGCATTTGTTTCACAGAAGCGGGTAGCCGCCTATGTGACTTCAAAATCGGCTCTGGTGGGGCTGACCCGGAGTATTGCTGTAGATTATGCACCTCAAATCCGCTGCGTCGCTATCTGTCCGGGTGGTGTTGACACCCCGCTCAACCGGGCTGCATTTGCCCTCTCGGCAGATCCGGAGCAGGTGCGGCAGGAGACGATCGACCTTCACCTGATTGAACGGATGGCAAGCCAGGAGGAGATTGGTGAGTTTGTTGCATTTGTCTCCAGTGAGAAAGGCGCGCTCTTTACCGGCCAGCCGGTTCGCATCGACGGTGGGCTCGGAGTGAATGTTGCCGGCAGCAAGAGGGATTAAATCTGGGTTACTGCCAATTGCTGTTTTGGTATGGCAGAATCTCCTTGTAAATTAAGGTTAACGAGATAAAAGTATCATAATCGGGAAACATATTGATTTGTACTTCGTTCGAAAAAGGGGATAATTGCAAATAATTCATTAACTAAATTAAATTCTCAGAATATGTCTAACTATATTTTCACGGTTGTTCTTATGCTTCTCGTTATCGGCTGTCAAAGTGAGGCGCCGGAATCTGACCTTTCAGAAAACTCACAGCAGCAACCGCCAATGAATGGCCAGATGCAGCAGCCCCAGATGGATATTGACGTCTCCGAAGAAGAGCTGGAACTTTTTCTGGATGCATCGGAACGGGCACGAAGTTTACAAATGGATGCAGAACAGGAGATGCTGGCCGTTCTGGAAGAAGAAGGCCTTGAAGTGGAGACCTACAGTACAATTGCGCAGTCGCTTCAAATGGGCCAGCCTGCTGACTCAATCGATGCCAGTGCCGAAGACATGGCGAGATATGAAAATGCATCTGTCCAGATCGAAGAGATTGGAAGTGCGATGGATCAGGATGTGACGTCAGCTATTGAAGACGAGGGGATGGAGATGGAACGCTTTCAGGAGATCAATATGGCGATTCAGATGGATCCCCAGCTTCAGCAGCGGGCTCAGGCTCTATTTCAGCAGCGCCAGGGTGATAACATGATGCAGCAGCAGCCTGGCCAGTAGAGATTTTCTCGATTCTATAAAAGGTCTGAGCAGGGTTGGCTGTCTGGAAGAAACCAGGCGGTCAGCTCTGTATATTACAATCGATTATAATGTGAAGAGGGGCAGAGAGAATACTGCCCTTTTTCAATTTGAAGAAGTCGGAGAAACACAGGGGCCTGGACAAGATGTGAGTTCCGGAGCAAAGATGGCCGATATGGTTATATTTTTGAAGATTCCCGGATGTCTGACATTTTGCGGATTACTACCGGTAGGATTGTTTTCATCACAATAGCTGTAATTTTCACCTCTCCAGTAACAAAATTGCGATCCGGATGCCGGGAAAGCTTCCAGTTGGACCCGGGAACCGTGCTGGTAGTCATAGAGATCGGGAAAGTCGACAGCTACTCCTCCTTCACTTCCTTCCGCCAGTTCGTGCACTACACTGCCCTGCCCCTCAATGTTGATGGTCAGGCTGTGTTCCTTTCTTCGGATAACAGCAATGGCTTCTGTATCTCCCCGGATGGTAAATGTATGCGGGTTTTCCTCTCCGGAGACATCCCCGCTCCACCACCCGAACCGGAACCCATTCTCATAAATGTCCTTGACATCGGCTTCAAGGGTAACCTTTGCCCCCTCTTCGAACTGTCTGCTGGAAGGTGTGACGGTTCCGCGTATCGGGTCATTGACGCTGACGGTAAGGTTGTACACGTCATTTTGGCCGAGCAGTTCACACCCGGTGATCCAGATCAGGATCAGTAAAACCGGTATATGAGTGAGGGTACGCATCTGGCTTGGGTATTGTTGGCATTGGAACTCGTTGTCAATCTGTTACCACTTCCGGAAGCTTCTCAGATTAAAGGAACCGGAAGAAATGTACGGGAATCAGGATAGAGAAAAAAGAGCAGAGCAATTCGGGTAATCAATGGGGAGCCTTTGCAAAATCGCTTCGCGTGCAAAAAATGAGCCTGGTTTTTCAAAGGCTCCAATGGAACGGTTTTCATATGGTGTAAGTTTTTTTACCTTGTTTAGGGTACTGAATACCATATATTCAGGTATGGACGTTTAATAGGCGTAGAAAGAACCGGATTATTGGAAAGGCTCCGTTTTCTGATTTTGAAAATTTCATAACCCGTCCGGTTTTCCGGACACTTAGTTACGAGGACTCTCATGAAACAGTATCTGACGAATTCAGCAGTTTTATTTTTAATTTTAGCAGGCTTAACAATCGATGCAATGGCACAGGATGCAACGTTAACGATCGGGGATATCGCACCATCATTTGAAGCAACCACGGCTGACGGCGAAACCTGGAAAAGTGAAGATGTTGTCGGGGATCAGATTCTGGTCGTCTATTTCTATCCGGCAGCCATGACGGGAGGGTGTACGGATCAGGCGTGCAGCTTTCGTGATAACCGTTCCAAATTGACTGAGATGGGTGCGGAAGTGGTTGGAGTCAGCGGTGATCTGGTCGAAAGCCTGAAGGTCTTTAAAATCACAAACAATCTTAATTTCCCATTGCTTTCCGATCCTGAAGGCTCTATTGCAAGTGCATTCGGAGTTCCTCTCCGGGATGGCGGAACCATTACCCGGGAAGTGGATGGCGAAACCGTGGAATTGACCCGTGGAGTGACAGCGTCCCGCTGGACATTTATCATCGACAGAGAGGGGACTATTGTATATCGGGATACAGAGGTTGACGCAGCCGGCGACAGTGAAGCCGTTATGACTGCGATCGAACAGCTCGCGCTGAACCAATGATATCTCTCTCTGCATTGCTGAAACGCTGAAACAGACTCCTCGCAACATCTTCAAAAGTACGTTACCGGACCGTCCTGACCAACTCCCGGCGGGCGTGTTTGGCGAGCAGCAGTTGCCAAAGCTGAAGCTGGCGGGTTCGGAATGATGCGGCACTGCTCATCAGGTAGTATCTCCACATACGGTAGAAGACCTTTCCATACGCATCGGATATTTCATCCCAGCGATCTCTGAAGTTTTGGTCCCACGCCATGATTGTCCGGTCGTAATCGGGGCCGAAACTGTGCAGATCCTCCAGCCTGAAAAAGGGTTCTAAAGCCCGGCTCAGTTGTGCGATCGACGGGACCATCGAATTCGGGAAAATATACCGTTCAATCCAGGGGTCTGTATGGAGAATAGAACGTCTGTTCCCGATCGTATGAAGCAGAAACAGGCCGTCCTCGGCCAGGCAGTCTGACGCCTTCTGGATAAATGTAGCGTAGTTTTTTGCCCCGACATGTTCTACCATGCCGATTGAGGCGATGCGGTCGTATGTCCCTTCCAGATTTCGGTAATCCTTCAGCTGGATCGTAACCGGAAGCCGTTTGCAGGATTCGTTTGCGTAAACTGCCTGCGTTTGGGAAACGGTAATTCCGGTACCTTCCACGCCATAGTTCTCCGCAGCGTATTTCAGTAAACCTCCCCATCCGCAGCCGATGTCAAGCAGGCGCATTCCCGGTTCGAGTTCCAGTTTTCGGCAAATCAGATCGAGTTTCTTCTCTTGCGCTTCCTCCAGATCCCCGGCATCGTTCCAGTAGGCACAGCTGTAGATGAGCCGCTTGTCAAGCATGCGGCTAAACAGGTCGAGCCCGCGGTCGTAGTGTTGCATGCCGACCCGGTAGGAGCGGCTTGTCGTCTGTGTGTTAAATAGTTTGTTTTTGAGGGACAACCAGATAATTTGTGTCGGTTTGTAGATGGTATCCTGCAGATTTGCCTCGAATACCTTTTCAAAAAACCGGTCCAGTTCGTTCGCGTCCCACCAGCCACTCATATAACTTTCACCGGCAGCTATTGATCCCTCTGCGAGGATCTGTGAATAGACTCGCTCGTCATGAATACGGATATCCCATGGCCGATTCCCGCTGACCCGGATGTCCGCTTTCCCAAGGTAATGTCGCAGAAGCTGCTTGTCTTTCTGATCCATTCCGTTTTTATCTCTGCTGTATGCGCTATTCAATGCTTTCGGGATAGTAGAATGTACAGATGAAGTGTATAAAGGCAAAGCCGGGAACGATCCCGGCCGGTCTGGTTATCGGCAGTTTCAAGAATTTGTTCATAGTTCTCTTTTTTGGCGGCTAACAGAGAGAGAAAAAACCGGAATTATGGAGTATCATTACCTTGTTTTAAATAACTATTACTTGTTATTACTTATCTATAAAGTAATAATAATTTACTATGATAAAAGAGATTTGGCCGAGAGGGTGAAAACCCCTTATATTAGAAGGAGTTACTTCAAACAAAGCCCACCGGGAAGTAGCTGTTTCGATCGAAATCAATCCTCTCTCTCGTAATATCTATTCCTTATCTTCTGTTTGTGAATTCGCTATTTCCCTCTGTTATCAACTTGACAACGGTATTTTCACGCCCTGGAGACTGTCGGACTTAGCCTGATCTGCTGCGTCCCCTCGTGATAATCATCCAGGCCCGACAGGCTTCCGGAAGTTCATGATGCCGAACCGCGAAGCTCGTCATGTGGCCAGGGTAAGTTGCTCCAGCCGGTTGTTGATAAATTTCATCTCATCGGAACTCAGAGAGAGGTTTGCCGCCGCTGCATTTTCAATAGCTTGTTTCGGATTGCGAGCACCTACCAGTGCGATCGTGATACCGGGTTGCCGAATCGTCCATTGGATAACAAGCTGGGCAAGCGTTGCTCCCTTTTCATCTGCAATCGGTTTTATCTCAGAGAAAAATCGATTGACCCTTCGGATCGATTCATCCTGAAAGAGCTCGAGATCAGCCCGGGTATCCCCTTCAGAAAACGTGTATCCCGGTTTCATCTTACCAGTCAGAAGCCCCCGTTGCAGTGGACTATAGGCGAGAATCCCTTTTTTCTCTTTCCGGCAGTGTGGAATCAGCTCTTCCTCGATATCCCGTTTCACCATGCTATAGGGGACCTGATTGGAGACAATTGTGATTATTTTTTCTGCCTCTTCCATCTGTGCGGCTGAATAGTTGCTGACTCCTGCTTCCCGGATTTTACCCTGCTCTTTGAGGTGAACCAGTGCTTCCATCGTTTCGTCAATCGGTGTTGTCGGGTCCGGCCAGTGCTGCTGATAGAGGTCGATGTAGTCGGTGCCCAGCCGCCGCAGGCTATCCTCACACTCTTTGATCACCTCCTCTTTGGCGGCATATCGATGAATGTCGATCTCATTTCCTTCATTATCTTTACTGTGAAAGGCAAATGTACCCTTGTTGGTATCCCATCTCACGCCAAATTTGGTCAGGATCTGAACCTTTTCACGAGGCAGCCCTTTTAGTGCTTCACGGACAATTTCCTCACTCAAACCCTGCCCGTAGGCAGGTGCGGTATCGATCGACGTAACACCTCGTTCTATCGATTCCCGTATCGCAGCTACGGCCTCTTTTTGGTTGGTACCGCCCCACATCCAGCCACCGGCAGCCCATGCACCAAATGTTACTACCGAAAGTTCCAGATTGCTGTCTCCGAGTTGTCTTTTAAGCATATTGATTTGTCTGTATGGTTAATTTCAAGCGTAAGGTTGACACGACACCAGGTTCCTGTCTCTGAATAAACATATTAGTGCAAATGAACGTTGGAATTGTAGACTCTGTCAATATGATAAATTCCATGGAATAATTTGAAACGAATGGATCAGGATTGCCATTTACTAGTCAAGAGGCAGTGCATCCGCCGGTTTTCGATTAGGTAGTTTACTATCTGTTCCGGCCTGGGCCTGTAACTCACACAGGTTTTTTCAAAGCCCTCGGTACGATCACATAGAAAGTCAGATTTATATTTCAAAGATGTATAGAACGGTATTTCATAAGACAGAAGTTGAAGCAGTACATGGGAATATAGCAGAACAAGACGGTATACGTGCGGTTGTCAATGCAGCAAATGCAGAACTTCGAATTGGTGGCGGTGTGGCCGGTGCTTTACACCGTACGGCAGGGCCTGAACTGGAACAGGCCTGCAGGCCATTGGCCCCTATTCGGCCCGGTGAAGCAGTCCTGACCAGTGCATTCCAACTGCCGAACCAGTATGTGATTCATTGTCTGGGCCCGGTATACGGCCGGGATAAACCGGAGTCGGAGTTATTGGCAGACTGTTATCGAAACGCATTGAATCTTGCGGAGGAGAACTCAATTGATGCCCTGGCATTTCCTGCTATCTCAACCGGTGCATTTGGATATCCCATAGATGAAGCTACAGATATTGCACTGAATACCTGCAATGAAGAGGCGTTGAACCTGGCCAGGGTGTCGAAAATTCGTTTTGTGCTCTACAGTCCGGATGATCTGGATCTCTATATTCAGAAGCTGAAAACGTTTTCATCCTGACAAACTGTGGAGCACAACTACATCGGTTGGAAAAGCGGTGCCAAAATTTAGCCATTCTGACAGCTTTCAATTATATTACAGGCTTCAAATTCAACCTAAAGTTATTAATCAACCATATTGGAGAATTATATGGCACTTGCGACAAAGAGCATCGAGGAGCTATTGGGTGACGATGCTTCCAATCTGCTGAATCACACCTGTAAAACCATTTCCAAAGAGAACCTTCACCTGCCGGGAAATGACTATGTAGACCGGGTCTGGTACCACTCAGACAGAAACAACCGTGTACTTGGAAATCTGGAGCGGCTTTTTAATCACGGCCGTCTTTCCGGCACCGGTTATCTCTCTATTCTGCCTGTTGATCAGGGCATTGAACACAGCGGTGGCGCTTCCTTCGCCAAGAACCCGGCCTATTTCGATCCGGAAAATATTGTACAACTTGCGATCGAAGGCGGTTGTAACGCGGTTGCATCAACATACGGAGTACTGGGAGCCGTTTCGCGACAGTATGCTCATAAAATTCCGTTTGTTGTGAAAATCAACCACAATGAATTGATGACCTATCCGAATACCTATGACCAGGTGATGTTCGGAACCATTGATCAGGCGTACAACATGGGCGCTGCAGCAGTAGGTGCAACCATCTATTTCGGTTCCGAAGAGTCCAACCGTCAGATTGTTGAAGTAGCACAGGCCTTTGAATATGCTCACGAGCTGGGTATGGCAACAATCCTCTGGTGCTATATCCGAAATTCTGCATTTAAAGTGAACGGTGTCGATTACCACTCATCCGCGGACCTTACCGGACAGGCGAACCATCTGGGAGTGACTATTGAAGCGGATATCATCAAGCAGAAGCTGCCGGTGAACAACGGCGGGTACAAAGCGCTGAACTCGGGCGACTCTTCGTACGGAAAACTGGACGAGCGAATTTATAGCGAGCTTGCTTCCGACCATCCGATCGATCTTGCCAGATACCAGGTGGCCAACTGCTATATGGGAAGAGCAGGCCTGATCAATTCCGGAGGTGCATCCGGTGAGGATGATTTCGCAGATGCAGTCAAGACAGCTGTCATCAACAAACGTGCCGGGGGTATGGGGCTGATCAGTGGACGCAAAGCGTTTCAGCGCCCGGTTGATGAGGGAGTTAAGCTGCTCAACTTTATCCAGGATGTCTATCTGGATGAAAATATTGATGTCGCCTGATCCAGGCATTTATCCTTTCAAAGCCTTCGGAGCCGGACCTTCTGTTTAACGGAATCACGTTACGGTCCATCCGGAGGCTTTTTTTCTGATCGATCATGTGTATAACCAGTAATGAACAGAGCGGGAACAAGCCGCTCATCTCCTATAAATACCTGATCATTTCTGTCGGGCTCAGCCTGCTGGGGATGGGGGTGGTGATCTACCTCACATATTCACCCGGGGTACTGGAGTATCTCAGGCTGAAACGGATGCCTGGCCTTGTGATTGCAATCGGGGTAACCCTCTTGCGCCTCTGGTTTGCTGCAGCCAAGATCAGGTTTCTTGCGGAGAAAGAGATCAGCTGGATGGCTTCCGTGAGAATTATGCTCGCCTGGGATTTTGCTTCTGCGGTAACACCATCTACCATTGGAGGCGCACCGGTCGCTACCTATGCAATGTCAAGAGAGGGGATCAAGCTGGGCAAGTCTACCGGAATCATTCTTTACGGCGTACTGCTGGATCAGTTCTGGTATGCTCTTGCAGTACCGATTCTGCTACTGGCAGGAGTCTACATGGCAGTCATACCACCGGAGATCGGCTTTGTAGGAGCAGCGACCATGATTCTTATCTATACCGGGCTGATTGCGTACGGAGCGTTTCTTACCTATGGGCTCCTTGTGAACCCGGCGACCATCAAGAATCTGATCCGATGGGTTTTTACACTTCCGGTTTTGCGGAACTATAATGAGAAAGTCCACGAGGAGACAGAACATCTGGAAGAGTACTCCTATGAATTACGGGCAAAGCCACCCAGGTTTATTTTCAAAGCCTTCTACCTTTCAACCATGGCGTGGCTTTGCAGGATTGCATTGCCGCCGATCGTTATCCTCAGCCTTCTGCCGGCAGAGGAGTTGATTCTGATCATGAGAAGCCTGGCGATGAACCTTGCCTTTTTGGTGATTCCAACACCGGGCGGATCGGGTGGCGTGGAGGGGCTGTTTGCCATTTTTCTCGGTCCGTTGATTGACCGTACCGCATTTATCGGCCTCGCTGTATTTGTGTGGAGAGTGATCACTTACTATGTAAGCATTGGCTTCGGCATTATGGCCATGACCTGGTATGTGAACCATACCGTCAGTGAGATTTTACCCGGCAAAACCGATTCATAACCGGGCAGAAACAGTTATCATCTTTTTTCGATCCAACTACCTTATGGCAAAACCGAAGGTCTATTATGAATGCAGTGCGTGTGGCCACCAGTCTGCAAAATGGCTTGGAATGTGTCCGGTATGCAGCGAATGGCATACATTTGAAGAGTTGAAAGAGGCCCCGAAGGAGAGTGTAAAACACAAGGTAGATGTGAGTGTGGGAGAGGGCCAGGAACGCCCTGTGGCCCTCCACGAGATATCCTATTCAGAATCGGACCGGGTACCGACCGGTATCGGTGAACTGGACCGGGTTTTGGGTGGGGGGTTGATGCCCTCGTCTCTGATCCTGCTGGGTGGTGATCCTGGAATTGGCAAAAGTACACTCATGCTGCAACTTGCAAAGTCGAATCCGGAACTGAGCCTTCTCTATGTTGCAGGGGAAGAGTCCGCCGGACAGATCCGTCAGCGTGCGGACCGGATCGGCATCGAAACATCAGCCATGAAGATACTCAGTTCAACCAATCTGGATCTGGTGGTGCAGTCAGCGCAGAAAGAGAAGCCGGACCTGCTTGTGATAGACTCCATACAAACCGTCTATCGCAGTAACCTCGGAAGCCTTCCCGGAAGTGTACAGCAGATTCGGGAGTGTGCAGCGGTTCTTCAGCAACTTGCCAAACGGGATGGGGTGACCACACTCATGATTGGCCATGTTACCAAGGAGGGAGATATCGCCGGCCCAAAAATGCTGGAGCATATGGTAGACACGGTACTTCAGTTTGAAGGAGATCACAGCCGGATGCACCGCCTGTTACGGGGGGTAAAGAATCGGTTCGGGCCCACCCAGGAGGTTGGGGTCTTTGAGATGAGGCAGGGTGGATTGGTAGAAATCGAGAACCCGTCCGAGCTGTTTTTATCGGAGATGGATCCGGATGTAAGCGGGAATGCCATAACCTGTGTACTCGAGGGTACGCGCCCCCTGATGGTGGAGATCCAGGCACTGGTAACCCCGGCCAGCTATGGAACCCCTCAGCGTACGGCAAGCGGTTTTGACCAGCGAAGGCTGGCTCTGCTGCTTGCTGTACTTGAAAAACGTGCAGGTTTACAGCTCTCCGGGCAGGATGTGTACCTGAATGTCGCGGGTGGGTTGAAAGTGACGGATACGGCGGCAGACCTTGCAGTCGTGACGGCAATCGCCTCAAGTTTCAGGAATCGGCCACTGAAGAGGGGATCCTTCTATATCGGTGAAGTAGGACTTGGGGGAGAAGTGCGAATGGTACCGTTTATGGAGCAGCGGTTGAGAGAAGGGGGGAAGATGGGATTTGCAACTACATTTCTGCCGGAAAGCCCTGAAACATTTGATATTACTGTTAAGGAAGAAAAAAATAGGTATATAAAACAAGTTATTCGAAAATCACTGGACGAAGAAGGATAATCGGGATTGCCCTGGTTACTCGCATTGCCGGGATCAGTACAGAGACATCTGCCGGTCAGGCCAGAAGTTCAGGGAAACGGTCTGAGGCGGGTGATCAGTAGTTATCCCGCTGCCGCCGCCGCTCTTCCCGGACACTCTTCTTCAATGCTTCACGACGTTCTTCGGAAGGCTTCATAAACTGCTGGCGCTCTTTGTATTCATTGAGAATGCGGGAGCGGGTAACCATCTTTTTGAAACGGTTGATCGCCCGGTCAATACTCTCATTATCTTTTACATTCACTCCAATCATAGTCGGTACATGGTTGTTATTTGTGTTTATTGACAGACTTTAAATATACGGAAGATTTAAAAAAATGTCATAAAAGCTTTTTAGGTGAATTTGCCGTCCATTGTATGGAATACCCGGACAAAGCCTCCATAATTCAATCAGTTGAGAATCAGATGATCCGGCAGCGAATAGTCCATGGCGCCAAGCCCGAAAAGTGCAAAGTCATACCGGGTGGGGTCATTCGGGTTCAATTCGGACAGTTGGGCAGTTAACTCCTGAACCGCCTTCCAATCGTTCGATCTCCGGGTTAACAGGCCAATACGACGGGATTGCCGTGCAACATGGACATCAAACGGGATCATCAGGCTGGAGGGTGGAAGCAGAGTCCAGATGCCAGGATCGACACAGCTCTCCTTTCGGTTACACCATCGAAGGAACATGCAGATCCTCTTTGCAGAACTGCCCCTTTCCGGATTCGAGAGATGTTTGTGTGTTCTCGTCACTATCTCTTCAGATAAAGTAAGGAAGCGTTCCCTGAATAGTCCGATCAGGTTTCGCCCCCGATCTTCTGCATCAATCAGGCAGTCCGCCCAGAACGATTCCAGGTCATCGTGAGATCGGTATATCTGATGCAAGGCAGAGATCAGCCCGTGAATATCGACCGGTTTGAAAGTTCTGTGCTTGAATCCCCGGAAATGCAGAGCATCCGACGGAGTGTATTGCATGACAAACTGATAGGGTTGAAAATCCATCCGTTTCAGCAGTTCCTCGATTTTTCTGCAGACGATATCCCTGCGTCCCCAGGCGAGGAGCGCCGCCAGAAATCCGGCAATCTCCTGGTCCCTTTTCTCTTCAAATGCATGCATGAACTGAACCGGGTCGTGATTCAGAAAAGCGGGGGTTTCAATCCGGTCATTCATCCGGTCCAGGTGTGTCTTGAGGATCGGCAGATTGTCGGGCTCTATCAGTCGAAGTTCAGCTGTTCCCATCGGTTTTCATTAATATATGGCGGTTCAGGGTTGAAATAGCCGTCGCACCTTCGAACATACCCGAAAGCCCATGAATTACTCCGGAACATCTTCACTGTCCACTCTGAGTTTCAAGGCAGCCGTATGCCAGGCAAGCCCCAGCAGCAGGAGGATCAGGCCGCTTATCCAGATCTTCGGGTCAATCCAGAATGCGAGAAACAGACAGCCTGAAAGTCCGCAAACCGGTATCCAGCGTGGGTAGAGTCGTAATTCATCCGGAAGAAACAGGGCAGAGAGATTCGTGATGGCGTAATAGATCAGGACCGTGAATGCACTAAAGGACCAGGTAAAGACGATATCTCCACTCATTACCAGGAGTGCGATAATCACGGCTGTTGCCCAGACAGCACGTGCCGGGCTCTGGGTGGCCGGATTGATGACCGCAAGCCCTTTGGGAACATCCCGTCTGCGTGCCATACTTAACAGGACTCTGGAGAGCCCGAGAATAAGATTCAGCAAGACTCCAAGCATCGCTGTAATCGCTGTAAGTGTAATGAGTGGCCCGATGTAAGGAACAGAGAGTGCTTGTGCAACGATCATCAGGGGAGCGGCCTCTCCATGTACGGTTTGGCCGAATGCATCTGCTCCCATGATCTGGAGTGCGGTGAGAGAAACGGCCAGATAGATAATGACGATCAGAACCATTGCCAGGATAATAGCCCGGGGAATTGTCTGGCGGGGTTCGGCCACTTCCTCTCCGAGCGTGGCGATCCGTCCGTATCCTGTATAGGCGACAAACATTAAGGCGGAAGCGTACAGGATGGAGGAGAGCGAGGTATCGGTCATTGCCAGTCTGGCCGGTTCTGTCGGCAACCCGTTCATCCAGAGACTCGCTGCAACGAGAACAGCCAGTCCGAACAGAGTCAGCGAGACGATCACCAGATTTGCACGGTTGCTTCTCCGGATGCCGCCGGCAACGAGCAGAGATACAAGGAGCAGGAGCAACACTCCGGAGCCGGATAACAACCAGCCGCCTGCTTCAATTTCAAAAGCATAGAAGAGATACCCGATGCAACCCAATACGGCAGTTGCGGCTGACGCGGATTTGGCAATCATAAACATCCAGCCGGCGGTAAATCCAAGATGGTGTCCAAGGAACCGGTAACCATACTCATATGTACCCCCGCTGACCGGGTGCGCGGCGGCGAGCTGGGCACTGCTCAGCCCGTTGAATGTTGCGAGCAGTGCAGCAATGACGATCGCAACCATCACCCCGTTTCCGGCGATTTGTGTTGCAATTGCGATAATGACAAAGATGCCGGTACCGATGATCGACCCGAGCCCCATAAAGATGGCGCAGGG
>JBBDRW010000027.1:0-11219 GCA_040905265.1 Balneolaceae bacterium | reverse complement strand
TTCAGGCTGGGGTTTCTGGTCAATTTTCTTTCACACCCTGTGTTGAGCGGGTTTACCTCTGCAGCGGCCGTGATCATCGGTGCCAGCCAGATCAGAAACCTGACAGGCCTGGAGCTGGATCGGACGGGTGGCCAGTTGGAGACTCTCTGCCAGCTGATGGTCTCCCTGGATGAAATCCACCTGGCAACCACGTTGATCGGGATCGGTTCGATCCTTGTAATGATCCTGGTTCGGAAATGGAGGTCATCCTTTCCGTCAGCGCTTCTGGCAGTGGCTGCCGGGATCGCGGTCACATCTTTTTTTCAGCTGCAGGCCGCCGGCGTCTCGATCGTCGGGGATGTTCCCGGGGGGCTGCCGCGGCCGGATGCAGGGTTTTTCAACCTGGAAGATCTTCAATCCCTGATCCCTCTGGTACTGGTCATCTCGCTGGTCAGTTACATGGAGTCCATTGCGGTTGCCAAAGCGATTGCTAACCGGCGCGGATACCGGGTCGATCCGGACCAGGAGCTGATCGCTTTGGGCGGCGCCAATATCGGGGGGGCGTTTTTTCAGTCGTTTCCAACAACGGGCGGGTTTTCGCGAACAGCGGTCAATGACCAGTCCGGTGCGCAGACAACCGTCGCATCCGTTATTACCGTACTCCTGATCGGGTTCACGGTGCTCTTTTTAACTCCGCTCTTTACCTATTTGCCGCAGGCCGTACTGGCGGCAATTATTCTGGTGGCTGTTGCCGGGCTCTTTGATGCTGCTGCGATGGCCCATCTCTGGAATACCGACAGACGGGATCTGGCCATGCTGCTGGCCACATTTTTTGCCACTCTGATTTTGGGAATTGAAGAGGGAATTCTGACCGGTGTAGCTCTCTCCCTGGCCATGGTGATCTACAGCAGCGCCAGGCCTCATAACGCGGAACTGGGCCGTCTGGGGAATAGCAGTACATTCAGGAATATCGATCGGTATGATGAAGCGGCCGTTGAGGAGGATGTGTTGATATTCCGGTTTGATTCAGCGCTCTATTTTGCGAATGTGGAGCATTTCAGGGAGTGCCTGGCTGAGAGAATCCGGCGGCGCGGGGATGCCCTGAAGCTGGTCATTCTGGATGGGTCCTCCATGCCTGCGATCGACTCTACGGGGATGGAAACCCTTGAGGAGTTGATCAGCGATCTGAATGAGAAGCAGGTAGGGCTCTATCTGGCCGGGGTTCTCGGCCCGGTACGGGACAAATTAAAAATGTGCGGGGTGATCGATACGTTAGGGAGCGATCACTTCTTTTTCGATGTGGCAGAAGCCCTGGAGCAGTATCGCAAGGTGGGAGAAGGGAAGAGAGAGCGGCCATTTTCTCCGCTTCAGACGAATTTGTAGGAGGATATCTATCCGCAGGCTGGTCATTCCGGACAAGGTTACCCCACCAGTCTGTCAGACCTGCCTCAATATTGGCCAATTATTACTGCGCTGTCGTTTCCTGGGGATCGCTTTGCATTCAATAGATGAGCCGGGTATTCCAGAGCCTCTTTGTAGTGATTCAGGAATTTATTTTTGAGGAGGGTTGCATTCCGGTTCTTTATATCGTAATATTGCAATATTACAAAACGATCATTCACTATGGGTATCACAAAAACGGCTGATTACACAGACCACCAGAACAGAATCGCTGTACTGGCCAAAGCGCTGGGGCACCCGGCAAGGGTCGCCATTGTCGAGTATCTGCTTGAGGCAGACCGCTGTATTTGCGGCGATCTGGTTGGCCGGCTTCCGCTGGCACAGCCGACCGTCTCCCAGCACCTCCGGGAACTGAAGACGGCCGGGCTGATACAGGGCACGGTTGAAGGGACATCGATCTGCTACTGTATCAACCCGGCTGTTTTGCAGGAGCTTTCTTCGTTTCTTGGGCAGGTTCGTTCCGGCTGCCAGTGTGGATGTTGAAAATAACAGCAGAGGGCTTGCAACCACTTCAGATAAACTAAGGATCAAACCAATGAAACTATCAGAATTCAAACAATCTTTGTCAAAACTCGGTGAATTGAACTTCAGTCTGCCGGACGGGACAGAGATTCCTTCACACTTTCATATCACGGAAGCGGGGTTAACGACCAAACACTTTGTCGACTGCGGCGGCCAGGTTCGAACAGAAAAGAACATTACTTTCCAGATCTGGAGCAGCCACGACGTGGATCACCGTCTCACTCCTGAAAAGCTGCTCAAAATCATTTCCATTTCCGGAGAGATCATCGGTGGCGGAGACCACGACGTTGAAGTTGAGTATCAGACAGACACGACCGGCCGATACGGCCTGGCGTTCGACGGAGAGGGCTTTCTCCTTACGCCGAAGCATACCGACTGTCTTGCAAAAGATCACTGCGGAGTTCCTGCAGCGGCTCCTGCCTATGAGGCTGCCGGATGCTGTACGCCCAGCGGAGGGTGCTGCTGACAGCGCTCCGAATGGTCCGGCAGGCAGGTTTGTAGCGTAGTACCCGATTTTTTTGGATATTGATCTGGAGGTTTTTCAAGGCCTCCGGTCTGTTGATCCAAAAAACTATCGTGAGGTACTATGCAACTGTTTCTGCCTGCCAACCGGATAAAAATTGTACTGATCGTCATGCTGATTTTGCTGGCTGCAGTCTCCTACATCTACAACCGGCATCTGATTAACAACATCCGTCAGCTGGAGAGTACAAGTGTGGAGCTCTGGGCGAAAGCGATTCAGTTTGAGAGCCTGCCTGTTCATGATGAGATCAGCAACAATCTGACCGACGCGATCCAAATCCTTCAACAGATTCCGGGTGTGCCGGACAGTGTACTGACCCTGATCAATCGCGCCGAAGCGTCGAAATCCTCGGTAGATTTTGTCCGGGAAGAGCTCATCATTAACCAGCAATTTCAGATCCCGCAGCTTGTCGTGGACGGGCAGGGAGAGATCGTAACCTGGAATTTTATTGATGACGAGGATATTTCACCGGAGCTGATCAGCTACCTGGCTTCTGTGCACGATCCGATCCAGATGTCCTTCGGGGATGGAGAGCTGCAGATGACCCAGTATGTCTATTTCGGCGAGAGCCAGATGGTTCAGTATTTGCGTTTCTTTCCCTATATCCAGTTCGGCATCCTTGCGCTCCTGTTGGGAATCGGATATATGACCTACCGGAGTATCACCCGGTCCGAACAGTCCAACCTCTGGGTAGGGATGGCGAAAGAGGCTGCCCACCAGCTTGGTACGCCGATATCCAGCCTGTACGGGTGGATTGAACTCCTGAAAGAGAAACGGGGAGGGGACGGTGAGACCTCGGAAATTGTGCGGGAGATTGAAAACGACATCGCCCGGCTTCGCGGAATTGCTGAGCGGTTTAACAAGATCGGTTCAGAACCGGAGCTGAAAAGCCATCGAATCGTACCGATTATCGATCAGGTAATTCTCTATACGGAGCGCAGGCTGCCGCAGCTTGGAAAGAAGGTGGAGCTTCGCCGGTCAGTGACGACCGATGCAAGAGTGAATGTGAATCCGGAACTATTCCAGTGGGCCATCGAGAACCTGCTGAAAAATGCAATGGATGCGATCCGGGAGAATTCCGACAAACCGTACGTCTCGGTGAGTGTAAACCAGCTGGAGGATGAACTTATTATCGATATTGAAGATTCCGGAACCGGGATTGACAAGAAGTATTTGACGGAGATTTTTAAACCCGGATTCAGTACCAAAAAGAGGGGGTGGGGACTCGGGCTGAGCCTGACGAAACGAATCATTGAAGATTACCACAAGGGGAACATCTCGGTTTTGCGGTCTGAACCGGACAAAGGGACAACGGTTCGGATCACTCTGTCGGTCTAGTGTAGCGTCAACCATACTCCACGGTACCAGGAGTCGGTCGGACGTCTACTTTTCGGTATATCCCCGTTCTGTTGCATACTCCATGAGCTGCACTTTCAGCAGGTTTCGGCCCCTGTGAAGCCTGGACCGGATGGTTCCGATCGGCACATCCAGCATGTTGGAGATCTCTTCGTAGGTGAAATCTTCCACATCGCAGAGGAGAACGACCGTGCGAAAATCTTCAGGGATCTCTTCCAGTGCTTTGGTCAGATCATCATCAATCAGCTCCCGGAACATCTTGTCTTCCAGATCGGAAGTATTCGTTCGTTCGGCCCGAATGGACTCGTAGAACATGGAGACTTCATCATAGTCGATCTGCTGAGGCTGTTTGGAGTTTTTCCGGTAGTTGTTGATATAAGAGTTCTTGAGAATCCGGAAGAGCCACGCTTTGGCGTTGGTCCCTTTCTCATAACTGCTGAAGAATCGGTACGCTTTAACGATTGAATCCTGGACGAGATCTTCCGCATCATTGGGGTCGGTTGTCAGCCTGAGAGCAAAGTTATAGAGTGCATCCAGGTGAGGAATCATCTCCTTGTTGAAGTCTTCCTGCTTCTTTTTTTCTTTCTTTTTCAGTTCTGCCATCCCGTATTGATCGTCTCTTTTACGTCTATGTAGGTATCAGTAACTGTATCGTCAGGTAAAAACCCTCTGTCGCAGAGTCAAATGCCCCCGTTTGACCCGGCGTTAATAAATCTAACTCCTTGGTGTATATGAACCAATTGATTTTTTTGATGTTCCCGTTCAGGAAATATTATCTGGCCTGAATCGGGAGTGGCTTCTCGTACACGGTACTCTTTTCCACCTTCTGAAGTATCGGCTTGCTCTGATAACTCTCCTTTGACCTGTATGTTGCCTGAACTGCTTTCGATACCGTAGAATCCGGCAGATCGATCTTCTCTGTGAAACTGTTCTCTCCTACGGCTGCAAGTGAACCACTTTTTGCAACATTTCCTAGCGAATGGTGATGATCAACAGATCATAAAGTGCATGTGTCCATGCCGCCATTCCGAATCCTCTTAAAACATAAATAACATTTAATGCCAGTCCAAACAGAAAGCGGAAGAGAAACGAACCCAATGTAAACGTATCTCCGTATGTTCCGGTATAGTGAACACCGCTGAATATGAGCGCAGCAAGGAGGGCGGCGATTGTATACGATATCCATTTCGTCTCTATAAACCGGTTGCAGATCCAGAGCAGGAGGCTGACCAGTATTACCCGGAAGAATAGCTCTTCATAGAGTCCGGCGCCCAGTGATAGAGCGGCCATTTGCAGTTTGCTCAGGTCTTCCAGAGGCGAACCCTGGTCGATCATCATCAGATATTCCAGAAATGAAGTGATGAGCAGTGTGAGGAGGATGGCATACATCAGCGCCTCGAGAAGCATGAAGAGGAACCAGGAGGTTCGGAGGTGTTTCAGCCGGCCTCTGTCACGAATCAGGATCCAGATGCCCGCCAGGCATGCGATAAAAAAGGTAATGGAGAGTGCGTTGAGGCCGAATGTGGTAAAGATTCCTTTAAACCAGGCATCGACTGAAATCCGGACGATCTGTTCCGCGTCCGGCTGAGAGATGTAGACCAGAAGTTCATAGAGGAGAAAGAGCGGCAGGCAGATCAGATAACTGTAGAGTAGGGATCGGGACTCTTTGAAGTAACTCTGCCGGTGCGGTTCTGGTTCCATCATAGGCGTTATAAATCCTCTTCGAGGTAGATCTCTGTAACAGCCCGTTCGACGGATGAGAAGCCGAGAAGTTCAAACGCCTTGTCCGAGAGTTTGAGCCCATTTCCCGAGAACCGGTCGTTTACTTTCACATATATCCCGCGGCCATTCCCCGGATTCTCGATGTAGATGATGTTTCCGAGGGACATGTTCGCATGTGCGGCTGTCAGTTGATCCGGGTGATAGAGTTCACCGCTTGTTGTGGGCCGTGCGATATCGTCCGGAGAGTATCGCTGAACCGGGACGCTGCCCAGGTTCTCCATGCCCGACTGACGCAGATATGGATTCCGAAAGCTTCGGTTTGGCGGCAGCAGTACGGTCACCTGTTGGCCGTTGCCGAGATTCTCTACCTCAAGGCCGGGATTCAGAGCTTCAAGCTCCTCGAGCGACATCTCGAAACGGTTCAGAATGGTTTGTGTGTTTTCACCGCTCTGAAGCCTGTAACTGGCAAATCGTCCCTGGGGTGTAGATTCGGCAGCATCCTCTTCAACAACCGGTGTCGACTGTCCCTGGCGAACCAGAAGCCGCTGCCCTATATTCAACATATCCGACTGAAGGTTGTTGAGGCTGCGAAGTTCATTGAGGCTCATATCGTGTTCATTGGCGATCCGCGTCAGCGTGTCTCCGCTTCGTACGGTGTAGTAGGTGCTGGCTCGTGCCTCGGAGTCCTCCCCGACGATGGAGCTTCTGCCTGCAGCTTCTGCCTGGAGCTCGCTGCCGGCCGTGTCTGAGGGGTCGCTCCGGTAGATCAACAGTTCCTGGCCGTTCTCAAGCAAATTGGTTTGAAGCTGGTTCCACTGCTGAATTTCCGCAATGGAGACATTGTACCGGCGGCTGATGGAAAAGAGGGTCTCTCCCGCCTGAACGGTATGGGTCAGGCTCTCGTCATCTCCGGCCGGCGGCCTGATGCGGAGTGTGGCCCCGGTTGAGAGTTGATCACTCTCCAGAGAATTCCACTGCCGAAGTTCTGTAACGGTCAGGTTGTACTGTTGCGCAATGCTGTAGAGGGTTTCACCCTGCCGGACCGTATGCGTCACATCACCGGCCTGTGCAGATCCCGTTTCGGGTGCAGTTATCAACATTGCTCCGGAAATCAGGGTAGCCAGCAGCAGCCTGTATAGGCCAGGTTGTTTGGTCATAATCACTGTTCTTCCTTCACGACTTCCAGGGCTTCTGTCAACTCCAGAAGGGTTCGTGTGTCATTACGTTTTTTGGCAATCTCAATTCCTTCCGAGAAGATCTGCGCGGATCGTTGCGGCTCTTCCATGGATTGATATAATTTGCCGAGATGGTAGTAGACGCCCAGATAGTCCGGATGATGTTTGTAGATGGATTCAAAGAGTACCAACGCTTTTTGTACCTGATTGTTTTTCAACAGTTCCAGCGCCAGTGCAAATTTTGAAAATATATCGCCCGGGTTGTTCTTTACGTTGAGCGCAAGGGTCCGGATTTTCTGGCTGCTATCCCTCATGTCATTCCTGTTTGAGTGGATATCGTTCGGAGATCTCTTCGATCGAATCTCCTCCATATTTCTCAAGAAATGCATTTGCAATGACGGGTGCAACTACGCTTTCCGCCACAACAACGGCCCTTGGAAGTGCACAGACATCCGAGCGTTCATATCGGGTGTCCATCTCCTCCCTGGTTTTGAAATCGACTGTTTTGAGCGGTTTGATCATGGTCGGGATCGGTTTCATCGCACCGCGGATGATAATCGGCAGGCCGGTACTCATTCCCCCTTCCACACCGCCGGCCCGGTTTGTCCGGCGGGAAAACGCCCCGTTTTCCCAGGTAATTTCGTCGTGTACCTCATGGCCGGGCCGGTATCCTGATTCAAACCCGAGACCGATTTCGACTCCTTTCATTGCCTGGGTTCCCATTATGGCCTGGGCAATTTGACCGTCCAGTTTCCGGTCCCAGTGGACATGGCTGCCGAGCCCGGCAGGGACCCCTGTGATGATGATTTCATAGATTCCACCGAGCGAGGAGCCCTCTTTGCGCTTGGTTTTGATCTCTTCCCTCATCCGATGGCTCAACTCTTCGTCCAGACAGCGTACATCTGATTCATCCGCTTTTCGGTAGACCTCCTCGCCGCCGCCGGCCAGCAGGGGATCGGCGATGTCACGAACACGCTCCCAGGAGTCAAATCCTGCGGATCCGAGCTGAATGACATGTCCGCCGATTTCGATGCCGAACTGTTTGAGGAGCTGGCGCGCAACGGAGCAGCAGGCGACTCTCATCGCTGTTTCCCTGGCGCTGGAGCGTTCAATAACCGGACGGATATCTCCATATCGATATTTCTGAACACCGGTCAGGTCGGCATGGCCGGGCCTGGAGAGAGTGACCGGGTCGACTCCGCTTCCGTCCCCCTCCTTGTTCATGACTACAGGCCAGTTGCTCTCATCTTTCTCATAGGCCCGGTTCGGCATACGCATTGCGATCGGGGAACCCATGCTTTTACCGAAGCGAACACCCCCGGTGAATACAGCCCTGTCTTTTTCAAATGCCATCCGGCCGCCGCGTCCATACCCCTGCTGGCGCCTGGCCAGATGGATGGCAATTTCATCTTCCGTGATCGGGAGCCCTGCGGGAACGCCTTCTACAATTCCTGTAATTTCCGGGCCGTGAGACTCGCCTGCTGTCAAATATCGGATCATGGGATAAGGTTACGTTGAAATCGGTTTTCAGGTTCTGTTCAATGTTCGAATCTGTAAAAGGCCGCTCCGGACAGGATCACGAAAAGCCGGGCGGTTCCCAAAGATACTATTTTGAGCAATTTTGATCACAATTGGGAAAAATCTTTTGTAATATACCCAAAATATGTGCCTGATATACAGGAAAAGAGATAGTCACTGAATCATTCAAGCCGAGAATCAAGCTCTCATTCGGATATGTACGCACTCCATGAACTGGGTAAATACAGTACTCTTCTTTACCAGGCGATACGTTCTTCTACGGAATTCAGTACCTATAAAAAGAACCTCTTTCATGAGTTTGTAAAGGTCGGGTACGACTCCATGTGGATCATTGTACTGACCGGTATCTTTACCGGAGCGGTATTGACCCTGCAGACGGCATATCAGCTTCAGATGTCATTCATCCCGATTTCAACGATCGGTTCGATCGTCTCCGAGTCGATTCTGATTGAACTTGCCGCTGTTATTTCGAGTCTTGTCCTGGCCGGCAAGGTCGGTTCACGGATCGCTACGGAACTGGGGACCATGCGGGTGAGCGAACAGGTGGATGCCCTGGAGTCGATGGGGTTCAACTCCGTATCGTTTCTGGTGGTACCCAGGGTGCTGGCCGGGCTCCTGATGTTCCCGATTCTCTATATTGTAGCTTCTGTCTTTGGAATTGGAGGAGGTGTTCTTGCAGGCTATCTTTCAGGTGCGGTACCCCCTTCCGAGTTTCTGAAGGGGGCCAGATTGTTTTTCTACCCCTGGAATGTACTCTTCGGTTTTGTTAAATCGTTCGTGTTCGGTTTTGTCATTACGTCCATAGCCTGTTACAAGGGGTACTATGCAACCGGCGGCGCCGAAGGAGTCGGTACCTGTACGACGGAAGCTGCCGTACTCGGATGTATCTATGTACTACTGGCCGATTTTATACTGGCGGCACTTTTGTTGTAGAATGGAACAGTGCCACTGTATGAGAGTTTCACAGTAACAGGAGGCTTTGATAAACCAGGCTCATTTTTTATACGTGAAACGCTCCGGGCGAAACGATTCACACGGAGCGACAGCGTAGTGATTTTTGGTCAGGATCGAGGCCAGTCCGCCAGTTGGCGGATGCAAAGCCTCCTGACATTGAAGACAAACAGAATCTGAAACAGATTGTGCGCAACACCGTATAGAACTATCGATGATTGAGATTAGAAATCTTACAAAACGTTTTGACGATTTGATCGTATGGGAGGATGTTTCCATTTCGATACAGGACGGAGAAACCCTTGCGATCATCGGCCGTTCCGGTTGCGGAAAATCGGTACTTCTGAAGCATATTAACGCCCTGTTGCGTCCCGATTCCGGCCAGGTTCTGATTGACGATATAGACATTCATGCACAGGATTATGTGCAACTGAGAAGAATGAGGCAGCATTTCGGAGTGCTTTTCCAGGGGTCGGCACTTTTTGACTCCATCAACACGTTTGAGAATGTGGCGTTTCCGCTCCGTTATTTTACAAAACAGTCGGAAGATGAAATCTCAACGAATGTGCTGGAGGCGCTGGAAATGGTTGGCCTGGCTTCCGCAGCTGAGAAGTCGACAGCAGAACTGTCGGGAGGTATGAGGAAACGTGTGGGGCTGGCACGTGCGATTATTCTGCGGCCTGACTATCTGATGTATGATGAACCGACGTCAGGACTGGATCCGGAGACTTCCGAGGAGATCAATATGTTGATCAAACAGTTGTCGGATGCCCTGAATATCACCTCCATTGTGGTAACACACGACATGCACAGTGTACTGGAAGTGGCGGACAAGGTGGCGTTTCTGGACCAGCAGAAACTGAGCTGGTTAGGTACAGTCGATGAGATGAGGCATAGTACGGATGAAAATCTGATCCGGTTTGTCTCTGCAAGTGAATATCAATTAAAACAGTACTCCGGGGGTATGGATCAGTGAATGTAAGTAATGAAGTGCGAATCGGGATTATGATTCTCATTGCGGTACTGGTTGCCTATATGGGATTTCGGTTTATGAGTGACGCCCCGATCTTTCGGCAGGCGAATGAGATCGTCACAACATTTGACCGGGTAGACGGCCTCTCAAGTGGAAATGTAGTCTATCTGCACGGGGTCAAGATCGGTTCGGTTCGAAACATCCGGCTGATGCCGGATACCAGGGTTCGGGTTACCCTCTCCATTGACAGACATATTGAGGTCCCGGTCGGATCTGTGGCACATCTCACCTCAACCGGACTGATCGATGGAAAAGCGATAATCGTAGAGCGGGGAGACTCGGATGAGAACGTGCCCCACGGTGGCGAAATCGACGGGATTTATGTGGATACAATGATGGAGACACTGGCCGAGAAAGGGCAGGAACTCGGGGATGATATCTCGGAGTCATTTACCGAACTCAATAATTTTCTGGTGCAGCTCAACAGGACTCTGGATGACCAGCGGAGTTCCGAACTGCAGCAGTCGATTGGAAATGCAGAGTCATTGACCCGTTCTCTCTCCGAACTGATGGAATCGCGCCAGCAGGATTTGGACCAGGCGATTCAGTCGGCAAACCGGACAATGCAACAACTCGATACATTGACAACGGATAACCGGCCGAGAGTGGACAGTTTGATGGTGAGCCTGGAAGAGACGGTTCGAGAGCTGAAGGCTGCCAGCCAGGATCTGGATGTAACGGTCGATCAGCTGAATCAGATTCTGGTCAAGATCAACGAGGGGGAGGGCTCCCTGGGCCGGATGGTGAATGACCCGTCTCTCTATAACCATTCGGACAGCCTTGCCGTGGAAATGCACCGCCTGATCAGGGATCTTAATGAGAATCCAGGCAGGTTTCTGAGGCATGTCCGCTTAATTGATTTATTTTAGTGTCGTGTCAACCATATTTATGCGCAGCCAAGTCTTGGTCTTTTTACTTCTGGCTGCTTTAAAAAAGATTCACGTAGCTATGGCTATGC
>JBBDRW010000026.1:0-11224 GCA_040905265.1 Balneolaceae bacterium | reverse complement strand
GATAGGCCAGGGAGTTGACCGGGGAGTACTGACTGCCGTAGGAGTTGGTGAAGATAGTCCCGACAACCTGCAAGTTCGCATCCTGTAGGTATGGGTTCTCCAATACCATCCACTGGTCGTCCCAGTTCAGCAGAAACCCGTTGGAGAGCACCGGAAGCCAGACCACAAGCAGAACCAGGATCATCGCTTTCATGATCCAGGGTTCGCTTCTCTGCTTCCGATATGAATGCTCTGTATTCATTTCATATTGCAGGGCTGTACGACTGATTTCAGCCTATACAGCCGATGGGTCGTATGGGTATGGTCGTTTTGCTTCTCCCAAGAAATTAAAAAAAAAAACGAACCTGCAACTTTTTTTATGAAATCGAAAATTTGTGTAAAAAACAGGTGCTGAGTATCCAAAAACAGCATTTTTTCTGTTAGAAATGCTCCCCTATCCATCAACCCCAACCAGGCACTAGCTTCGCGGGAGTTTCAGCTCCGTCGGGCGATAGCTCTACATTGTGCTCTTTGGTAATCCAGGGCAGCAGCCGTTCAGGGGTATCGGCCTCCAGATCCCGGATGCGAAAACTTCGTCCCTGGTCTCCCGATGCGACAGACACTTCCAGGTCGGCAAAGCCGCGAAACCGCTGTATCATGCTTGAGCTCACATGTAAATCCTGTGCCCGCTCTTTGCGGACCATAGCGGTTGTCCGTGCCAGAACCCGGCTGCTTAGTATAATACGTTCCTGATCTACACCTACAGCAGCGTCATGGTGCCGTAGCCATCCCCAGAATATACCCGGTATCAGCAGAATCCAGATCCAGGCAGAGGCGTTTAATACCCCCCAGACTCCGGCCAAAACCAGTGCCAGCACAAGGGTCGAGCGGATGATGTATCGTGTTACTGCTCTCAAAGGTGGCTTTTCAGCTTTTACAGTACCCCGGTAGCCTGGAAGAACCTCTCCCAAAAATAGCTCGATCTCCGAACTTTTCATCAGAGGAAAGATGACGACCGAGCCGGACCCTTTCTGGTCCCCGTAACCGGCACTTTCCACATAGAGAGTCCCGTACCCGAATGGCTGCCTCAACATCCCTTCCACGACACGGACAGCCTGAATTCGGTTGAAAGGGACCGTAATCTGTTTCTTCTCGAAGATTCCGCGCCGGATCACCATCTCATCCTCCTCCAGGGTCAGCGTAAAATCTCCATAGGTGAGCAGTGTACCGAAAAAGGACATCAGCCATGCAAACAGTACAAACACCGCCACAAGGCTTAGAATCAGCGTCCCGTCCGCTTCGGAGGGGATCACCGCCAGAAACCACTCGTAGAGTTCGGTTTCAGAGATAAGGGGTTCGATCTGGGAGAAGATCGTTGCAATAATGGAGAGTGCAATCCCGAAACTTCCGGACGTAGACGCTGCGATGAGTAGCTCCTTCGCGGGCAGGTGATAGGTTTTTCGGGTTTGTTCAACCGCAGCCGCCTCTGCCTCTTCTCCTTCTCCATGCAGTTCTCCGTTCCGGAGCAGGTCGGTCAGGCGGTGCGCTTCACTCCGGGACACTGCACTCAACGAAGCTTCCCGTGACGTCGATCCTGCCGTTTTGATCTCCACACTCACCAGGCCGAACATCCGCTGAATAATACCGGCTGTGACGTCTATCACCTGAATCCGGTCTCTTGTCAGAAAAAGATTCTTTCGTACAAAGATCCCCTGGCGAATCTGCAGCTCTCCTTTTTCCACACGATAGACAAACCGCCACCAGCCCGCCGTACCGGAAACCAGCAGAAAGAGAAACAGGCCTGCCAGCCACCAGGCAAACGTAACTCCGCCGCTCCCGCTGGCACCGACCACCATCAGTACGACAATCGTGACAAAGTTTCCGCGGACCAGGTCTACGGCCCGGGTGATAGCGGCTACCGGATGCTGGCGTTGAAAATCAGACATCTTCTTCTGCGAGACGTGCGTATTTGGAGATTGTATCTCGAACCCGGTCTGCGATCACCTCATCCAGGGCGGGAATTTCATGCGTGGTTGCCGCTGTCGAGATCGTGACCGAAGCGAGTTTGTACCACCTCAGGATCGGGCCCTGGCGTGTATCCACATGCTGCACCCGGCTGAGAGGTATCAATGTCCTCTGAACCACCAGAATCCCCCGTTTCAGGTCAATTTCGTGCTGGTCCACCGAGTAGCGCCACCGTTTCCACCGGATGTAGGGAAAGAAAACGATTCCGGAGAGCCAGAGCAGGAAAATCACCACCACACCTATCCCTGCAATCCATAGATGGAAAGAGTCCTCCAGCCCAAAGTAGGCCAGGTAGGCCCCCGGAATGGCAAAATAGAAGAGATTTCCGAATGCGGCTGACCACTGCCATGCACGGATGGCACGCGGAGTCAGTTTTCGGGTCGGGTCTTTTTTCATGGAATCTGTATGGTCTGTTGGCAGCTAAAAGTACAGGTTCCTGTCAAGAGAATAAAAATGAATCCATAAAAAAACCCCGGCAGTGACTGCCGGGGTTTTTTAAAATGCGAATACAAGGTTAGAATCAGTCCTGATTCTTTTTAGCCTGAATCTCAAGCCGGATCTCCTGAGCCAGCTTTTTTAGATCCTGGAGCTGCTTGCGGGCACGTGTTCCGGCCGCTTTGTTCCCTTTATCGTAGAACTTCTCCAGATCCCCTTCCAGCTCGCTCATAAGTGTTTTTACCTGATCAATTCTGCTCATGTTCAATCTCCAATATTATAATTTTTGATTCGTGGTGCTGATATCAACACCTGTTAGTAGAATAAAATCGTACAATGTTAACCCTAACCCTGTACAGTTGAATGGGCGCAATTTAACATTCTGATACATAAATGCATCTTTTTTCTTTTATTTTTTTAATTTGATCAGGAAAGAAGTGTCGACAACCCTGAATTTCAGCGGGTAATTCGTGTTTGTTGGAAAACTCATAGTGCCTCCGATCATGATGAGCCGGCAACCTCTACATTGCGTTCCTGATAGCTGTCCGCGGCCTTCTCTCCCCGCTTTTCATTGACAAAGAGGCAGACAAGGATTGCGACAAGGAAGAGAGCTGCGCAGAAAAGAATCGCTCTGTGGAGCCCGAACTGGGCTTGAAGCATCCCAAGCCCGAGAATACCAAAAACACCGGCCAGTTTGTTGAACAACCCCCAAAAACCGAAAAACTCGGCCGATTTCTCTTCAGGCGTAAAAAGCCCCACCAGTGCCCGGCTGGCAGACTGGCTTGCTCCCAGGCTCATTCCGGCGATCACTCCGATGTAGAGAAAAACATACTGCTCCTCCAGGTTACTGTTAAACGTGCTGTTCAGCCAGGCGGTAATATCGATCACTCCATAAATACCCAATACTCCGAAAAACCAGCAGATTAACGTCAGAATATAGGTGAACCGGGCGCCGGCACGATCCTGAAGCAATCCGAAAAGAAACGCACCGGCAGCAGCCGTAATCTGTACGACCACAAACATCAGCACCCGCACCGTTTCATCCCACTGAACGATCTGGTCTCCGTAGATAAACGCAAAGGTGATGATGATGTAGATCCCTGCCATGGCGAAGAAAACAGATCCGAGAAAAATAGCCAGATCCCGAAAATTCCCGATCTCCTCCAGCGTGTTTCCAAGACGTTCAAAACCGACCGAAAGAAACGTCTCTCCCTCCGGAAGGCTCTGCCTTGCACCGGGCTCTCTCACCCAGAGAAATGTAGGTATGGCCGTGAGCATAAAAAAGAGTGCTGCAAACGGCCCGACCCAGCGAATTCTCTCAAAATTCTCTGCCGTGGCATCCCCCAGAAAAAGGATCACAAAACCAGCTGAAAAGAGCCCTCCGGCATACCCCATTGCCCATCCGAATCCGGAAATTTTCCCCAGGTCCTTCGGAGGGCCGAGACTGGGGAGGAAGGCAGCGATAAAGTTCTCCCCGATTGCATAAGCAAAATTGGAGATGATAATAAGAATCACACCCAGAAAGATAAACCCGGGCTCCACGAAATAGAGCGCTGTGGTAAAAATGACCGTCACAATATAGCTGTAGAAGAGGAACCGTTTTTTCGAGGCCGAATAGTCCATGATCGCGCCAAACACCGGGCCGGTCAGTACCACCATCAGGTAGCTGACCGCGAGAGCGACACTCCAGAGCAGGTTCCCCAGACGGTAGTCATCCCCGGAATCTCCCACAATCACGGTGGTAAAGAGAACCGGAAAAATGACGGTGATAATCAGCAGGGTATAAGACTGGTTGGCAAAATCAAACATTGCCCACCCGAAGATCTCTTTTTTAGAAGCTCTCGGAATATCGTGTCGTTTTCGTCTGGCCATACATGGTTTGTTTCATTTCTTGCCGTCCGTTCCGGCTGCATCCCCGGATAGAATAACGCTCTAATTTCACTATCTTTCAATAAGAATTATAAGAGGCCTTTTCATCACACTACTTCACTCAACGTTGCGGCCATGCATGAGATCGTATTGATACCGGGAGACGGAATCGGAACTGAAATCACAGCATCTGTCCGGACGATTCTGGAAGCAAGCGGCGCAGAGATCCGCTGGATCGAGCGCCGGGCCGGTGAGAGCGCCTTCAAAGAGAATGGCAACCCGCTCCCGGACGAGACCATTGAGGCGATCAGAAAATACCGGATTGCATTGAAAGGGCCTCTCACAACCCCTGTAGGTGCTGGTTTCCGGTCGGTCAACGTCGCCCTTCGTCAGGAGTTCAACCTCTACAGCAACATCCGCCCTGCCAAATCCCTGCCCAACATCGACTCCCCCTACCGGGGCGTGGATATGGTCACCTTCCGGGAGAATACTCAGGGGCTCTACATCGGCAAAGAGCAGTGGGTGGACAAAGAGAAACAGGAACATGCCGAAAGCATCGCGGTCGTGACACGGGAGGCGAGCCGAAAGATCATCACCGCTGCCTTCGAGTATGCACGAAATCAGAACCGGAAGAAGGTGACCCTGGTTCACAAGGCCAATATCCTGAAACTGACGACAGGGCTCTTCCTGGAAGTCGGCCGGGAGGTCGCCAAACGGTATACCGATATCCAGTTTGAAGACCTGATTGTCGATAATATGGCGATGCAGATGGTGATGCGGCCACAACAGTTTGACGTCATCGTAACGACCAACCTATTCGGGGATATCCTCTCCGACCTGGCTTCGGGGCTGGTGGGCGGCCTTGGGGTAACTGGTGCTGCCAACATCGGGGATGATGCGGCGATCTTTGAAGCGGTCCACGGCTCGGCTCCCGACATCGCGGGGCAAAACAAGGCCAATCCGATCGCGCTGCTCTTTTCGGCCTTGATGATGCTCGACTACATTGGTGAGGTAAAAACCGTCCGGCGAATCCGCTCAGCCCTCTATACCGTTCTGCACGACAACAAAGAGGCGTGCACACCCGATATCGGCGGTAACGGCTCCACCCAAAGCTTCACGGAAGCGGTCTGTTCCGTTTTAAAAGGGTAGAGGATTCCGTATATTTTCGCAGGTGCAGATCGATACTCACCCTGTGCTATTTCCTCTGTTTGATATATACGGGGAACGGCACCCACACAGAACTTGAACCGGACGTTAATCGGTTGCTTTATCCTTTTCTGAAAACGTGATTACAAAAACCCTTTCGGAACAAACATTCTGGAGTACCCTGAGTGATTACTACGAGCTGACAAAGCCGGGAATCACCCTCACCGTACTGGCAAGCATGCTGGCCGGATTTATCCTCGGTGCCGCCGGACAGGTAAATGTTTCACTGATGATGCACGCCATCACGGGTACCTGGCTGATCGCCTCCGGAACAGCGGCTCATAACATGTACCTGGAACGGGGTGTTGATGTACTGATGCACCGCACAAGCAAACGGCCGATCCCCGACAGCCGAATTACACCGGAACACGCGTTTCTCTTCTCCTCCCTGCTGATCTCTGCCGGACTGGCCTGGCTGATTCTTGCTGTCAACCTGGTTGCCGGGCTGATCTCCCTGGCCACCACGGTCATCTACCTCTGGGCCTACACCCCCCTGAAACGGATCTCCGCTCTCAATGTCTTTGTCGGCGCTGTACCCGGCGCCCTCCCGGTGGTCGGTGGCTGGGCGGCGGCAACCGGCACCATCTTTGAACATGGCATGTGGATCCTGTTCGGGCTTGTCTTCTGCTGGCAGATTCCCCACGTGATGTCGATCGCCTGGGTCTGCCGAAAAGATTACGAACACGCAGGCTTCCAGATGCTCCCGAAGAGTGACAAAAACGGAGTGATGGCCTCGGCCTGGACCCTCCTCCCGATGATCGCACTCCTTCCGACCGTCTGGAAGCTCTATGTCATGGAGCTGTCCGGGCTCTTTTTCCTCCTGACAGCAATGGCGGCCTCTCTCCTCTTTCTCTGGTACGGCATCCGATTCACCCTGAACCGGGACATTCCCACTGCCAGATCGGTCATGTTCGCCTCTTTTGCCTACCTCCCCCTGATCTGGATCTTTCTCCTGATCGACCGGATGCTATTCTGAAGGCCGGAATCGATTGTGATACTGTACCCTACCGGAGCTGCTTCGCGGACGACGGCTTCACCTGAATGCCCTGCCCAATAGTATCTGATCCTTGGTAGTTACCCCTTTCAAACACCAGAAACACCCCTTTTGTAAAAGTTTCAACTTTCTTGTCAGGGTAAACCCACATTCATGTGTATAGTATGGGCAGAGACTGGAACTCGTTTCATTACAATCAACGAAGAGGCGGGTATTTCGCCGGATTGGACTCACTCATGATCTCATAGACGGCTTCGAAGATATCCTCGGCGTTGGGTTTTGAGAAGTAGTCTCCGTCGCTTGCAAATGCGGGGCGGTGCGGAGCCGCCGACAGGCATTTTGCCGGGGAATCCAGAAAATGGTACCCACCGTGCTGATCGATCACCTGCTGCATCATAAAGCCGGTAGCTCCGCCAGGTACATCCTCATCGACGAAGAGGATCCGGTTGGTCTTCTTCAGAGACTCCAGAATTACTCTGTTCAGGTCAAAAGGCAGGAGAGTCCGTACATCGATCAACTCTGCCGAAATACCGAATTCATCCAATTGCGGCAGTACCGATTCAACCAGATTACAAGTGGAACCGTAGGATACAATGGTAACATCTGTACCCGGATGAATGATTTCGGGCAGTCCGAGCGGCACCGTGAACTCACCCAGGTTGGAGGGCAGCTTCTCCTTCAGCCGGTAGGCATTGAGCGGTTCGACCACCAGCGCCGGGTCATCCCCGCGCAACAGGGTATTGTAGAAACCGGCGGCCTGCGTAAGGTTTCTGGGTACACAGACGTGTATCCCGCGAATCGCATGGATAATCATCCCCATCGGAGATCCGGAGTGCCAGATCCCCTCCAGCCGGTGCCCCCGGGTACGGATAATCAGCGGTGCAGCCTGCCCGCCGGCCGTGCGGTATCTCAGAGATGCCAGATCATCACTCATCCCCTGCAGGCAATAGAGGATATAGTCGACGTACTGTACCTCGGCAATCGGCCGCAGGCCGCGGAGAGCCATGCCGATCCCCTGCCCAAGTATGGTCGCCTCCCGGATTCCGGTGTCACTTACACGGAGCTCTCCATACTTGCTTTGAAGCCCTTCCAGGCCGAGATTCACATCTCCCAGCTTCCCTACATCTTCCCCGAAAATCAGAAGTTCCGGAATCTGGTTCAGGAGTGCATCAAAATTATCTCTGAGAACTACCCGGCCATCCACCATTTCCGGTTGCCCGGAATACTCCGGCTCAACAGGGTCTACATTCAATGGAGAGTAGTCTGACTCGCTGATCAGGTGGGAGTTGAAGGTCTTCTGGTTCTCTTCGTCATTCTCCCTGAGCCACTCCATCAGAGCTGATCTGGAATTCGTTTGGCCGCCCCGTACATATCTCAGGGCCTTTCTGGCGGCCTGCATCAGATCTCTGCGAAAAACGGCCGGTTTTCTCTGCAATTGATGCTTCAGGGTTTTGAGAGAGTCCGCAGACTCATGCTCCCGGATCATCTCATTGAGCAAAAAGACCAGGGTTTCCCTTTTCTCTTTGATCGGTGCCTGAAACGCTTTCCAGGCGATCTCCTTGACACGTCGGACTTCGTTCATCGTCTCCTTTTCAATCCCGTCCAGGGTCTCCGCATCGGCAAGTCCCTCCTCCAGGATCCACTCCCGGAACTTCTTGCAACAGCAGTACTCCTCTTCCCACTCCAGCCTCTCATCACTCTTATACCGTTCGTGTGAACCGGACGTAGAATGGCCCTGCGGCTGCGTCGCCTCCTCCACATGCACGAGAACCGGCACATGCTCCTCTCTGGCAATGGCAACCGCTTCACTGTAGGTCTCCAGGAGGGCCGGGTAGTCCCACGCTTTTACAGTAAAAATCTCGAGTCCCGGCTCTTTTTTGGTTCGCTGAAACCCGCGAAGCACTTTGGAGATACTCTCTTTGGTCGTCTGATACTTTTTGGTAACAGAGATTCCATACCCGTCATCCCAGACGGAGAGCACCAGCGGAACCTGCAAGACGCCAGCCGCGTTTACTGTCTCCCAGAATACACCTTCTGACGTACTGGCATCCCCGATCGTACCAAATGCAACTTCATTCCCTTCGATGGAGAACTCCGTCTTGTTCTGAAGGGCTTCACTCTCCCGATAAATTTTCGACGCCTGCGCCAGGCCCAAAAGCCGCGTGACCTGTGCCGCTGTAGGAGAGAGATCTGCAGCCGAATTTTTCATGACCGTCTGGGGCTTGAAATCCCCCTCTTCGTCCAGCAGACGGGATGCAAAGTGCGCGTTCATCTGGCGGCCGCCGGAAAACGGCTCCTCGTCAATATCCGGGTGGGCATAGAGCTGGGAGAAGAATTGCTGCGGGGTGAGGTGGCCGATCGCCATCATAAAGGTCTGATCCCGGTAGTATCCCGACCGGAAATCCCCTTCCTGGAAAAAACGCGCCATCGCCACCTGGGGCAGCTCCTTTCCATCCCCGAAGATGCCGAATTTGGCTTTGCCGGTTAACACTTCCCTCCGGCCGATCAAGGAAACTGCCCGGCTCAGACGGACGTAGCGATAGTCCTGTAACACCTTTTCTACCCGGTTCCGGGTATCCTTTTTTTTCGACGCTACTGCTTCTGAATTAGCCATTACGCGGTGTTAGGGTTCCTGCCGGCGTTTGTACTGTTTTTCCTGATATGCTGGTAAAATAAACAATCAAACAAAAGTATAATAAGAGCTTCGACGGTTAATTCAAAAATTGTCAACCCCCCGTATGTCCCTCAGAAAGAGATTGCATCTGTTTTTTATAAATACTACAAAGGAAGTCTTTGAGCGGTGCGTAAGAAACCAAAAACTCAATATGTAAGAAAACGACGATTTCCAGAAGTTATCCTACAAAGCCCCCTCTCGTCATCCTGATCGGCTCCAAAACCTTCCTCAGCTCCTCCTCGGAGAGATCGGTCATCTCCAGAGCCACCTCCAGGACGGCCCGCTCTTCCGAAAACGCCTTCTTTGCGATCCTGGCAGCCAGATCATACCCGATCAACGGGTTCAGTGCTGTAACTAGTATCGGATTTTTAGCTGCCATCGCCCGGAGACGCTCCTCCCGAACCCGGAAACCGATCAGAGAGCGGTCTGCAAAGTTTCTTACTGCATTCCCGAGAATCTGAATCGACTCCAGCAAGTTATGGGCCACGACCGGAAGCATCACATTCAGTTCAAAGTTGCCGGACTGGCCGGCGATGGTGATGGCCGCGTCGTTTCCGATCACCTGCGCACAGACCATCGCAACCGATTCTTCGATCACCGGGTTTACCTTGCCGGGCATGATAGATGATCCCGGCTGTAGAGCTTCCAGCTCAATCTCGCCCAGGCCGCTGTTCGGCCCGGAGTTCATCCATCTCATATCATTTGCAATCTTCAGCAGGCTGACCGCAACGGTTTTGAGCTGGCCGCTCAATTCGACCGGTGCATCTACGGTTGCCTGCGCCTCGAAATGGTTCTGCGCTTCCCTGAACGGGTGGCCGGTTGAGGATGCGATTTCACCGGCAAACCGCTTGCCGAACTCAGGATGGGTATTGATGCCGGTTCCGACGGCCGTACCCCCCTGTGGAAGCTCTGCCATTCGCTCCAGGGCCGATTCAATCCGTTCGATTCCCAGCTCGATCTGACGGGCATATCCGCTGAGTTCCTGGCCAACCGTTACCGGCATCGCATCCATCAGGTGGGTGCGCCCGGTTTTGACTACCTCAGACAACTCCGCTCCCTTCTCTTGCAAGGTAAGAAGCAGATGTTTCAGGGCGGGAACCAGGGTACGGTGAACCGACCGGACAGCCGCTACCCGTATAGCCGTTGGAATCACATCATTGGAGCTCTGCCCGTAGTTGACATGATCGTTCGGATGGATCTTCTCCTCATCCTTACCGGAACGTTTGTTGGCTCGATTGGCAATCACCTCGTTTGCGTTCATATTGGTGGACGTTCCGGAACCGGTCTGAAAGATATCCACGACAAAGTGGCTGTCGAGATCTCCCTGGGACACCTCTTCAGCCGCACGGATGATTCGGCTGGCAACGGAGTCCTCCAGCAGACCGAGATCACGGTTCACAACGGCTGCTGTTCGTTTTACAAGTCCGAGAGCTTCGATAAATTCCCTGGAGAACCTGAGGTTGCTGATGGGAAAATTGTCTGCTGCACGCCGGGTTTGCGCTCCATAATAGGCTCCTGCCGGAACCTGAATCTCGCCCATGGAATCTTTTTCAATACGAAAGTCACTCATAGTCTGCTTCTGTCTTGACTGTTCAAGGGTTCTGATTTCCTGCCATACCTGGAGTCATGTCAACCATCCGATACAGGGCAGGCCGTACGACATTTGAAATGAATGTACAGATTTTTCAGAAGAAATATGACCGATTTGCCCTGGGTTCGGATCAACCGGGCACCGGGAGAACAAATAGATCTGACAGTCACTGCAGGGGCTACAGTTTCATCTGGTACATTCGATAGGTCTTGGTTCTCCTTCCGCCTATCTTCTCTGCAACCCGGATCATATCCAGGTTGGTTTCGAGAATCCAGCTCAGTTCCGAAGCGAAATATCCATGAATCAATCCGTTTTCAATCGCTTTCTGATGGAGGAGGGCATCGATGCCGCGGCCATGATACTCGGGCAATACACCCATCAGGGCGGTTCTGATCCGGTCAATCTTCCTGCGGTGATAGAATAGTTTGAAGATCCCTGTGGGAAAGAGCGT
>JBBDRW010000025.1:0-11237 GCA_040905265.1 Balneolaceae bacterium | reverse complement strand
GCCTTATCGCTTTTCCAACTGGCCCCTGAGCTCCGCTCAGTGGGCCTTTTTGTTTTTGTCCATATTGTGAAAACAGGATGCAATGTGTGATTTCTATTCCGTACTTTTTGGCCATACATGTAACCGTTCTTTTCAAAGGTATTTCAGCTGTCAACCAGACAAGCCTGTTGCCGGCAAAAAACTTCCTGGATTTAACAAGGCTTTCATAAGTAATATTGTACACTTTTTTGTATTTTATCAGGTATAACAGCTGTAAAATCAATAAGTAGGATAAGCCAGTGAGTTTACAATTAGTTTCCTCCATGAATATCGCCCGGGATTTTACAAAATTCCTGAACGACTATAAGAACAAGCTTCATAGCCTGTTTACAGACAGAAATAATGAGAATGAGATGCTGACGCAACGGGGATTGCCCCCTTATGTCTTGCGGCAGATCCTGGAGTGCAAGCCACTCTCAACGTTTATTCCGGAATCATATGGCGGCCGGGGTGTAAAGACCCATGAAGCTCTCTCGATGCTGGAGACCTCATCCTACCAATCACTTCCTCTCTCTCTGATGATGGGAATCAACGGGGCTCTTTTTCTCCAACCACTGGCGAACTATGGCCAGGAAGAGGTAAAACATACGGTATTCAAGCGGTTTCTTGAACAGAAGAATATGGGCGGGCTCATGATTACCGAACCTGACTTCGGGTCGGATGCATTGAGAATGCAGACTGGATTTACGCTCAGGGACGGGACGTATCACATAGCTGGTACCAAACACTGGGCCGGCCTGACAGGATGGGCGGACTACTGGTTGATCACGGCACGGGAAAAAGATGAAAATGGAGAACTTGGCCGGGATATCGGATTCTTTATCCATGAAACCAATCGGGGAGGCATAGAAGTCGAAGAGTATTACAAAAACCTCGGTCTCTATATGCTCCCGTATGGACGGAACAAGATCGATATACAGGTCCCTCAGAGTTACAGGCTGGAACCTTCCAGTACCGGCGTAAAAATGATGCTCGATACCCTTCACAGAAGCCGTTTGCAGTTCCCTGGTATGGGTACCGGTTATCTCAAACGAATGCTTGATGAGGCACTGGACCATTGTAAAACCCGATTTGTCGGCGGTATGAGCTTGTTTAATTACGATCAGGTAAAAAGCCGGCTGGTGAAACTGCAGACCTACTTTACGGTCAGTTCTGCCATGGGATATTTTACCAGTGTCCATGTTCCGATCGACAAGGATACCTCCAGGATGGATTTGCCTGCCAATTCCATCAAATCGGTTACGACCGACTACATGCATGCGGCTGCACAGTCACTGCTTCAGCTTGTAGGTGCAAAAGGGTACAGGCTCGACCATATTGCAGGCCGCTCACTGATCGACAGCCGTCCGTTTCAGATCTTTGAAGGCTCCAATGATATCCTCTATCAGCAGATCACCGAGTCGGTTATCAAAATGATGAGAAGGATGAAGGTGACCAATCTGTATGAATTTCTGAAAAATTACTCTCATACCGGGAATGCAGCCGGTTACTTTAAAGAGAATCTGAACTTTGAGCTCGACTTCAACATGGCACAGCGGAAGATGGTAGAGATGGGCCGTGCGATCAGCCGTATTGTCTCTCTTGAGATGACCATTCGCCTGGGCGAACGTGGGTTCAACAGCGAGATGATCTCAAACAGTATTCAGGAACTGAGAACAGAGGTAAACTCCTTTATCACCACGTATTCAAGCAGTACTGTAACCAATGTGCTTGAGGATTATGATGATGACAGCTCCTGGCTGAACTTCCTCCCATCTACGGTGAATCAATAGCCGCCCCGGATTTCCTTCCGGTTATATCTATCTATAAGACCATGAGCCACAAAGCGACGAAAGGCGAAAAAGAGGCACTGGAAAAGTATCTGTTACAATTTCTGAATTTTGAGAAGCGGTACCCTCTTTTACCGGGGATTTCGAACCGGGATGCGATGGCGGGACTGATTGGCCTGGACCCGGACGAGCTGTCCAAGCTGAGGAGCTTATATACTGAGAATGCCAGGGAAGCGGCACTTGAGCTGTTGAAGGAGGATTCGGTAGAGGACTGGGTCGACGAGCTTCCGTTTCAACCGGAAGATACCATCATCGCCCTGGGAGATTCCATGACGGACGATCTGCAGGGGTGGTTCTCTATATTTTCAAATCTGCTCGATATTTCACGTCCGGATGCTGACTACAATTTTGTCAATTGCGGTATTTCAAGCGATACCACATCTGAAGCGCTCCGGCGGCTCCACCGGGATGTACTCTCGAAAGAACCGGATTGGGTTATCATTGCTCTGGGAACCTTTGACGCCCTTCGACTGGATATCGCTCCGGGCCGAACCCTGCTTCCGCTCTCCGAGACATGGGAGAACCTGGATACCATCATGAATGCTGTTCAGACTGTTACTGATAACCCGGTCATCTGGATTACACCGCCTCCGGTGATACCCGGCCTGATCGACGAGATGGAGCTCTTTGACTTTGATCTGCGTGAGCAAGATCTGTTTGCCATTCGGGAGGTGATCGCCGGGAAAACAGGGTATATTGTCGATCCGGCCGGCCGAAGAATGGGGCATCCACCGGAAGCGTGGTACTATTTGAGTGACGGAATCAACCCCTCTCTGAGCGGCCATACCAATACGGTGAAAGCGCTGCTGAAAAGCCTGGCTGAAAGTGAAGCGAAGCACGGAGCTGAGATCGAAAGCGGCCTTCCGGAATAATGGAGGGTATCAGCTGGCGGTGTAACACTGTACTGCAGGCCAGGCTGAGGCCGTCTGGAATTTCGTTTGGCATACTGGAAGCAGTTAGTCGTTGCCGATTTTGTCCCTGATCAATTTCCTGGTTAGTGTCCGGTTCGCTTTCGGGAAGGGGAAGTCTTCGAGTTGATCCAGAGTAACCCACCGAATCTCTGTGCTGCTGTTTGGTTCGGGGGTGCCGGACAGGATTCGGCACCAGCAGGCGTGAAGAGTGATTTTGAAGTGAGAATAGACATGCCGGAGACTCATATACTCTTCCAGAACTTCCACGTCTACACCAAGCTCCTCTTTCAGTTCACGAGCCACTGTTTCGGAGACCGATTCTCCGTTTTTCTGTTTTCCGCCTGGAAATTCCCAAAGCCCTCCGAGCATCGCCTTTTCAGGGCGCCGTGCAATTAATATCCGATTACTTTTATCCATGATCAGACCGACTCCGATGGTATGATGGGGAATCTTTTTTGCAGGTGATTTATAGGGAATGGTGTCGGTTTCTGATGTGCGGTACGCAGTACAATCGGCGGAGATTGGGCAACTCATGCAATCAGGCCGGGTTGGCGTACAGATCGTAGCCCCGAGTTCCATTACCGCCTGATTGAATTCTCCCGGACGGCTACGGTCAAGAATCTCGTCGGCCAATTCCTGAATGAGCCGTTTTGTTTTCTGAGACCGGATATCCTCTTCGATCCCGTAGTATCGGGCCAATACCCGGATGACGTTTCCATCAACGACAGCATACGGTAGTCCGAATGCAATGCTCAGGATGGCTGATGCGGTATAAGGGCCGATTCCTTTCAGAGAACGGATCTCGTCGTAGCTGGATGGTATTTTGCCGTCGAACTCTTCCATAACGGTTTGGGCCGCAAACTGAAGATTCCGGGCACGGCTGTAGTAACCGAGCCCTTCCCATGCCATCAATACCTCCTGCTGGCCGGCGGAGGCGAGAGCCCCGGTGGTGGGAAATCTCTCCAGAAACCGTTTGTAATAGGGGATAGCAGTGGCAACCCGGGTTTGTTGTAACATGATTTCTGAAACCCAGATTTGGTATGGGTCGCGGCTCTCTCGCCAGGGAAGCGGCCGCCGGTACTGTTCGTACCAGTTCAGGAGTTTATCGGATGGAAAATCTGTTTGAATCACGATAGTAAACGATCAGTCGAGGTCCGCTTCAGCATCTCGGTCCGTTTCAATGACACGAATCGTTATATTCTGCTGTGCTGCTGCACCGAACTGATCCGTGGCAATTACCTGAAACGGATGCTCTCCGGTCTGTCTGATATTCGGGGTCCAGCTGAACATACCGGTTGTTTCATTCAAAGAAGATCCATCGGGAAGGTCGACTCCAAGATAGCGAATCAGGTCGGGATCCATGCCATCCGGATCTACGGCAAAGATCTCCAGAGTAAACTCTTCCTCAATGCTGATGGACACCGGCCGTACCGGAGTGAACCGTGGTGGAGCATTGAATGGCCTCACTTCGATGGAAAACCGGGTTGTATCGGTTCGGCCGTCACTGGAAGTTGCGACCAGGGTAATTTCATGACGGCCGACCTGGTTGGCTGTCGGCTGCCAATAGAAGGATTGTCCGCGAATACGGGCATTGTGTATACCGGAACGCTGGCTGAATTCCACCTGGCCTGCGGTATGCCCGCTCTCGAGCTCGATTGGGAGTATGAGTGGCCTTGGAAACGGGATAACCACATTCTCTACCTGCCGAAGAACCGGCCCGCTTTCAGTTGCAGCCACTACCTGGTTTTGATCCGTTTCCGCTACGCGGCTGACCGGAGAGACCTGATCGTTCTCGGCAATCCATAGCCGATCCCGTGCGATCGTAAAGTAGTTTCCGGATTCATCAGATTCCTTCCAGTGAGTCAGTGATCCGTCCAGCGGGCCGATAAAGAGACTGCCGGATTCAGTGCGGACTACCAGTTGTCCATCCCAGATACGAAGTTTTTGTACCGGTTCTCCGACCGAATCAAGTGGTTCTGTCCTGCCGTTAGAATTAACCAAAAAGAGTTCTCCCTCAGAATCACTGCCGATCAGCTCATCATCCGTCAGAAAGATCCGATCGACCTGCCGGTCAATGCCAACCGTTTCGATATATTCCGGCCTCTCTTCGCTCCCGGCCTGTTCAAGAATCAGAAGTCTCTGGCTGCCCAGCAGAACATAGAGTCTTGAGACATGATCGGTAACAATATCCCTGACCGGGTATCCCTCTGTCTCAACCGGAAAGTAAAAATCGGGCTCCTGGTCGACTGATTCAGGAGTATCAAGAGAAAGTCTTCCCAGCCCGGCTTCTCCCAGTGCGATATAGATCGAGTTGCTCAATCTCTGTACAGAGCGAGGTTCTTCTGGCAGGATCGTCGATGAGTAGACGCCGAGCACCGATGTGGGTTCAACAATCGTCAACCGCCGGCTCCCTCCATAGAGATAGGCAAATCGGGCGTCTGCCTGTAGCCGATGCCCTCTCCGCTGCATACCGGTTGAGGAGTAGAGCCATTGAAGGGAGTCCGGTTTTGTCCGAAAGACCGTGAGCCCATCCTCCTCCGAGAGTATGTAGAGGTGGAGCGGAGAGCTCTCCAACTCAATGATATTTCCTATCTCCATCGCGTTTCTGAAGTCCTGAACCCACATTTGCTGTGCCTGCAGAGGAAGTACAGTCACAAGAAGGAGCAGAAGGGGCAGTGTCGGTAATAACGTTCTGAGTAGAGTCATAGCAGCTTATAACCAGTGATGTTTTTTATACCAGTGCAGGGTTCGGGAAATGCCCTCTTCGAGAGAAACTTCCGGGGTAAATCCGAGAATCTGCTCCGCTTTTTCTCCTGAACAAGTCCACTCAAGTACCAGTTCATTTGCTTTTTCGCGATTGAGTACCGGATATGAACCGAAATAGGAAGCAGTTGTTTCAACAAATCCGGCTATTTTTTTTACCAGGCCTGGCTGGATATACAACGGGAGTGACCGCTTGCCAAGTACTTTTTCTGTGATCCTTTTGATTTGATCCCAGGTGCATAGATTCGGGCCAGTTATGTAGAAGGTATCAGACCCCGGGCGATTTCGTTCAACGGCTGACAGGATTCCCCGAATAAGATCCGAAATATAGATCATGGAGAGCTGTGGCTTATCTCCGTTACCGATAATCGGTGCGATCCGTTTGTTTGCCAATTTGAACCAGGTATAAATCTGATCTTCCCGAGGGCCGTACACAGCCGGAGGGCGCAATATTGTGACGGTCTGCGTCGGACCTGTGATCTCCCGGATGACCTCTTCCATCCGTTTTTTTGATTCACCATAGAGACTCACCGGATTCATTTCATCCTCTTCCCGAAGTGGTTTTTGACGACTCGGCCCGGCAGCAGCGAGTGAGGAGAGAGTGATGATCTTTTGAACACCTGCCTTCCGTGCAGTCCGGATCAGGTTTTCGGTTGCTTCCACGTTACCGCGGTAGAACTCTTTTTCGGAAGGGGCTTTTACGATCGCAGCCAGGTGGAATACGACATCCACACCTTTCAGCGCCTCCCGTAAAACCGGTAGATTGTGCAGATCGCCGTCGATTCGTTGATAGGATTTCCCGGATAGCCACTTTTCGCGGGTTCGTACGAGACAGCGTATTTCATCCCAGCGTTCATCCCCGATCAGAGCATCAGTCAGGTGGCTTCCGATAAATCCGGTGCCGCCGGTAACAAAAGCTTTCATTTAATCCTTATATTTGTCAAAATTTGCACGGAATGAAATGGGTGCCAGGTATTTCGAAGGCTTCTTACTCCAGATACGAGCCGAAGATACAAAGTTGGACGCTGCATTTGAAACATTAAGTCTCTCATGAAGATTGCTATATTTACCGGAAACTATAATCATATCCGGGATGGTGTCTCGCTTACACTGAACCGATTGGTAGAGTTTCTGGAAGGCGAAGGGGAGGAGGTTCTGGTATTTGGCCCGACAGTCGATGAACCGGCATTTCAGCACAACGGGACCCTGATCCCGGTACCCTCGATTGCTATGCCGGGACGGCCTGAATATCGAATATCGACCCGGTTTCCCAAACCTGCCCGCCGAACGCTGGAGGAGTTCGGGCCTGACCTGATTCAGATCTCAACTCCCGACGTTCTCGGGTATCATGCCCTGCTATGGGCTCGACGGAACCGGGTTCCGGTTGTCTCCTCCTATCATACCCACTTCACCAGTTACCTGAAGTATTACAATCTAAATTTTTTGGAATCGTTTGGCTGGAGCTATATGAGGTGGTTCTACGGCCACTCGTCCCAGATTTTTGTTCCGACAAGATCCATGTGGGAAGAGTTGGAAGAGAAAGGGATTAAAGGGGATTTCAGGATATGGGCCCGGGGAGTTGATACGGTACTCTTCAACCCTGCACGGAGAGACAACGACTGGCGCAGCCGGTATGGGTTTGATCAGGAGGATGTGATCATATCGTATGTATCCAGGCTGGTATGGGAGAAAAACCCGGATATCTTTGCACACACAATTCAGAAACTGGAAAAAAAATATCCTGCTGTCAAACCGATGATTGTTGGTGAGGGGCCAGCCCTGGACGGGCTGAAAGAGCTCTTGCCGGAAGCAACCTATTCCGGTTTTTTGACAGGAGTTGAGCTTGCAGATGCCTATGCAAACAGCGATATCTTCCTTTTTCCATCAGATACCGAATCGTTCGGCAATGTAACCCTGGAGGCGATGGCGAGCGGGTTACCCTGTGTTGTGGCAGATGCTACCGGAAGTAAATCCTTGGTAGATGACCGTGTGAACGGTTATCTTGTTTCCGTCTCCAGACCCGACAAGTTTGTTGAAGCTGTGGAGCATCTGGTGAAGGACAGCCAGCTCCGGAAACAGATGGGAAGCCGATCAGTTGAAAAGGCCGGTAATTATACATGGGATCAAATTAATCAACAACTCTTGTCAAACTACAGAGAAGCGATTCAGAGCCTGGAATCCGGAAGTTAAACCGTACAGACCGTTGAAAATATTATATATCTCTCATCTGCATCCACCCAGAAATCAGCCACTGGAAAATGTTGGGGGGATGCAGAATGTCAGTATTCAGATGGTAGATGCACTTGAGCGCCGAAGTGATGTTGAACTGGAGACAATCATTCTGAGAGCCCCCTGGGAACAGATCGGTTTATCAACAACGCTTTTTCTCTTCCGGCTTTTGCGGTTGATTCCGAAAGCGGTCAAAGAGTTCAATCCGGATGTAATACTCTTCTCCTCTATGGTGACCGCCGGGATGCTCCCATTTTTGAGTCGCAGGGTGAAGGTGCCGAAAGTAACCATTAACCACGGACAGGATGTCACAAAACCGGTCTGGATTTATCAAAAGTATCTCCCTTACGTCTTTCGAAAACTAAACGGTGTGATCTCAGTTTCAAAAGCGACCCACCTGGCATCGGTCGAGCGGGGCATGAACCCGGAGAGAGGTGTTGTTTTGCCAAACGGTTTCGACAGCCGCCGGGCCCGATTTCTTCCAGACCGGGATGGAGCTCTGGAAAGGCTGGAACATGAATTTGGAATGGATTTTGCCTCCCGTCCGACTCTGTTGACTGTCGGGCGTCAGGTGCAGAGAAAAGGGCATGTCCGGTTTATCAGGGAAATACTGCCTGAAATCCGGACCGATGTTAACTACATTATTGTTGGTGACGGGCCTGAATATGAAGCGATACGCCGGGAAATTAAAGAGTCGGAGCGGCCGGAGAGAGTCTGGCTTGCCGGCCGCCAACCAGATGAAATTCTGAGCTGTTGTTATGCAGCGGCCGACCTCTTTATTATGCCGAATATACCGGTTGAAGGAGATATGGAGGGGTTTGGAATTGTACTTCTGGAGGCGAACCAGGCAGGTGTACCGGCTGTAGCCTCCGACCTTGAGGGAATCAGGGATGTGATCGAACAGGGCGTAAACGGTTATCGGGTGCCCTATGACAAACCGGATGAGTTTGCTTCAAAAATAGATGCAGTTTTAAATAACGATCTTGAAAAATTATCTGTATCATCCAGAGTGTATGTAGAAGAGAACTTTAGCTGGGACCGTGTCGTTACCCGATATCTGGACTATCTGAATTCGGTCATTTCAACCTGATGCCGAACCAACCATACTCCATCATATACGCTCACTGTTCTAGTTTGAGGATTCCCTTCAACTCATCGATAGATTGCTGAAAACGGACAGGAAGCATCTTTAACAGGGACTTTGCCAGTGTGTTGTCTGGCAAGGGTTTACAGGAACGGATCAGCCGCAGGAAGGTATTATAAGTTTGATGAAAACGTAATACTGGCTATATTTAAAGGCTAAAATAAAAAAATTTCCCAATCCGTACAGAATGGGCCATTCCAAAGCCGATTTACAAAAGAATGATATTTTCACCAAGGCTTTTCAGTTTACGAAAGCCGAGGAGATCAAAGAGCTTGGGCTATACCCCTATTTTAAGCCGCTACAGGCGACAGATGGCACGGTAGTAAAGATCGAGGGACGGGATGTGATCATGGCCGGGTCCAACAACTATCTGGGCCTGACCAATGACCCGCGGACCATTGAAGCTGCCCAGAATGTCATCGCTACATATGGTACCGGCTGTACCGGTTCCAGGTACCTGAACGGTACGCTTGACCTCCATCTGGAGCTGGAGGAGAAACTGGCTGCTTTTATGCAGAAAGAAGCGTGTGTCTTATTCAGTACAGGTTACCAGACCAATGAAGGGACCATTCAGACGATCGCCGGTCGAAACGATATTATATTCTCTGACAAGGACAACCACGCCTGTATCGTCGTTGGAACCCAGATTTCCAATGCCAAGACGGTCAGGTACAGGCACAACGACATGGATCATCTTCGGAAACTGCTGGAGCGCTCTGATCCGAATGCCGGCAAGATTATCGTAAGTGACGGTGTCTTTTCGATGTCGGGTACGATTGCTGAAGTGCCTGAACTGGTGAAACTTAAAAATGAGTTTGGCGCCAGGCTGTATCTGGACGATGCTCATGCGATCGGAGTTATTGGTGACAGGGGGCGTGGTTCCGCATCTGTTTTCGGCTTGCTTGAGGATGTAGACCTTGTGACGGGAACCTTTTCCAAATCGTTCGCATCCCTTGGAGGATTTCTGGTTGGCGAACGCCCGGTGATCGAGTATATCCGCCATCAGTCACCAGCCCATATCTTCAGTGCCAGTATGCCACCGGCGAATGTAGCCACAGTGTTGCGTGCATTGGAGATCCTGCAGGAAGAGCAGTGGAGGCTAGACCGCCTGAAAGAGATCTCCGACTTTATGCGACGCGAACTTCGAGAGCTCGGTTTCAACGTATGGTCCAGCCAGACACCCATTATACCGGTCGTGATCGGGGATATGATGGACTGTTTTCAGTTCTGGAAAGATCTTTTTGAAGAGGGAGTCTATGTGAATGCGGTTGTACCACCAGCCGTCCCGCAGGGACAGGCACTGGTGCGGACAAGTTATATGGCTACCCATACAGATGAGCACCTGAACAAGGTGTTGAATGCATTCCGTAAAGTTGGTATCAAGAATGGCATTATCGACAAGAATGGCCACTCTCTGCTGGATCAATAACGTTACCGGTGTCATGTCCACCATACTCTTGCGGAGCTCCGTCTGCCGGCGGACTCTATTTTCTTCCGGCTTCATTAAAAAAGCAGTCACTGAGCTACAGCTGTGTTTCTGTTTTTGTTCAATGTCAGAAGCAAAAATCTCTTAACATATTTCATCTCGCATGGCCGATATGACACCGGAGACACCGCATACCGTCGGCATAACCCTTGTTTCAACCAATGAGGAGAAGAAGCGGTTCATCCGATTTCCTTATGACCATTACCAAGACGACCCCTACTGGGTTCCGCCACTGGTGATGGAGCAGAAGAAGCTGCTGAATACGGACAAAAACCCATTCTACGACAATGCAGAGATCGTTCTGTTCCTGGCTGAAGAGAACGGGAGGCCTTCCGGGCGTATTGCAGCAATTATTGATCACCGTTATAATGAATTTCATAATACGAAAACCGGATTCTTCGGTTTTTTTGATGTAATCAACTCACAGCGTACGACTGACCTGCTCTTCCGCGCTGCCTGTGACTGGCTACGGGACAAGGGGATGAAGACGCTCATGGGCCCCTCCAATCCGAGCATGATGGATGAGATCGGCATCCTGGTGGATGGTTTTGTGGAGCACCCCTATATCATGATGCCTTGGCACAAATCGTATTACAATAACCTGCTGTCCAACACAGGCCTCTCCAAAGCGATCGATCTCTATGCCTATGAAGTGGATCAGCAGACAGTAAACCGGGAGAGGATGCAGCGTGCGGTCGATATCGTTACGAAGCGAATGCCCGATTTGACGATCCGGGAACTCAATTTGAGGAATCTGAAAAAAGTGCTGTCCGCCATCCGGCATATTTTCAACGAAGCCTGGAATAATAACTGGGGTTTCATCCCTCTTCGAGAGG
>JBBDRW010000024.1:0-11270 GCA_040905265.1 Balneolaceae bacterium | reverse complement strand
CCCCAGGTCCAGATCGATCCAGTTCTGCTCCCCTGTCCCGGTATCTACAACACCGATCCGTACCGACGGATTCTCCTCTCCCGCTTTCGGATACGGAATTGCAGTATATTCAGGATACTGTCCTTCGTAGTCGGTCGATACAAACTGCTCCACATCCCGTTCATCACTCTGCCAATAGGCGATGTAACGGCTGTCCCGGGACCACTCCCATGCCTGTACTTTTCCAAATTCTTCTTCGTAGACCCATCCGAACCGGCCGTTAAACAGATTCTCTTCCGAATCGAATGTCAACTGCCTCTCCTTCCCGCTCTCCAGGTCATATACATACAGTTCCCCCTCCCGGCCAAAACCTACTTTCCTGCCATCAGGAGAGAGTTCCGCAGTGAATGCATCTTCAGTAATCAGTTCAATTGATTCATCTTCCAGTGAATAGTAGTAGTAATCAGACCTGCCCGAATATCGATAAAGAGGTGTGAAGTTGGCCTGAAACAGCAGATACCGGAAATCGGACGACCACTGAAACTCCCGGAAAGTGAATGGCTGATCTGTTCCGGGAAAGCGATGGTCTGCCGGATTGAAGATCAGTACATCTTTACCTGTGGCAGGTGTGTATGCCCGAATCACCTGTGTGTCGGTCTGGGCGTTAAATTCATAGTAAGAGTATCGCTCACCGCCCTCAATCCAGATTACATTTTGAGGTCCGTTGGAGCCTTCGAGAATTCCCGTGGCCCCCAATGCATGTTCGAGGCTCTGATATCGCTGTTTCTCCTGTGCATTCAGTACTGACGGCAAGAAGATGAGCAGTAGCAACAGGCCTGCGGATAATATTGGTTTCGTCGAACGTCGTATCATAACCGAAAGAATAAAAACATTTGCCATATCAACCACTCCATTGTGACGGCCGGAGCTGAACTCGTCTGTTTCCAGAAGCCTGAAACGGGGCATCAGGTGATACCAGTAGCATACAGACGTTTACCACCAGCTCCAAAGTGAAAGGAGTAGATACCAAATATGAATGGATTCTTCAACAAAACCGGTCTCTGGCCGTGTACCGAATTCTCTCATAGGAGGCGTTACAAAAAAGTGGCATCAGTCCTGCAAAAACACCTATATTGTGAATTCTGATGATCTCAATATTATTTCATACTCCCCCCTGTCATCATGGCCATACGGACCATCACGGGCATCGTGCATAACGTCCGGGAACGTACACCTGTTCCGGCCCGCCCCCTTCTCCTCTGTTCGTATCCTTATTAAACCTTATATTTTCATATGAGAACTCTCGATTCGACAACTTCATTACGTATTGCCGTTCAAAAAAGCGGCCGTTTAACAGATAAAACGTTAAATCTGCTGGAAGGGATCGGTTTCCGGTTTGACGACTACAAACGCAGCCTTCTTGTCCGATGCCGGAATTTTGACGTGGAGCTTCTGTTGATCCGTGACGATGACATCCCGGAGTATGTCGAAGATGGCGTCTGTGACCTCGGCTTTGTCGGCGCCAATGTGACTGCTGAAGATGAAGCAGATGTAACCGTATTACGGGGCCTTGATTATGGAGTCTGCCGGCTCTCTCTTGCGGTTAAAAAGGGTGGAAATATTCAAAAGATCGCAGACTTTGCAGGAAAAAAAGTAGCGACCAGTTACCCGAACCTGACGGGTTCCTTTTTCAAAAAACATGGAGTAGACGTCGACCTGGTTACCCTCTCCGGATCTGTTGAGATCGCTCCACGCCTGGAAGTTGCCGATGCTGTCAGTGACCTTGTCTCTACCGGTAATACTCTGAAAGCGAACGGACTGGAGGAGATTGAGACCATTTTCGAATCGGAGACAGAAATCATCAAGACCAACAAACCGCTCTCGGACGGGAAACAGAAGCTGATTGAAAAAATACTGCAGAGGATTGAAGGGTATCAGCTGGCGGAACGGAGCAGGTACATCATGATGAACGCCCCTGAAGCGGCAGTTCCTGAAATTCGAAAGATCATACCGTCACTAAAAAGCCCAACTATTGTTCCCCTGGCTGAGGAAGGGATGGTTGCCATTCACACCGTCGTTCCTCTATCTACCTTCTGGGATGTAATGGAGAGCCTGAAACAGGCTGGGGCCTCGGGAATTGTGATGCTCCCGATTGAAAGTATGATCGCCTGAAACTTCAACCACATGGATAGATTGAAAACATACCGTCTGAAGGAACTTGACGATACCGGCCTCGATCGTATCTGCCGGCGGCCACGAATTGATCTGGAATCACTAGTGACGAAAGTACGCCCGATTCTGGAAGATGTCCGACGGGATGGGGATGCCGCCATTCGCAGATATACGAAGAAATTTGACGGGATAGACCTCCGGGACATTGTGGTCGATCCTGAATCACTTGATGTAACATTGCCGGACGAAGAGAAACATGCCCTCGATATCGCCATGCGAAATGTCCACCGGTTCCACCGGGAACAGATGTCGATGAACCTGGAGGTGGAAACAATGCCGGGTGTCACCTGCTCCAGGGTCATTCGACCAATTGAGAAGGTCGGCCTCTATGTGCCGGGCGGCAGTGCGCCCCTTCCATCCACGGCTGTCATGCTGGGAGTGCCGGCACTAACTGCCGGCTGCGAAACGATTATCCTTGCGACACCACCGGACCGGAACGGTTCAGTTCCACCGGCAATCGCCTATGTCGCACAAAAGATCGGTGCAAAAAAAATCCTCCTCGCCGGAGGAGCCCAGGCGATTGCCGCGCTGGCATGGGGAAGCGAATCGGTCCCGGGAGTTGACAAGCTTTTCGGGCCGGGAAATCAGTATGTTACGGCCGCCAAAATGTTGTTACAAAACAGTGAAGCGATGGTTTCGATCGATCTGCCGGCCGGGCCGTCAGAACTGCTCATTATTGCCGATGAAACGGCCGATCCCGATTTCGTTGCTGCAGACCTGTTATCCCAGGCCGAGCATGGCCCGGACAGCCAGGTCGTTCTTGCGGCCGTGTCCGGATTTGACCTGGAAGAACTGGAGACTGCCCTGGAGAGACAGCTCGGGGAGCTCCCGAGGGTATCCATTGCCACCGACGCACTCGCCCACAGCTTTATCGTTTTGGCGGATCGCGTCGAAGAGGCACTCGATTTTTCCAACCGGTATGCACCTGAACATCTGATTCTGAATTGCAGAAATGCTGTTGAATTAATGGACCGGGTAGAACATGCAGGGTCGGTCTTTCTGGGTGGATGGACTCCGGAGAGCCTGGGGGATTATGCCTCGGGAACGAACCATACACTCCCCACCTACGGATATGCACGGATGTATAGTGGTGTTTCTCTCTCATCGTTTCAGAAGTCGATCACGTTTCAGGAGGCGACACCTGACGGGTTAAAACATATCGGACCAACAGTAGAGACACTTGCCGGTATGGAGGGTCTGGACGCGCACCGGCTGGCAGTCTCCCGCCGGCTGGAGAAACTGAACAATGGATAAGAAGATGGCAGGGAATCGTATCAATATTGACGAGCTGGTCCGCCCGAACATCCGGGACCTCTCCCCCTACCGGAGTGCCAGAGATGACTTTGACAGCGGGTTACTGCTGGATGCAAACGAGAATGCGTTTGGTTCTCCGTTTGATGGTTCACTTCAGCTCAACCGGTACCCTTCGCCTACCCAGGATCCGTTGAGAAAACGGGTCGCAGCCTTCCGGGGAGTGGATCATGAGAATATCTTCCTCGGAGTCGGGAGTGACGAACCGATCGATCTCCTGATCCGAATATTTTGCAAACCGGGGGAAGATGCTATTTTGATCACACCTCCGACATACGGGATGTACAAAGTATCAGCCAGAATCAACGATGTCGCTGTCAAGTCTGTATTACTGGATGAATCCCTGCAGCCGGACCCTGACGCGATCCTCTCAAAAGCAGACGCCCGTACGAAAATCCTCTTTCTCTGCTCGCCGAACAACCCGACCGGAAATTTTCTTGAAAGGGAGAGGATGATCAGGTTGATCGGGCAGTTTCCGGGTATTGTTGTTCTGGATGAAGCGTATATTGACTTTAGCAGTGAGAAATCGGCTGCCGGACTTGTAGAGAAGTACCCCAACCTGGTCGTCCTGCAGACCCTCTCCAAATCGTTTGGAATGGCGGGAGTCCGTCTGGGTATTGCGATTGCCGATGTTGCCGTCATCCGATATATGATGAAGGTCAAAGCTCCCTACAACATCAATAAACTGACAGCAGATACAGCTCTTCAGGCATTTGACAAACTGGGCCAGATCCAGGCCACGATTGAGAAAGTGATCGCAGAGCGAAAGCGGCTGGCAAAAGCTCTGTCCGGTATGAAAGCGGTCAGAAAGGTTTTCCCTTCCGATGCAAACTTCCTGCTCTTCCGGATTGATGATGCTCTGGAGGTCTACCGGGAACTGGCATCCCGGGGTGTCATCATCCGGTATCGGGGAAATGAACCGCGATGTGAGGATTGCCTTCGGGTTACAGTTGGTATGCCCGAAGAGAATGAACGATTTCTATCCACCCTGAAACAGGTGCTGCCATGAACATATGGATTGACCAAACAGCTCTTGCCGGAGAGGATACGGATCTCCTGCGGCCCGGAGCACTCTATGGACTTCGCCGGCTGATTGACCTCAGCCATGAGGTGAACTTCGACCCGGCGGAGCTTTCCCCGCAGCAACAACGCCTCATTGGGAATGAGGGGCTCTCCCCCTCCGGATCAAATCGGGAGAATTCTGACGCTCTGCTGTCACTCAACCCGAAAGGGGGAGAACTGGAACTTCGTACCGGCGGGACCCCATCGGCCACCGGCACGAACTGGCCTGAACTCATTCAGAACTACCTCTTTCCCGTACGAAAAGCTTCCGGCAAGCGGACGACATCTGAAACCGATTGTAAGATATCTCTAAATATTGACGGAACGGGGAAGAGCTCCATCCGTACCGGGCTCAACTTTTTTGACCACATGCTCGAGCAGATAGCACGTCACGGTCTGATCGACCTCGAACTCACATGCAGTGGTGACCTGCAGGTGGATGAACACCACACCATTGAAGATGTGGCGATCTTGCTGGGTGAGACGATCTATGAAGCGTGTGGACGGGACAAAACGGGAATCCAGAGATACGGGTTTTTGTTACCGATGGATGAAGCACGTGCCGAAGTCTCAATCGACCTGTCCAACCGGCCCTATCTTGTCTGGGATGTATCGTTTGGGCGCGAGTATGTCGGGGATTTCCCGCTGGAAATGGCGGAACATTTTTTCCATACCCTGGCCATGAATCTGAAGGCAACACTGCAGATCCGGGCCGAAGGGACAAACGAGCATCACAAAATTGAGTCGATCTTTAAAGGATTTGCAAGAGCTCTTCGGTTTGCCGTAACAAGAACCGAACGTGCCCGGCACATTCTCCCGAGTTCCAAGGGGACATTGTAAATTCTATATTCTTACACAAATGATTGGAATCATAAAATACAGATCCGGTAATCTGGCATCAGTCTCTAATGCCCTGGACCGGTTGAGGGCCAGTTATATTATATCTGACCGGTCGGAGGAACTGGACCGGTGTGATGCGATCCTGTTCCCGGGTGTCGGCCACGCATCCTCTGCCATGGAAGATCTGAAGAGCCGGAATCTGGACCACTGGCTTCGGAATACTTCCAAACCGGTTTTGGGTATCTGTCTCGGAATGCAGTTGATGTATGAGTTCACCGAAGAAGGTGCCGTCGAAACCCTCGGGGTTCTGCCTGGCAGGCTGCAGAAGTTTGATTCATCCAGAGCCAAAGTACCACACATGGGGTGGAATCAAATAGACGTCATAAAAACGCACCCTCTTTTTAAGGGATTTCGTGAAAACCACTACTACTATTTTGTACACAGTTACTATGCACCCATGAATGAGTATACACTCGCATCATGTGAATACATAGATAAATTTTCTGCTGTAGCAGCAAAAAATAATTTTATGGGGGTTCAGTTTCACCCTGAAAAATCGGGGGAGGCTGGATCACTGCTGCTGAAAAACTTCCTGAAAATCACCCAACGTTTTATCCACAAGAGTTTATGAATATCATACCGGCCATCGACCTGTTGGATGGTGAAGTCGTCCGACTTACCAAAGGCGACTATCAACAGAAGAAAGTATATAGCAGCCGTCCGCTTGACCAGGCCCGAATCTTTCGGGATGCCGGATTTGGCCATATCCATATCGTTGACCTTAATGGCGCCAAAAGCGGGCGGTTTGAAAATCTTGTACATATTCGCGCCATTATCGAAGAACTGGGTGTGTCGGTTCAAACCGGAGGAGGCGTCCGCTCCTATCAGGATGTAAAGATGCTTCTGGATGCCGGGATATCACAAGTAATCTGTTCTTCCATGGCGGTAAAGAAGCCGGACGAATGGCTTCGATCGCTGGAGGCCTACAGTAGCCGGTGCATTCTCGGCCTGGATCTGAAGGATGGAAAAATGGCCTATGGCGGCTGGCTTGAGACCTCGGACAGGTCCATAGAGGATTTTTTACAACCGATGGCGAGTTCCGGCCTGACCACCATTGTCAGTACAGATATCTCCAGAGACGGAACTCTGGAAGGGCCAAATATCGAAATGTACAGAGACCTTCAGAATCGATTCCCGGATCAGAACTGGATTGCCTCCGGAGGAGTCTCTTCTATAGAGGATTTGAACTCTCTGGCAGAGACAGGTGTAGCCGGAGCAATCGTCGGCAAAGCTTACTATGAAGGGCGAGTAACGCTTGCGGAACTTGGAGCGAGAGTATAGAATAGAGAATTCTTAAAAAATATGCTTACAAAACGAATCATACCCTGCCTGGATATTAAGGACGGACGCACCGTCAAAGGGGTAAACTTTGTCGGGTTGCGGGATGCCGGAGATCCGGTGGAACTGGCAAAACGGTATACCGACGAAGGTGCCGACGAACTGGTTTTTCTCGACATTACTGCAACCAAAGAGAAGCGGAAGACTCTCGTTGGGCTCGTTAAAAAAATTGCCAAAGAGATCAACATCCCGTTTACAGTTGGCGGTGGCATCAGTTCCGTGGATCAGATCGGTGATATCCTGCAGGCCGGGGCGGACAAAGTTTCCCTGAACAGTGCAATCGTCCGGAACCCGAACCTGATAACAGAGGCGGCCGACCGCTTCGGCTCACAGGCAATTGTCGCAGCCGTGGATGCCAAACAGCATGGAGACCACTGGGAAGTCTACGTAAGCGGAGGGTCGGTAGCGACCGGTATCAACGCCATTGACTGGATGATCGAGTGTGAAAAGCGAGGTGCAGGAGAGATCCTGCTGACCAGTATGGACCGGGACGGTACCAAATCCGGCTTTGATCTCGACCTGCTCCAGCAGGTGAACCGGAAAGTTACAATCCCGGTCATTGCCAGCGGTGGAGCGGGAACCATCAAACATTGTCAGGAAGCAATTCGTACCGGGCTGGCGGATGCGGTATTGGCTGCCAGTATTTTTCACTTTCGGGAAATCGAGATCGCCAGCCTCAAACGTGCAATGAAAGAGAAAGGGATTCCCGTACGAATGGCCGGGGCAACCTGAATAATCCGGTTCAATTGATCTCATCATTGATTACTTTTTGATGAATTGTAACTGGAACCAAACCACAAGAAGATTGACATGTCAGACTCACCAACACAAGAATTGCTGTTTCTCTATGAACTGGAAGAGCTCCTGAAAAGCCGGAAGGAGGAGATGCCGAAGGGTTCATATACGACAAGTCTTTTTCAGGAAGGTGTTGAAAAGGTTATACAGAAAGTTGGGGAAGAGGCTGTCGAAGTTCTCATCGCTTCTATGAGTGATCAGGAGGAGGAGATCATTTACGAAACGGCGGATCTTATCTATCATCTGACCGTGCTTCTCGTACAGAAGGGAATCCCTCTGGATCGAATTGCCGCTGAATTAAAGAGCCGAAGCAGGTAACCAACCCATTGAGTTCCCCCTGAACCCATGTACTGCTTCAGACAGATCTTCCCGGCTCTTCTCCTTCTATTAACGGGAACGTTCCTGACTGCCAGGGGCCAGTCACCATTTGAAACGTCAACACTCGGCGCAGGCTTCTCCACTCATCTGACTGACAGCGAGCTGACAGAATACTGGAGCAGAGGTACCGGTTTCGCCGTCTGGTGGAGAACTCCGTTCTACCTCGGTGAGCTTGAGCTCCATGCAGCCAGGCTGCCCTACATCTCAAAGGAACCGGAAGTTCAACCCGGCCTCACCAATATTCAAACTTCTATGACCTGGGGTATTCCTGTTCGGATCGGCAGCCGTATCACTCTCTTCGGAGGGATATTGATTGGAAACAGTTTTTTCTATCAAACAGGAAAAGGCCCGTTTGAGTACCCGGAAAGTGAATTTTCAGCCGGCTTTTCGGGCAGACTCACTCTCCGCCTGACAGACAGAACCACTCTGCAGGCACGGCTGCAACAGACCCGTATTTATACTTATCACCGGATAGACGATCGGAGATTGACTGTCGGGCTGGAATACCGGTTTGATACACCGGGCTGGCTCAAATCCTTTCTGCGATGAAATGTCATCTGCCACTTGCAACCGGATTACTGGCTCTTTTCTTATTCGTTTTGGGAGTGCCGGCAGAGCCGATGGCTCAATCAGTTACCGATACGCTCTCACAGAATCAGAAGGGTTCCGGATTTCAGACTGTAATCACCGGTAAGGAGATCCGTGAGAGCGGTATTACACGCCTGCATGAGCTCTTCACACTCATGGATCACTGGTCAGGCTATAGTGTGAATGGCCAGGACTTCCATGCCGCTGTAACAGGGCTCTCACCCATAGAGGGGGCTGGTTGGACGCTTCTGATTGATGAACAGAAAGTCGAAGTACAAATTCTGAATTGGCAACAACTCAATCTGGCGCCGGTCTCTCTGCATCAAATCGAAAAAGTGATCGTAATCCATTCACCACAGATTTATCAAGGCCACTTCACGGATCGCGGCCTCATACACATCATCACCGGCAGAAACCATGAAGGATGGATTGCAGAGGGGAGAATTATGGCTGGTAATGAGATCCACGACCCCGGCCCATTTGAATTTACAGAGATCCGGACGCCCAATGAAGAACGTGTGGGCCCGGATGCAGACTTGCTGTTGGGATATCGCAGAGATGGATGGTTTCTGCATGGAAGCTACTCCGCCCTGGTTCACCGAACAACCGATACCCCTGTCGAACGGAGAATCAAGGACATGCTCTTCACCGGCCCTCCAGAGCCACTGTTTGAAACTCCGAAAGCAAGTAGAAAGGCCGTATATGTTCGGGGAGGGCATCACGGAGATGCGGGATCTTTCTCACTGCAGGCAGGACAGACACATCAACGAGACATTCTGTTCCTTCGACCCTATGGACGAGATCTGCCTGTAGAATTTCAGAATCGGTTACTGGGTGCTGCGGGAACTGTCCCCCTGGGCGAACAGTCGACTCTGTTGCTCAAATCCGCGTGGCAGGAGTGGAATCCAGGATATGCTCCAAACCGTGAAAATCTGGATCTTCGATTTCAGGCGGCACGCTGGTCACATCAATTTGGATGGCGCCGGACAGCTGCCAGAAGACAGGTTGAGATTGGAACTCGCCTTGAGTCGACACGTGCAACAGGTGCGTTTCAACAGGGCCAGATCCATGAATCAATATGGCATTACTATCACCAGTGGCATGAATTCATCCATTCATCGCTTCAAACAACATGGGACTTCCAGTTTTCATCCGACCGAAACTCCCGGGCTGTCAAAAGTACATTCGCTGCTCTGTGGCAACTGAAACAAAACCAGCGGCTCCACTCCTCCCTCTCCTTTAGTGAGCGGCTCGCTGCCGAATCACAGGGCTTGTGGTTCTGGGCCGCCAACGGGTACACCACTCTATCTGACCTGGAGATCTCCTATGACAGTATACAGGAGATACGCTCCTCTTCCCTTCTCTCGGCAAGCCTGGAGTGGCAGATGGAAACGAGTGAAACCCTCTCCGTTCAGCTCGGCGGATACCTCAGGCATCACCGGGGGGTCCTCCTCAGCGAACAGAAATACCAAATAGTACGCCCGCATCAGTGGTTTGAACACAACGGTGTCACCTTGTATCCGGACGGAGAAGCGACCACTACAGGAATCCATGCACGCATTCAGCTGAAAACCGGCGAGTCTTTAAGTTATATGCTATTCATTGGCGGCCATCGGGTACTATCCGGAACTGCCCCAATGAGATCTGTCCTTGAAAACATCCCGGCAGAGAGGCTGCGTATCACTACCAGTTGGAAACCGGTCAATGGGTTTGAGCTCTGGAGCGGCCTGCAGGCACAATCTTCAGCTGCCTGGAGTGATTTTGAAAAAGCAGACGGTGAGAGTTACAGGGATCAACAGGGCCTGGTGGAGGGGAGATACCAGATGAAAACCGGACCGAGGTCAAACCTGGAAGTAGGCGGCCGGAAATCCCTGTGGGAAAACCGATTGCGACTGAGCCTGTTTATTAAAAATCTGTTGAACCGGCCGCATGTTGAATACCCCATCGGTGCCGGAAACGACTTGACATTCTATATCCAGCTTGAACTGAATTTATAGAATACAGAAGTCAGAATAATCTAGCCGCGAAGTGCGGGGCTCCAGGGAAAAAATCCACTCCGGCCCGATTCCTGTCAATTGCCTCAAACCGCTATAGACCTTTGGATTCTTTCCCGGGAGAGCTGCACTTCGGGCGAACTATACGGCAAAAGAGTCTGTCATCGTTCAACGAGGGGGATTTCACTCAGTTTTCGGAACTCGAGATACCGTTCATTGATCTCCTCTTCCCGGAGCGTTGTGAGCCGTTCCGGCCCGAACTTCTCAACACAGAAGCTGGCCATCACCGATCCAAAGATAACGGCCCGACGCATATTGGAAGAACTCAAATCATTTGTATATGCCAGCCATCCTAACAAACCACCCATAAACGTATCTCCGGCGCCGGTCGGGTCATAAATGTCAAGCACAGGAAAAGCAGGTGCAGAAAAGATTTCATCTTCTGAAAAGAGAAGTGCACCATGCTCCCCTTTTTTGATTATCAGTGTCCGGGGCCCCATCGCCCGGATAATATCAGCCGCTTTTACAAGATTAGGCTCACCGGCAAGCTCTCTTGCTTCAGAGTCGTTTACGACCAGCATATCCACCTCTTTTAGTGTCTCCTTCAATGCATCGGCAGCTCCCTCAATCCAGAAGTTCATCGTATCCAGAACCACCAGGTCCGGATTGCTTACCTGACCCAATACTTTCTTC
>JBBDRW010000023.1:0-11371 GCA_040905265.1 Balneolaceae bacterium | reverse complement strand
GACATGTGTGGGATTGTGTCGTAATAGTCAGGTCAGCGTTCATAATCCTTCAATCTTACCAGAATCGCTTCAGCGATTTCAGCGGGGCTCTCCGTTCCAATCCGGATCGTGATGTGAGCCTGCGCGTATCTTGGCCTGCGCTCTCTGTATAGTCTCTGTAATTTTTCTGCAGGGGACTCCTGGCCGGTTCGGTTCAGGAGTGGCCTGCTTTTGTCATTTTGTAACCGGCTTAAAAGTACAGATATCGGAGCATCTAAAAAAATCAACCGGCCCTGCTGCTTCAAGCCCTCTGTAATCTCCCGATTTTGGAGAGCACCACCTCCGAGGGCGACCACTCCTGCCGGAAGACGTGACAGCTCCTCAAGGGTCCTGCGTTCTCTCTCACGAAAGTACTCTTCTCCATGTTTGGAAAAGATCTCCGGAATCAACGCCTGCTCTCTTTTAACAATTTCATCATCCAGATCTGAAAAGGGAAGGGCAAGTTTTTCGGCCAGAACCTTTCCGATGGTGGTCTTGCCTGACCCCATCATACCACATAGAAATATCAGCTTCTCTTTCTGTCTCATCCCAGGATTGAGTTCTTCCTGTCCACTCTTTGTTTCCGTTGCATGCCATCGGAATATAACAGATTACCAGTTAAAACGTCTACCAGCTGGAACATCTTCAGGTTGGTTCGGGCCGTACCATTTCAACGGACTCCTGCCCGACCCGGACAGCTCCTGCCGGGGCCCCCTTCGGTTTACTCACATACTTTCGTTTGGTGACCATGACTGGAACCAGTTTTGATGTACGGGCTGATGAGTGCCAGGCGGCATGGGAGGCCACCCGAAGGAGAGTCTTTTTCTGTGGGTACCCCTTGTCGTTCTCCATACGGATGACTGTGTGGGATCCTGGCACACCCCGGGCGTGCAGCCAGATATCCTCTTTGTGAGCGCGGCTTGTAAGTTCATCGTTGCTTTTTGCATTTTTTCCGATCCAAACTTCGTAACCGTCGATCGTAATCCGTCTGTAAGGAAGAGACTGTTTCTGCTGCCGTTTCTCCAGCAGGCCCAGTCTCCGGAGTTCTTCTTCCCGGTTTTTTCCCCACTCCTCCAATTCATGGAGCCTGGCCAGTGAGTTCAGTTCTTCCAGCAACTCTTCCAGTCGGGGAATCTCTTTTTGAATCTCCTGTTCTCTCAGTTTATTTGCCTCTACCCGTTTTTTTGCTTTCGAAGAGCGTTCGTAGTATAAACGGGCATTTTCAGCTACACTCAGTTCCGGTTTTACAGAGATGGTTTCCGTTCGGTTGTTTTTATAAAAGTTGGTTACCTGTATGGATTCAGCATCCGGGGGAATAGACTCGTGCGCACGTGCCATCAGCAGGTGTCCGGCCTGTTCATACTGCTCCGCTCTCTCCAGTGCTTTTTCTGCGTTTTCAAGTTGATCGAGCCGTTTTTTATTTCTTGACAACTCCTCTTCTACCGCGGCATTCAGGCCTTTTTTCTTTGCAGAGAATCTTCGTTGATGAGACCTGTTGTAATACAGATAGGTAACTGCCTCATTGATATGGCTGAATCTCTCCAGAGTCTCTTCCGGCAGTAACTCCTCGGAGAGAAGAGTGAAATTCCCATCTTGAAGTACCCGGAATTCAGGGTTTTCCAGCATTGCTTTCTGAAGATTCCGGACGACCTGCAGAACTTCATCAGCCGTTCGCTCTTCCAGGCGAAAGTGTCGGATGACGAGAGGGATCAGCGGTCTGGGAAATGCCTGGTCAACTTGTAGTATCTGTTTTTTTGGGGATATGTCGTTCGAAGGGTTACTTCGGTTCGATGTGAGGGGCCGCGGTGCTGGCGGCTGAGTACCGATCAACGAGCCCGGATTTTTAAAAGCATCAATAATACCTTCTTCCCGGGTCAACAGGATATTTGCCTGAGAACTGAACATACGGAAGCGGAGCTGAACCCCCGTCTCAAATTCTATGGTAATCCACCGGTCGCCATCAGCCAATTCAACCCGGGTAACCTGGATTTGTTGCAGTGAGTCAAAAAAGTTCAGAACATTGTTCTTTTTTGGAGCCCGCCACTGAGATGAAAAGAGTGCTATTTCACCGGGCCTGCTGCTAAATATCAGACGTTCATTCTCTCCAGACGAGAGCTCAAAATAGCCTTCCCACACACTTTTATGTGGAGAGATTGAGAATTGAAACCGGGCACCTTCCAATTTGTTTTTTAGATGCTCTGTTTGATATATTAGCGTGTAGTAATTATTCATGGTTTCCAAGAGACTTACTGTTAGGAGGATTTTAAAATCCCGCTCCTCTGTTATCCCACGTAGCGATAGCGGAGTGATAACGATGATATTGAGCAATCCGCCGGCCGGCGGATGCAAAACCTCCTGGAGGTAGTGGCCCAAAAACATAGTAAACGATCCGGAGAATATGCAGTACCCGATCTTTCATTCAGTGGTTAATAAAATAAAAGCATCACTGGACAGGAGAAATATCAAGGTAACGAAATTTAGGTTCTGGGAAGAGACACGAATCAATGCAACCGGACTGGAGATTGAAATTGATCTGTCCGGTTCAACCCGGCACCTGGACTCGATTACTTTCAATTTTGACTGGGACCGGTTCAAAGAGACCCGGCTGGCACAACAGCTGGAAGGGACTGAAAAACATCCGCTCCTGAAATCACCCCACCTGACGGATGTCGAGATAGACCCTGTGATCGATATTGAAGTGATCTGGTATTTTGATGTTGACAAATGTCAGCCAAAGACAACCAATGGTGACAGTAACTATCGGATCAACGCAGCCAGTTCCTGGATGTCTGACACAAGCCGGGAAGTGAATGAACTGCTCAGAAAAGATGATATTATCACCCGATGGCATATCGAAATTGAGGGAGACGAGTATGGAAAATATCTCACTTCCATAAATCTGATCTCTTACTTTCAGCTTTCACTCTCTGAGTTCGAGAGTATAAACAATGTACACCGGTATCTGGAACGAAGGATTCACAATCTGCTCTATAAAGTGAATCGTGTCGTCAGGCTCGCAGATGAGACTGTTGCGCTGCCTGCAGCTTCCTGAATGGGTACTGCCTCACCCTGGTTGTTTCCGAAATAATTTAATCTGGGTTCATCCGTTGAAAAAAGAGTCACAATAGGTTACATTGTCTTACAGCTGAATGAATCATTCTATCCTCTATGCTGCGGATGCTACAGATCTCCGATGAAGTTGCTGTCAGATACAGAACGGACCTCCCCATTAGCGGGGTGGTATGTACCTCTCTCTCTAGTTTTGGTATCTGATGAACCATTTCTTCCGAACCGTTCGCAATTACACATCTCCTGCCGATCCATTTGTTATGTGCTGCCGGAGACCAAACCCGTCTGACAGGATACATATAATCTCGATATCATTATGGAAAAACAAGATCTTATCAGGGAAGAAGTAACCATTCGATTCGCCGGCGATTCCGGAGATGGAATGCAGTTGACCGGTTCGCTCTTTACCAATACTGCAGCTTTTCAGGGGAATGACCTGAGGACGCTACCGGAGTTTCCGGCAGAAATCCGTGCTCCTGCGGGTACTGTTGCCGGTGTCTCCTCCTTTCAGCTCCATTTTGGGAGCAAAGAGATTCTAACGCCTGGGGATATCTGTGATGTTCTGGTAGTCATGAACTCTGCGGCACTAAAAGCAAATCTCTCCCTGCTGCGAAAGGGGGGAGTGGTTATTGCAAATAGTTCTGGATTCGACAAACGAAACCTGAATCTGGCCAAGTACGGTGAGGATGAAAATCCCCTTGAAGACGGGACTCTTTCTGATTATACGTTGTTGGAAGTGGATGTAACCAAGTTGACCAGGGAGTGCCTCTCCGACAGCGAACTCTCTCACAAAGACGTCGACCGCTGCAAAAACATGTTCGTTTTGGGCCTTCTTTACTGGATGTACAGCCGGCCGCTCGACTCCACTCTTGGGTTCCTGGAACGAAAATTCAAAAAGAAACCTGAGATCGCCGATGCGAATATCAGAGTTCTCAAGGCGGGTTACCACTATGGAGAGACAACAGAAGTTTTCACATCACGATATACCGTGAAAGAGGCTTCGATTCCGTCTGGAACCTACCGGAATATAACAGGAAATGATGCTACAGTACTGGGGCTGGTAGCAGCATCGCAACAGAGTAATCTGCCGCTCTTTTACGGCTCTTATCCCATTACTCCTGCATCTGAAGTTCTTCACGGACTCTCCGGCCGGAAAAATTTTGGAATCTATACGTTTCAGGCGGAAGATGAGATTGCGGCTGTCTCCTCCGCTATCGGGGCCTCTTTTGGTGGCGCACTCGGTGTAACCAGTTCTTCCGGCCCCGGTATAGCCTTGAAGGGAGAAGCGATTGGACTGGCAGTGATCCTGGAGCTCCCGCTTGTTATCCTGAATGTTCAGCGAGCCGGCCCTTCAACCGGAATGCCGACCAAAACGGAACAGTCTGACCTGATGCAGGCAGTCTATGGTAGAAATGGAGAAAGCCCGATGGCTATTGTAGCACCTGCATCACCGGCCGACTGCTTTGAGATGGTATTCGAGGCATGCCGTATCGCTCTGGAGCATATGATTCCAGTTATGTTTCTTTCGGATGGGTATCTGGGTAACGGTTCTGAGCCGTGGAAGTTTCCAAAGCAGTCTGAACTGAAGAAGATCGAGATTGAGTTTTCACCCCCGAGATCCGAAGAGAGTGAAAAGTTTCTGCCCTATATCCGGGATGAACGGTTTGTCCGCCCCTGGGCGATTCCCGGTACACCGGGAATCGAACACCGGGTCGGGGGGTTAGAGAAACAACACGAAACCGGCGACGTCTCCTATGACCCCGAAAACCATGAAAAAATGGTCAGACTGCGCAAGGCGAAACGGGATGCCATTGCCAACCATATCCCGCTTCAGAATGTGGATCAGGGGGGTATCAAGGGTGAAGCGGTTGTCGTCGGCTGGGGGTCAACCTATGGAACCATTCGGACTGTCGTACATGAGTTAAGGCAGGAGGGGATGGATATCGCACAAATCCACCTCCGATATATCAGTCCGTTTCCGAAAAATCTGGAAGAGCTGTTGAACGGGTATGACCATGTATTGGTCCCCGAAATCAATGATGGACAGCTTGTTCGTTTGATTCGGGCTGAATTCATGATACCCGCACGTGGCATCAACAAGATTAAAGGACGGCCATTCGGTGTTGAGGAGTTAAAGCAGGAGATACTCACTGTACTGAAGCCTGAATCTGTAGAAGGTTAATCCAAAAAAGGAAGAATGATGGAATTTGAAGTAACGACACATCTGAAAAAGAACGGACATCGAGAAGCAGAGTTGCCGAATTACTCCGGAAAGGATTTCGCATCAGACCAGGATGTACGCTGGTGCCCCGGTTGCGGTGACTACACGATTCTGAAACAGGTTCAGAACTCTATGCCGGAGCTGGGAATCCGAAAAGAGGATATTGTATTTATTTCCGGGATCGGATGTGCCGCCAGGTTTCCCTACTATATGAATACGTACGGTATGCACTCGATCCATGGCAGAGCGCCTGCTATCGCCACCGGCCTTAAAACGGCCCGTCCTGATCTCAGCGTCTGGATCATTACGGGAGATGGGGACTCACTCTCGATCGGTGCGAACCATTTCGTGCAGCTTCTTCGCCGGAATGTGAATGTAAATCTGCTTCTCTTTAACAACCAGATCTATGGACTGACCAAAGGCCAGTACTCGCCAACGGCACCGGCAGGATCCGTGACAAAATCGACGCCTTTCGGTTCAGTAGATCATCCGTTCAACCCACTCGCATTGAGCCTGGGTGCGGATTCAAGTTTTGTTGCACGGGCGATGGATCGAGATCCGAAACACTTGAAAGAGATGATTCATCGGACACATCAGCACAATGGAGCATCCATGCTGGAGATTTATCAAAACTGTATCGTATTTAATGACGGCGCTTTTGAGCTGTTCACCGATAAGAAGACTCGCCCAACCGAAACCATCTATCTGGAGCAGGGTGAGCCGTTGATATTTGGATCCGGCGGAGAGAAAGGGGTTCGGCTTGACGGACTCAAACCGGAAATTGTCTCTCTGGAAGATGGAAACTACTCCAAAGAGGATCTCTGGGTTCACGATGAGTCGGACCGAACCAAAGCGTGGCTTCTCTCAAGGTTTTTTGACAGCCCGACCAACGAACATGATGAGCATATGCCGAGGCCATTCGGGGTGCTCTACGCTGTAGACCGTCCCTGTTACGATGACGGAGTGAATGCACAGCTTCAGGCAGCCCTGGAACGGCAGGGAAAACCCGATCTGGATGCATTGCTTGCAGGCCCGGAAACCTGGGTAGTCAAATAATATTTGGTACTGAAAGCTATCCGGAGCAGGTACAGAGAGATGAATGGCTGGTTTGTATATTTTCTAATGAGCGTTTGGTTCATGGAAACCCGCGCATACAGAGTAGCAATCTACTCTACACTTATCTACTGGGTTTGGTACTCCGTGGGAGACATTCCCATCACTTTTCTGAAGTTCATGTGAAAAGCTCTGTACTCGGTCGGGCTAATCTCTTCCAGATCTTTAAAGTAGAGATTGAAGTCACACAAATTTCCGAACCCGCAATCGAATGCAATCTCAGAGATCTTCATCTCCTGATAACGTGGGTCTGCAAGTATCTGCTTGGCTCTTTTCACTCTCCGCTCATACATCAGATCTGTAAAGGGTTTACCGTAACACTCTTTCGAAAGCCGATCCAGGTCGTGAGTTGAAAGCTCTAGTTTGAGAGCGATTTCGATACGTCGTCTCCGGACGTTGTCCCTTAAGTATGGCTTTTCTGAGTCGATAATACGCATCAAATCTGCCTTCTGACCCTCATTAAAAGGTTTTTGCATAAAGATCTCCATTATTGATAGAATTCTTCACTCTATCTATAAGGAGAAACCTGGGGGGTATTTGTTACAAAAATCTTCGTTAGAATTTTCTAATCTTTTAAGCCCTTCAGCAGCAGCTCCAGTTCAGGTGTTTCCGAAAGTGGTGGATTCTCTCCGGTGAGCTCCACAAAGTTCCGGTGGAATACACTGTATTCGCTCGGTGTCATTCCGGATATTCGCTTAAACATCACATTAAACTGCGATAGGCTTCCAAATCCTGACAGTCTCGCTATCTCGACCTTTTTCCGGTCTCTGTGGGTTGGGTCGGCAAGAAGTTTTTTCGCTTCAATGACCCGAAGATTGTTGATGAAGTCGGAATAACTCATATCAAAATTCCGCGTAAACATCAGGTGAAGTTTCATCAATGTCAGGCCGAGGATTTTGCACATCTTCTGCTTGCTCATGGAAGAATCTTTGTGTAATGCTTTCTCCGTTACCAGTTTCTTCAGTCGGTTTGCTTCATTCTGATAGGTTTTCAGTATCATGGCAGTACGAGAGTCGTTTGGATCGTTTGAAATTCCGGAGTACGGAGAATTAAAGCTGCCTGAAGGTTTAGTCCCGGATGTACAGGCTGATCAATTACAATCGATTGTACGACAAATGGAAAGTAGTCAATAGAGTATGTACGTAGTTGTTTTGTAGATATCAAATTTACAGTAAAATTGCGAATCCTATCTTCCTTGATAGTTGGATACTACTGCATTCAATTTTCGCACCAGCCTCAATTCAACCAATTCAACAAGTGAGTCTCTCTCCCTGTCAGGTATTGGTATGAAAGGAGACAATTTTTTGTGCTTTCTCGATCGTTGCCAGAATCATTTTTCGAATCCTGGCTGACTGATTTTTGCCTTTGGCAACATCTCTTACGTGAGTGTGAGAGACTCCCCACTCAGATGCCAGTGCATTGATGCTTGTTTTAAGAATCGTGCAGCTGATCTCAAGTTCGTACAGAATGTTTTTCCGGTTGCTCATTTTTGTTTAGCTTTCACATTGAAAGTTTCAGACTGAAAGCATAATGAATGTAATTTCATTAAAAACACGATAACTAATAATATAATTACATACAATTGAAATACGCAACCGGAAAAAGGCTGAAATTGATAGCCGATAAATTGTATGATGGAAATGTGAGTGAGCTGGCACGAAACCTGGAAATGAAACCACAGGCACTCGCAAAATATGTAAAGGGAGAATCGATGCCCGGTGGGCTTGTTTTAATCAGAATCTACAATCTGGGTGTAAATATTAACTGGTTCTTGATGGGGGAGGGGGAGATGCTGCTACATCCAGCCAAGGGAGATCTGGTTGCTGAACCGATTGCCGGGTACATCGGAAAGCTGGGTGGGGAGGAACTTACAGGTGATGAGCGGAAAGCTGCGGAGGAGCTATATGAGTTCTCTTCCGCCTTAAAGAAGCTGAATATTTCTTCCGCCCTGCAGCGAACTCTGTTATTGGTTTATAGTCGCCACCTGCCTGCCGGTAAGGAGGAGTAGTGAGTCGTGTTTTGTCAAACAGACATATGGAGATCCGCCGGTTGACAGACTCTTTTTGCATTTGGTTTCTTTAAAACAAACCGGTACGTAGCTACAGCAATGCACCGGTTTTTCGCATTGCGAAACGGCTAAATCTCTTCGACAATTCCTAATCAATACGGTAGTCAAGTACACTATCGCTAACGAGAGGTGGACAGTTTACGCCGTCTCCGCGGTAACCGGATCTTCTTTAAAAGCTTTTCTGGGAGTTAATCCGAGTAACGTAAACATTCGCCTGTCCTCACCCAGGTCATTATTACAGGTCGTCAGTAATTTTTCACCCGTAAAGATGGAGTTTGCACCTGCCATGAAGCAGTGAGCCTGCTCTTCGATACTCATATCGACCCGGCCGGCCGATAGCCGGACCATAGAGCGCGGCATCGTAATTCGGGCTGTTGCAATCATTCTGGCCATGTCATGCCAGGGGACCTTGGGCTGATGTTCCATCGGGGTTCCCTTTACGGCGATCAAAGCGTTAATCGGTACTGATTCCGGGTGTGGGTCCATGGTAGAGAGTGTGTGGATAAGCCCGATACGATCCTGGTCAGTTTCTCCCATTCCGATAATACCGCCACAACAGACGGAGATGTTGTTCTTTCGGACTGTATCCAGAGTCTGAAGGCGCTCTTCGTAGCTGCGTGTTGATATAATACGGTTGTAGAAATCCTCACTGCTGTCGAGATTGTGATTGTACGCATAAAGACCCGCCTCTTTCAATCTTTTTGCCTGGTCATCGGTCAGCATTCCGAGGGTACAGCATACTTCCATATTCATTTCGGTAATCTCTTTTACCATCTCGGTTACCCGGTCGAAATCCTTATTGTTGCGTGCATTTCTCCATGCAGCTCCCATACAGAAGCGGGTGCTTCCTGCTGCATGTGCTGTTCGTGCGGCTTCCAGAATCACTTCCGGTTCAAGCATTTGCTCTGCGTCTACTTCAGTCTGGTAGCGTGCAGATTGAGGGCAGTAGGCGCAATCTTCAGGACATCCGCCGGTCTTGATCGAAAGGAGGGTACAGACCTGAACTTCCCCGGTTTCGTGCCAGGTTCTGTGTACAGTAGCAGCCCGGTAGATCAGATCGAGCAGGGGGGTGTGATAAATTGATTCAATCTCTTCTTCTGTCCAGTCATATCTTATGTCTGACATAATAATATCTGATGAAAATTTTAGAAAACTGATCGATTACCGATAACTAATAGCATTGATGTCGGCTGTTGTTTTATCCCCGGAAGCAGCTGACACTGTATATGATCGAACTATTCTTTCTGTAATGCAACCGGAGTCGGAAAAAAATCGAAGCAGAACGCTTTTTGGTAACTTGTGGAGAGCTATGAAAATTAAGAGATACGGTTTCATAACTTTACGAGAATTTTCTACATTCTTAACAGGTCTTAAATATCAATTTTTGTAAATATTGTGTCTATGAAAGACGAATCATCTATGAGTAATGAAGATCCGGATGTATTGGAAATACTGGTAGTTGAGGATGATCCTACTGTGAGGACATTGGTGAAAGCGGTACTTGAGCATGAAGGGAGTTCCGTGTCAGTTGCAGATACAGCTAAATTGGGAGAGCAAATGGCGACTGAAAACAGTTATGACATGATCATACTGGACCTTCGTCTGCCGGATGGAAACGGATATGATATCTGCTCAAATATCCGCCAAAATGAAATTACAACCCCGGTACTCTTTCTCTCTGCAGAACATGAGACGGATGTAAAGGTACGTTGTCTCAAGGTAGGTGCGGATGATTACCTGACCAAACCGTTCAACAGTGAGGAGCTGCTGGCAAGGATAGAAGCAATTGTCCGCCGTAGTGGAAATCATGGCGGTGAAAGAGAGATCACCTGCGGGGAGATCAAAGTCAATGTGATAGAGAGGGTAATGAACGTGAACGGTGTTGAAGTTCCTCTTACCAACAATGAGTTCAGCCTGCTGGTTTACCTGATCAAAAACAGAGGGCGTATCATTAATCAGGAAGAGCTGGCAAAGAACGTCTGGGGAATCAGTTTTGATACACAGACCAATTATATCAATGTTTATATCAGCTATCTCCGGAAGAAGATTCGCAGGCATAGTGATAACGCATACATCGAGACGATTCGAAAGAAAGGATTTGTCCTGCGCTGTCCTGAAGATTGAATACGTGATAGGTGAGAGGGAATAGAAGGGATTCAACTGATTATCTCCTGAAGACCGGCAGACTTGTCCGCCCACTTCGGCTTTTTTGGGACAAGTACTTAATCAAAGAGAACTATTCCCTCTCATCCGTCATCCTGGATAACTGCCGCTGATATACCCTCTCAAAAACCGGATTTCAACTTTTTGCTTGTCGATAATTGATTTCACAAGATCCCCGATGGAGATTACGCCGACAATATCCTGGTCATCCTTTACGACCGGAAGGTGACGGAATTTCTTCTCAGTCATAATGGCCATACACTCTTCAATAGAGGCATTGGGGGTTACATGAAAGACGTCAGTTGTCATGATTTCCTGAACCAGTGTCGCTTTTGATGTCCGTCCTTTCAGAATCACTTTATTCCGGTAGTCCCGTTCGGACAATATGCCGACAAGCCGTTTGTCGGAGAGGACAAGAAGTGCGCCGATATTGTATTCAGCCATCTTTTTAATCGCATCGAATACTGTCGCTTCGGGAGAGGTGGAATATATTTCAGATCCCTTTTGGGATAAAATGTCTCGTACGATCATAATAGCCTCCAATGGTAACGTGTATTATTAAATATACACCGTTGAGACAATGTTGCCAGTTTTTTTTAGAAATATTCGGGCTGGTTACTGCGAAACTGCCTCTGGGAGTCTGTAGGGGGGCTTGTCGGGCGGCAAAATCTTTTCGACAACTCCTGCATCGTTTGGTTATCACGACCCCAGGAGTCTGT
>JBBDRW010000022.1:0-56765 GCA_040905265.1 Balneolaceae bacterium | reverse complement strand
GTCTTCTATACAACCGGTGACCACGCAGAAGGATACAGAGCGTACCTGACTGATCTTGTAACCAGAATTGACAACCTGACTAACGAGGTTCTAAACCATTGGGAGACTGGCTTCCGAAATGAATTCGTAAGTAACTCTGGTAATGGTGCAAATGCATCCGTCGATTTGATGGTGAACGATTATATCTTCTACTATGAAAAAGCTCTGCGCGCCGGGAAGGTCGGTATTCCTGCAGGAGTGTTTACAGGTACACCCAGTGGCTCTCATGTCGAAGCCGTTTACAGAAAAAATCTCTCAAAAGAGCTGCTACTCGAAGCTCTTGATGCCACCCAGCGTTTTTTTAACGGCTACCATTTCAGTTCGACAACAACAGGGGAAAGCCTCGCCTCTTACCTCGATTATCTGAATACCATGAAGCAGGGGAGCGATCTGAGCACACTGATCAACACCCAGTTTGAATCAGCCCGCAGCGAGATCCAGGCTCTCGATAATAACTTTACCATGCAGATCGAAACCGACAACCCTTCGATGTTATCGGCCTATGATGAATTGCAGAGGAATGTGATCAACCTGAAGGTGGATATGCTCCAGGCGCTGGACATCACTGTTGACTACATCGATGCTGATGGTGACTAACGTGTGGATCTAACTTTGCTGACATCCTATATCAACAAACAGGCCGATGCGGCTCCACTGGCCCTGTTCCGGATTTTTTTCGGACTCCTGATGGTCTGGAGCATCATCCGTTTTGCAGCAAACGGCTGGATAGAAGAACTCTATCTTGCACCCGGCTTTTTCTTCTCCTACTACGGATTTGAATGGATAAAACCGCTGGGTGATGCAACCTACCTGTTGTTCATTCTCTGCGGGTTGTCGGCACTGTGCGTTTCGCTCGGGTACAAGTACCGGCTGGCGATCATCACATTCTTCCTCAGCTTTACCTATATCGAGCTGATGGACAAAACCACCTACCTGAATCACTACTATTTCATCAGTGTACTCTCCTTTCTGATGATCTTCCTCCCGGCCCACGCCTATTTTTCTGTAGATGCTTACAGAAAGAAAGCGATCCGGGCAAAGAGTCTGCCGGCCTGGACCATCGACGCTGTCAAACTGCTCCTGGCGATTGTGTATATATATGCAGGCCTGGCCAAACTGAATTCGGACTGGCTGTTACGTGCAATGCCATTACAGATCTGGTTGCCTTCCAAGTACGCCCTGCCTCTGCTCGGCGATCTGTTTCAACAACCGTGGACTCATTATGCATTCAGCTGGGCCGGTGCGCTTTATGATCTGAGCATTCCATTTCTCCTGCTCATCCCCCGAACCAGGCTATTCGCATTCTGCCTGGTTGTCATCTTCCACCTGCTGACCCGCATCCTTTTTCCGATCGGGATGTTTCCCTATATCATGATCGCATGTGCATTGATCTTTTTCGATGCATCCCTTCATCACAAAATTCTCGGCTTTATCTCCCGTCTTTTTTCAATTAACAAACAGACGTTCGACGATGGAGAGTACCGTTTCACGACACCCTTTGCCAAAAAGCTCTCTGTAACGGCCGTCTCCCTCCTTCTGATCGTACAGCTTCTGTTTCCTTTCCGGTATCTGCTCTACCCCGGAGAGCTCTTCTGGACTGAACAGGGGTACCGATTTTCATGGCGTGTTATGCTGATGGAGAAGGCGGGGTATGCTCAGTTTAAAATTATAGATCCACAAACAGAGCGACGTTTTTACGTAGACAATACAGAGTTTCTAACCCGATTCCAGGAGAAGCAGATGTCCACACAACCCGATTTCATCCTGGAATATGCCCACTACCTGAAAGATCACTACGCCGATCAGGGTATCCGTGACCCTGAAGTCTATGTGGAGAGTTTTGTAGCTCTGAATGGCAGGAGAAGCCAACCCTACATAGACCCAGACGTTAACTTGGCTGCGATTGAGCTTTCCTGGAAACACAAAACCTGGATTTTACCATTTGATGATACGATTAAAGGATTATAGACTACATCTGGTACTAGCCGTTTTCTGCATGATGCCACTCACGGCCTCTGCCCAGCAGGCCCTTTCTGGCCAGGTTTTAAACCTGGAGACAGGTGAACCGCTCGCAGATGTTCAGATCTATATCGATGAATTGGAAAAATCCTATCGGACGGACAGCAACGGATATTATGAGATCTCCAGCCTTCCGGATGGAACCTACACCCTCTTTCTATTCTCCCCGGGATATGAATTCTCCACCAAATCCGTGGTTGTGGCCGGAGAGGATACCGAGTATGACCTCCTCCTGGAGAAAATTTCACGTGAACTCTCAGAAATTGCCGTTACCGACCAACGGGAAGAGTTTTTCACCATTCAGCGACTTCGGGAAGTCGAAGGAACGTCGATTTTTGCCGGAAAAAAGAATGAAGTAGTCTTGATGGATCTCCTGGTGGCCAACACTGCATCGAACAATGCACGTCAGATTTACGGCCAGGTTGCAGGGCTGAATATCTACGAATCCAGCGACGCCGGCCTTCAGTTGAATATCGGTGGAAGGGGGCTGGACCCGAACCGTTCTGCCCATTTCAATCTTCGGCAAAACGGGTACGATATCAGTGCGGATGTTCTCGGCTATCCGGAGAGCTACTATACGCCTCCTGCCGAAGCGCTGGATCGAATCCAGATCATTCGGGGTGCAGCCTCCCTGCAGTACGGCACCCAGTTTGGCGGCCTGGTGAACTTCCAGCTAAAAACGCCAAACCGGAACAAACATCTTGAATGGACATCGAGACAATCCGCAGGAGCCGACCGGCTGCTCACCTCGTTCAACAGCCTGAGCGGAACAACGGGCAATCTCGGGTACTACGGATACTTTAACTATAAACAGGGTTCCGGTTTCCGTCCCCATTCCGACTATCAGTCTGAAAACATCTATACATACCTGGACTACAAGTTTGGCGAATGGACAAAGCTCTCGGTTGAGTTCACCTATCTGAACTATCTGGCCCAGCAGCCGGGGGGCCTTACGGACGCCCAGTTCTACCGCGACCCTACGTACAGCAACCGCAGCAGGAACTGGTTTGATGTAAACTGGAAGCTGGGGGCTGTGAAGTTTGAGCATTCCTTCACAAACAGGACCGAATTGAGTATCAATGCCTTCGGCCTGGACGCCTCCCGGAAAGCGGTCGGGTTCCGAACCAACCGGGTCTCTCAGGTCGATGACCCGGACGCCCCCCGTGACCTGATTGTCGGCACTTTCAGGAACTGGGGAACCGAAGCACGTCTGCTGCACCGCTACCGAATCGGGGAGAGCCGCTCGGTGTTTCTGATTGGAACCAAGTATTACCAATCCAGAAACAGTGCTGTCCAGGGGCCGGGCTCTATAGGCGACGAGCCGGATTTCGTTCTTGACGGGGAGTATACCTCCTCCTACCCCAACCAGTCTGACTTTCAGTTTCCAAATCAAAATACAGCGGTTTTCGGAGAGAACATTTTCTATCTGTCCGACCATTTCTCCATTACTCCCGGTTTTCGGTTCGAACATATCAATACCCGAAGTGAAGGGACGTACAAACGGATCATTTTCGACCTGGCCGGCAATCCGCTCCTGAATGAAACTCTGGAAGACAACAGATCCTTTGAACGACAGTTTTTCCTGCTCGGCCTCGGGGTCAGTTACCTGCCCAAAATAAATGTCGAGTTGTATGGAAATTTCTCCCAGAATTACCGTTCAGTAACCTTTAACGACATTCGTATTGTGAACCCCTCCTTTCAGGTAGATCCCGACATCTCAGACGAAAAGGGCTTTACAAGTGATTTCGGAGTTCGCGGCAGAGTCAGCAATCTACTCTCATATGATATCGGTGGTTTCGGCCTGTTCTATGACGACCGGCTGGGAGAGGTTCTGCGGGCCGAAGTGCGTGAAAACTTCGAGGGTGAACAGATCGAAACAGGACGTGTGGTTCGATTTCGAGGCAATATCGGCAGTGCCTTCATGTACGGGTTTGAAAGCCTGCTGGACTGGAACCTGAGTAATATGTTTGGAAATCCCGGCTCTGATTACCGGTTGAGCCTGTTTGTCAATACGGCCGTCACACATTCACGATATCTGGAGTCCGAGATTCCGGGAGTGGAGGGAAACGAGGTGGAGTTTATTCCCCTGTTGAATCTAAAAAGCGGGATCAATTTCGGGTACAAGAACCTGAACGGTTCGCTTCAGTATACGCGGCTCTCCAAACAGTTTACCGATGCCTCCAATGCACTTCAGAACAAGAAGGACAACCAGAGCGGTATTCGGGGAGAGATACCGGCATACGATGTTCTTGACCTCTCACTCTCCTACACGTTTCGGGTGTTCAGACTTGAGGCCGGTATCAACAATCTCTTAAATAACTCCTATTTTACCCGACGTGCGACCGGCTACCCCGGCCCCGGGATTATCCCCTCCCCGCCGAGAACCTGGTATGCAACTCTCCAGCTGGCTCTCGGAAGCTGACAACCGGAAGAATACCTGTTCAGCTATTATGAAACGCAAGATTCAGTCTGAAGACAGGCCAGTCCTAAAAGCGTGTATTGACAATATTCGCAAAATCAGAACACACACCTCCGGCCTGAATTACCTTCCGAAAGGTATGGTTACCCCGAGCCATGGGATGCCGATGATATCGGCATTGGCAGATAGAGGGCTCACGATTCCGAAGTCTACGGCAAACCGTTCGGGTGCCCATCGTCCGCCGAAAAGTGCAAACCCACTCTCCTCGATTCCAGGCAGAAAATAGATTTCCGTAAGCAGATAGACCGTTCGTTTAGCCCGGTACATACCGCTGATATTTACCAGGGGTGTATCTGACAGTTCACCACCGGCAAATCCATATCCCAGGCCGACAGTCACGTTGTTGTCTGTAGACCCAAACGTTCCACTGCCATAGAGCAGGCCGCCCCCGCCGCCATCCGATCCAAGTGTTCCTCCGATCATTGCTCCCGCTGCAAGATGAACCTTGTCACTGGCAACCGGAATCGACAGCTTGGGCAGAATCCAGACCGGAGTTGCGCTCAGCCCCCCTCCCAGCAGAAATCCGGGGATCAGTCCGCCACCGATCGAAAAGTTATCCGTCACACCATAGTTCACATTATTGAAGAAAATCCATGTATTCTGATAGTATCCGTGGCCTTTCCGTAGCCCGATAGCGTTGGGTGCAAAAAAGTATCGGGTTCCCTGCGGGTTATCGAACCAATACTCTCCGTTACGGATTCTGGATGGGTCAATGCGATCGATCCGCCGTATATTCGACCTTTGAACGGTAATCTCTCCAATCCCCTCAACGTCCAGAACCAATTGATCATCACTCTCTGCAAGGAGCCTGCCAATCATAATATTCCCGTCTGCCGTCTCAATCCTGACCATTTCAGGGCCACTGTCCTGCCCGGTTACGATCCCCTGCATAAAGGCCATCACTAGTGTAAAAACGAACAACAGTTTCCAATTCATTTTCCTGCTCCATTTGTTGTTTATGTTCAACTGTTTGTACCAACTTCTCTGTCAGAAATCATTCATGTACCGGGTATTTCCCTTTCAGGCACCAGCTTGTATAACAATCCGCAACAAAGCCCACTCAAAACTTTCTACTATTTGTGAATGTAGTCAGCAAAACAATTCATAACAATATCCGGCCGAAAGAAAGAATCAAACATATAGTTTACAGATTAAAAAGCCGCGGCCCAAAACTGCGGCTTTTTAATCATCTATCGGGAACCTGATCCCGGGAGTCTGTCAAACGTAGATGATGGACACGGTAACCGGGCCTGACAAACACCGTAAGCAGATATGAATTGAACGTCTCAAAAATCTTTGTTACTCTTTAGAACTGTGACGACTATACAATTTGAAGGTGCAGGTACAATATTTCACCTTCGATCTTGTACAGCAGTTATGCACAGTCACAGATACGGACGGGTTTTATGCAGAATGTAGTAGAAAGACCCGTTTTGGACTGCCAGAAGCATCGCCGTCCGGACAGGTTGCATGCGAACTACTGAATGAACAACCCTTGCTGGATAAGCCGTATGAAATATAGGATCCTGACACTCGTCTCTCTTGCTTCTCTTCTGGCCATTCTATCCTGCCAGCCTGGCCTCTATTCTGAATTGGAAGAGATGCAGGCTCCTGCCCGGTTTGAAACAACAAAAGGTGATTTTGAAATTGTCTCCCTCAGAGATTGGTCACCGGCCGGTGTTGATCGGTTGTACCAATTGATTCAAAGTGAATTTTATACAGATATCGGCATCTTTCGGGTTGTCCCCGGCTATGTCGCCCAGTTCGGACTCCACGACGACAACAGTATCAATAACGCCTGGGATGAACGGCCTCTTCCCGATGAACCGGTTCTGAAGGCCAACACAAAGGGAACCATCGGATTTGCCAGGGCCGGTGCCGAGACCAGAACCACTCAGCTTTTCATCAATCTTGAGAACAATTCACCCCGGCTGGATACACTTACGGTCGGCGGCGTTTCCGGATACCCGGTCGTTGCCGAAATCGTATCCGGAATGGATGTGGTTGAATCCTTCTACGATGAATATGCAAATGAACCGTCCATGCAGCAGGACTCTATCCGGGCAGGCGGTAATGCGTTTCTTCAACAGAACTATCCGAATATCGATTACATAAAGCGGGCATACCTGATCGGGAATGAGGAGTAACGATCCCACACCAGAAAATGGTGAAGACACTGACAAGTCCGACAGGGCAGAATCAATCCACAACCTTATGAATCCGACAAACCACCTCTTCTCCATCATCCTGATCGGGATTACATTTCTCGTTCTGGGATTCACCCTGCTCTCTGAAGAAGAGGGTGTAAAATATTTTTTTCTGCTCTCCGGGACAGCCCTCCTTGTCTATGCAAGCGTGATTCGCCATCGTTCCGGCGGGGGGCCTTCCTAGAAGTCTGTCAATCTTAGTCTGATCTACTGCGCCCCTTCGTGACAATTATCTAATTCCGACAGACTCCCAGGAGTCTGCCGGACTCCTGGTGTCGTCCTACTCAACAGTTCTCTCCAGGTCTGTGAGAAATTTTTCTATCCTGTCGGCATTGACCCCGACATCCCCTCTTCCGATCCTCGATTTGGAACGCATATCCACCCGGGTTCCCTGATCTGACTCCATAAACCTCAATACTACATCATCTTTAAAACCGAACCAGGCCAGTTTTTCGGTCGCCTCAATACGCCCTTCATTGCGGTTGATGGCGACGAGATCCCACTCTCGGTTTAGGAGTAACAGAACCGCCTGATCCATAACATCCTGCAGATCTGCGTTCAGATAGAGCGGCTGTATATCGGGGTACGCTTCCCGTTGCGCAACAGCCGTCTCCTCTCCGGCATACTCCGGTGGATTGGGTGCATCCGCCCGCAGCCGGACCATTGCAACAAATTCAGGCGGATTTTCCAGGTCAGTTGAGATGTCATGAATGGGGGGAACACCACTGGCCTTCTGCTGCCAGTAGAGCATCATGGCTGACGCAGCCCCCATCAAAAGCAGTGTAATGAGTAACATGGAGACGATCCTGAAACCTGATTTTCTCAGAAACCACAGGGAGAAAACACTGACAATCGTCAGGCCGATCGCCACATACGCACTGTATCGCATGACCATAAACCCTGTGCCAAGCTCCCACAAGTTCCATTGATATCCATATCCGGACAGGAGCAGTGCAGCGGCCGTCAGAAGCGAGAGGTAGAAGAGAAATTTGGTATAACTCAGTTTCATACTGTTGTAAATGTGATTGCCCTGACCTTTCAGAGTGTGAAATGGCGAGTTTTTCAGTTCAGATGGCAGTGAACCATACTATAGTAAAGCAGGATTTTTACTTTTTCATTCCATATCTGATTCCCGTAACGCCGATTTCAGAACCGAAGAGTCTGTAGTCGGCTCACAATTACGGTTTTGGTCATATCATCTCCATTCCATAGATTGTTTGCATCCTGGCAAGGAAATGTACGTACACATTTTCTATGAAGATCTTCAAAAATACCTCCCCCTTGACAGGCGCGTAAACGACGAAACCGACAGTAACGTTTTTTTTCGATAACTAATAAATGTTGGAAAGCTCTTTCATGGATTCAAACCGACATCTTTCCCCACTAGCCGCCCTCTCAAACATGATATTGCTGCCACTACTCGCAGCTACACTGGTACAATCCGCTGCCGCACAGTCTGCTGCTGAAATTATCGAGCAGATGGAAGATCTGATGCGCGGTGAGTCAAGTTATGTGGAGATGACCATGACGATCGAGAGGCCCCGATATACAAGGGACGTCAGCATGAAAGCCTGGGCGATGGGAGAAGAGTATTCTCTCATTCTGATAACTGCCCCTGCAAGAGACCAGGGGACAACCTTTTTAAAACGGAACAACGAGATCTGGAATTATATCCCCAATATAGACCGTACCATCAAGATGCCCCCCTCTATGATGTCCCAGTCCTGGATGGGATCAGATTTTACCAATGATGACCTGGTCCGGGAGAGCTCTACAATCCATGACTATGAACACCGGATTCTCAGGGAAGAGGAGCTAAACGGCAGGGAGAGCTGGGTACTCGAACTGATCCCCAGGCCGGATACACCCATCGTCTGGGGCAAGGTATTGATCTGGGTCAGCAAGGAGAATTATATGCAGTTGCGGATGGAACAGTATGGCCAGAGCGAGGAACTTGTGAACACAATCGAATTCGACCGTATTCAAAATCTCGGCAGCCGTACGATCCCGACCCGAATGACTCTCACACCGGAAGACCGGCCCGATCAGCACACAATCATGACCTATCAGGCAATGGAATTCAATATCGATATCGATGAATCCTTTTTTACTCAGCAAAACATGCGCAGAGTTCGATGATTAATTGAAGAACACATGTACTTCAAACTCGCCTGGAGAAATATCTGGAGAAACAAGCGGCGGACCCTGATCACGGTCTCATCGATCATGTTTGCTGTCGTCTTCGCACTTTTCTTGGAGTCTCTGGAGCGTGGAGTCCATAACCTTACGATCGAGAATATGACCCGGTTCCATACCGGCTACCTCCAGGTTCAGGATTTCCGATATAGAGATGAGCCCTCTCTCGACAACTCGTTTCACTTTCACGGTTCTGACAGAGATCGGATCAGCCACGAAGCAGAACAGGTAGAGTTTACAGTTCCCAGAATTGAAACATTCATGCTGGCCGCCGGAGAAGAGCAGACGCGGGGAGCCATGGTGCTTGGAACAGACCTGGATGGTGAGAACAAGCTCAATAACCTGGAAGAGAGGCTCACCGAAGGGCGATTTTTTGAGCCTGGAGATGGTACGGCCGTATTGGGAGAAGGCCTTGCCGGCCGGCTGAACCTGGCAGTCGGAGATTCACTGGTGCTGCTTGGCCAGGGCCGGTTTGGAATGACGGCCGCAGGAAAGTTTGAAGTTGCCGGACTGATTCATCACCCGATCAGGGATATGAATAATCAAATGGTCTATATCTCGCTGGCGGATGCACAATGGCTCCTCTCTGCTGAGGATCAAATCACTTCTCTTCTCGTAACACCGACGCATATTCGTCACATTGATACAGTATCAGAGTCAGTACTGGAGAGTCTGGACAGTGAAGAGTTACGCATTTTCTCCTGGGAAGAATTGATGCCCGAACTGATTCAGGCACTGGAGTTTGACCGCGCTTCAACGAGAGTCATGATGATGATCCTCTATGTTGTCATCGGCTTCGGGATTTTCGGCACCATTCTCACCATGACCCTGGAGAGGCTCCGGGAGTTCGGAATCCTTTTGTCTGTTGGAATGCAGCGGTTCAGGCTGGCACTGGTACTCTTTATAGAGACCGTTACCATCAGTATTCTGGGTGTCCTTTCCGGATTTCTGTCCGGCTTTGTCATCATCCTCTACTTCTACTACAATCCGATACATCTGGGCGGGGATATGGAGGAGTTTGTACAGGAGTGGGGGATTGAACCGATCATGCCGACCGCATTGGCTCCTGATATTTTTCTGTGGCAGGGGATGATCATCTTTCTGCTTACTACGCTTATCTGTTTCTACCCGACCATTAAAATCTACACCCTCAACATTCTCGACTCCTCAAGAACATGAAGATGCTGTTTTCCATATCCTGGAGAAATATCTGGCGACATCCGGCCAGAAGCGGAGTCCTCCTGGGAGCCATCATTGCAGGCCTTTGGGCAGGAATCATGGCCTCGGCACTTACCAATGGCATGTTACAGCAACGATTTGATAACGTCATCCTCGAGGAGCTTACTCACGTTCAAATCCACCACCCGGAATTTCTTACCGAACGGGAACCGTGGATGGTTCTGGAACAGACAGACGAACTCTACACCTATCTGGAACAGGATGAACGGGTCCGGAGTTATACAGGGCGTACTCTGTCCGGCGCAATGATCCAGTCTCCGTTAACCTCTTCCGGTGTCCAGGCCCGGGGAGTTGATACAGTACGGGAACAGGAGACGACCTTGTTTCACGAGAATGTTACCCGGGGGGAGTATCTGGATAGTGATCTTCGAAACCCGATTCTGCTCGGAGAGAGCCTGGCCGATAAGCTTAATTCCGAAATCGGGCAGCGGGTGGTTCTCACCTTTCAGGACCTTGACAACGAGATTATCTCCGGTTCGTTTACGGTTGCAGGCCTATTCAATACTTCCTCCAACCCCTATGACGAACGGAATGTTTTTGTACGGAATGAGGATCTTGGCAGCCTGATTACAGACAGAGCCGTCATCCATGAAATTGCCATCCTCCTGCACGATCAGACGATGAGCGAACGGGTTGCCGGAGACCTGAACCGGGAATTTGAAGAGATTTCAGCGGAGACCTGGTATGAACTCTCCCCCGAACTCCGGTATATGACCGACATGAGCCAATCGATGACGTTTTATATCATGGTCATCATCATGCTCGCTTTGGCTTTTGGTATTCTAAATACCATGCTGATGGCCATTTTTGAACGAATGCGTGAACTTGGCATGCTGCTTGCAATCGGCATGAACAAGCTCCGTGTATTTACAATGATCATGCTGGAATCGGTGATACTCACCCTGACGGGAGCCGCAGCCGGCCTCCTGATCGCCTGGCTGAGCGTGCAATATCTGGGAACTGTCGGTTTTGACTTTAGCGGAGTGGGAGGCGACTCAATGGCTGAGTTTGGCTATGATGCCATCGTCTACCCAATGGCCGGCAGGGAGGATTATATCCTCACTATTCTGCTTGTTGTACTTACAGCGATACTGGCGGCCATCTATCCGGCAATCAAGGCATTAAAACTGAATCCTGCAGACATTGTCAGAGACTGAAATGAAACGACGGACGATAATATCTATCTATCGGGACCAAACCGTCCCATACGGTGTACAATTCATACGGAAATCATTATGGACGTTATAACGACCAGAAATCTCTCCAAAGTCTACAACCCGGAAACCATTCCGGTCCATGCATTACGAGATGTGAACTTGACCTTTAAAAAGGGTGAATTCACTACCGTTCGCGGGCCGTCGGGATCCGGGAAAACGACACTTTTGAACATGATAGGCGGCCTGGACCTGCCCTCCGACGGATATGTTGAAATCGAGGGTACCCGGATCACAGGAATGAAAGACAAGGAGCTGATCGATTTTCGGCTCCACAATATCGGATTTGTATTTCAGGCGTATAATCTCATCCCTGTCTTTACAGCCTATGAAAACATAACATTCATCATGCTTTTGCAGAAACGAACCAGACAAGAGATGAAAACCCGGGCCGAAGAGCTGTTGACAGCGATGGGGCTGAAGGAGAAAGTTCACTCCCGACCGAAGCAACTCTCCGGAGGGGAACAGCAACGGGTAGCCGTTGCCAGGGCACTCGCTTCAAAACCTAAATTCATTCTGGCGGATGAGCCAACGGCCAACCTGGATACAAAGTCTGCGATGAATCTGCTGGACATGATGGAGAAGATGAACCTGGAAGAGAATGTCACGTTTATCTTTTCCACTCACGACCAGCGGGTAATTGACCGGGCCAGAAGGGTTATTACAATGGTAGACGGTGCAATCCGGAAAGATGAATTCAAAGACTCCACACAGAGCAATTCTGCAATAACCTGACCGGCTGACAGCCCGGCCGGAATACATCTCCCGTTCGGGTACAATGGCAACGATAGAGTATCACAGGCCTGATCAAAATGGCCCGGCCAGATTCAATACCGAAGTACAATGAGATATCTGATACTTATTCTCCTCCCTTGTCTCACCTTGCTGCCGGAGATTACCCGTGCTCAGTTGTCAGAAAATCTCCATGTATCAGGCTATCTCCAGGGAATGCCGGTCTGGATCCACGCTGACTTGCCGGAACCCTTTGAACAGAGTTCATTCCGGGAGTACCGGATACAGAACCGGCTGAATCTCCGGTATGATCTCTCCTCTGATCTTACCGTCAACTGGCAGATGCGAACCCGGTTTTTTGCAGGAGACCTCGTAAACGAAATTCCCGGCTATTCAGAGTTGATAGACCGGGATGAAGGGATTGTGAATCTCTCCTGGATGATATCCGAACAGGACAACTGGTTTCTTCACTATATTCCGGACCGGCTGAATATCGACTGGCAGAGAGACGACTGGCGTATTACAGTAGGGCGACAGCGGATTAATTGGGGAATGAACAGTGTAACCAACCCGAATGATCTCTTCAATATCTACTCGTTCTATGAGTTTGACTATCCTGAGAGGCCAGGATCCGATGCCATTCGGATCCAGCACTTTCGCGACTGGGCCTCCAGAGTAGAGATAGCCTGGAGACCCGCAAGAGATATGCGCAATTCAGTAGCCGCTGCCATGTATCTGTTCAACCGAAACGGATATGATATTCAACTGATCGGTGGATACTACCGGAACCGACTGGCACTTGGCGGCGGCTGGGCAGGAAGTATTGCACAGACAGGCTTCAAGGGGGAGGTAATGCTCTTTCGCGATCTGGAAGAGAGAACCGGTAACTCACGGAAATCCAACCTGATCGCTGCAATTTCTGCAGATCATATGTTCGACAACAGCCTTTTTGTTATCCTGGAGGGGTTGTACAATCTGGCCGGAGGCCGGGACCAGTTTATGCTCCTGGGAGAACCGCTCACAGCCGATAACCCATCGTTCTCCAGATTTCAGCTAATGGGACAGGGGAGTTACCCGTTCTCCCCTCTCTTGAACGGCTCCCTGTCTGCCATCTGGTATCCGGATGAAGAGGCACTCTTTCTTTCGCCGTCGGTTACCTGGAATATCGCTCAAAATATCGACCTTAATCTGCTCACGCAGCTCTTCGCCGGCAGCAGTGACTCCGTGTTCGCTTCTGCCGGAAATGTTATCACAGCATCTTTGAAGTGGAATTTCTGACTCCAGGAGTCTGTCGGACTTAGTCTGATCTACTGCGGAAACGCAGGATTTGGTCAGATGGTGTGCTCTTTCCAGGCCGAATCGACTTCGAATTGGTGTTGTCAGACCGGTTTATTTTTGTACATTCTTCCAGCAGGGTATTGAATAATCCAGATGACCTATGCAATCTATAAACCTCAGTCTTCGACGTTTTACTCCGCTTCTGCTCTTTCTCATTCTCTCGTCTCAGGCTCTCTATGCCCAATCCGGCACTGCCCTGACAGAAACCAGCCCGGAGAACGCCGGTGTATCCAGCGAACGTATTGGCAAAATTGATGCTATGCTGCAGGAGTCGGTAGAGAACGGGGACATCCCTGGTGTAGTGGCGCTCATTGCCCGGAATGGAAACATCGTCTTTCACAAAGCATTTGGAATGGCAGATAACGAGTCCGGACGGGCGTTGAAAAAAGATGATATTTTCCGGATCGCATCTCAATCCAAGGCGATCACTGCTACAGCCGTTATGATCCTGTGGGAAGAGGGGGAATTTCGCCTGGATGACCCGGTTTCCCGGTACATACCGGAGTTTGCAGATCCGCAGGTCCTCGAGAGTTTTGACCCGGCAGACAGCAGTTATACAACGATACCTGCCGACCGTGAGATCACAATCCGCCATCTTCTGACGCATACGTCCGGGATCGGGTACGGGATGATCGATTCCGATGAGCGGGTGCGAAAAATCTATCAGAAGGCCGGGATTGTAGATCTGTTCACTACCGAGCCGGTCTCCATTGGAGAAAATATTCGCCTGTTGGCCGGACTTCCGCTCCATCATCATCCGGGAGATGCCTATGTCTATAGCGAAGGGCTGGATGTGCTCGGTTATTTTATCGAAGTCGTGTCGGGTTTGCCTTTTGACCAGTTTCTGAAAGAGAGGGTCTTCGATCCGCTCGGCATGGAGGATACCCGTTTTTACCAACCTGAAGAGAAAGCAGCCAGGCTCGTTCCGGTACAACATAAGGAAGATGGCGAGTGGGCCCGCTATCCGGTTACATTCTATGACCCTGACTACCCGATAAAAGGTGCAAAAACATTCTTCTCCGGAGGTGCCGGTTTAACCTCAACCGCCAGAGACTATGCAACTTTCCTGCAGATGTATCTGAACGGTGGCGAGCTGAACGGAAACAGAATTTTGAGCCCGACAACAATCCGCACCATTATGGGAAATCAGACCGGGGACCTGTTTGGGCAGCCAGACGAATACTACGGTCTCGCTTTCGGTGTTCTCACCGAGCAGGGACAGAATCGGGGAGGCCTTGGCAGCCCCGGCACTTTCGACTGGGGAGGATATTTCAATACCCAGTACTTTGCCGATCCGGAACAGGGTGTGATCGGTGTTCTCCTGAAACAGACTCAGGGGCCGACAACGGATCAAACTTCATGGAAATTCCGGCAGATGACCGGTGCTTCTGTGACAGGTGAAAGGTGATAGAGAAAAGGGCCGGATCAATGTAGATGCCTGAATAAGGTTGACATAAATTATCACCTGTTCCCTGTTACCAGTATTCCGTCATCTCCAAATAGAGATTGATTTGATCGAATTAAATTTTTATATCCATAGGATACTAAAACGACTGCACTATGGCCTGCTTACTATATCCATCAACCAATCGTATTGACTATGTCTCCATTTTTTGCTGAAATTATAGGAACCGCCATCTTGATGCTCTTCGGGTCAGGTGTCGTCGCCAACGTGGTCCTGAACAAAACCAAGGGAAATAACAGCGGCTGGATCGTAATCACATGGGGATGGGGTATGGGTGTTTTTATTGCGGTCTATACGATGGGTCAGTTCAGTGGTGCACACATCAATCCGGCGGTTACGGTTGGACTTGCTGCAGCGGGCTTGTTTGACTGGGCCATGGTATTTCCATATATCATCGCACAGACGATCGGAGCCTTCATCGGATCAACTCTGGTTTGGATCGCATACAAAGATCATTTTGCAGCCACAGAAGACCCTGGGGCAAAACTGGCGATTTTTTCGACAACGCCCGAAATCAGAAACTACCCCTCCAATGTCGCAACTGAAATGATCGGCACCTTCATATTGATTATTGGAGTCTTTTACCTCACCACTCCCGGCTTTATTACTGAAAACGGCGAAATGCTTTCAATGATCGTGATTGACGGACAGGAGGTCGGCTTCGGCCTGGGTTCACTCTCTGCCCTTCCGGTCGGCCTGCTGGTCCTCGGTATTGGCCTTGCACTGGGAGGCCCTACAGGCTATGCCATTAACCCTGCACGTGACTTCGGACCCCGTATTGCCCATACATTTTTGCCTTTTCCAGCAAAAGGAAGTAGTGACTGGGCCTACTCCTGGGTACCCATTGTCGGCCCCATTCTCGGAGCATTACTTGCAGCCGGGTTTTATCGACTCCTCTCCTGACCTTACCCGATTACGAGCAGCCAGAGCCAGAGACCAATAAGGGTAAAGAAAAGTGTAGGAATCGTAAGAACAATCCCCACCTTAAAGTAATAGCCCCAAGTAATCTTTACCCCTTTCAGAGATAGGACATGTAACCAGAGCAGGGTTGCAAGTGAACCAATCGGAGTAATTTTCGGCCCCAGATCGGAGCCTATAATATTTGCATAGATCAGAGCTTCCCTCATAAGGCCGTTTGTGTCTGTCGCCTGAATCGCCAATGCATCGATCATTACCGTTGGCATATTATTCATCATCGACGAGAGAATTGCTGCCAGAAAACCCATCAGCATTGTACCAGCAAACAACCCCCGATCCGCACCTGCCTGAATTACTTCTGCCAATAGAGCCGTCAACCCGACATTCTGGAGGCCATAAACCACTACATACATCCCGATGGAGAATACAACGATTGCCCAGGGGGCATTTTTTACGACCATTCTGGTATTTACAGCTTTACTATTATGGCCCATGGCGGTGAAAATGATCGCTATGGTCCCGGCTACCATAGAAACCGGAATATTGACAAATTCTGCAAGAAAATATCCGATCAGAAGTACCGAAAGGATAATCCAGGCCGCCTTGAACATTTTCTCGTCCCGGATCGCTTCCGATGGCTCTTTGATGTCACTAAGTGAATAGGTCGCTGGTATATCTTTTCTGTAGACAAGGTAAAGAACTGTCAGGCTGGCGATGATCGAGAAAAAGGTAGGGACTATCATCCGGGACGCGTACTCTATAAAACCGATCCCGAAGAAATCAGCAGATACGATATTTACCAGGTTGCTTACAATTAGCGGTGTTGATGCCGTATCTGCAATAAACCCACTTGCCATGATAAACGGCAAAATCATCCGTTCCTTAAATTTCAGAGCCCGAACCATAGCAAGAACAATCGGGGTGAGAATCAGGGCCGCACCGTCATTGGCGAAAAAGGCAGCGACCACTGCGCCCAAAAGGGTAATATAAACAAACATCCGAACGCCGTTACCGCCGGCAAACCGGGCCATATGGAGTGCTGACCACTCAAAAAAGCCGATCTCATCGAGAATCAGAGAGATGATAATAATCGCTACAAACGTCAGGGTAGCATTCCAAACAATATCCGTTACAGTAATCACATCCTGAAAACTGACGACCCCTGCCATCAATGCGAGAAGGGCTCCAATTGTCGCCGACCAGCCGATTGATAACCCCCGTGGTTGCCAGATGACAAGAAGCAGTGTAAACAGAAAAATTGACGCAGCAATGAGAGTTAAAGACATAGCACATACAGGGATTATTTACATGTAGTTTCCAAAGCAGAACTTTATATCTCTTCCCCGTTCAGAAGCTGGCTGACGACCTCTCCGGAGATCTCCTCTTTTTCGATCAACAGATCTGCAAGACGGTCCAGCATCGGTCGTTTCTCCTTCAGGGTTTGTATTGCAAGTTCATACGCATCTCTGGATACCTTGTGAATCTCTTCATCGATCTCCCTGGCCGTTGCGTCGCTGTACTCCTTCTGCTTGGACATTTCCCGTCCGAGAAAAACCTCATCCTGGTTGGCCCCGCCAAATGAAAGATGGCCGAACCGCTCGGTCATCCCCCACTCCATCACCATCTTTCTCGCCATTTTCCGTACCTCCATAAGATCATTCTGCGCTCCGCTGGTGGCCGTGTTGAAAATGAGTTGTTCCGCTGCACGGCCACCCATAATAACTGCCAGCCGATCCATGATGTACTCCTTGTTATAGAGGTACTTCTCCTTTCTCGGAAGTTGTTGAGTAACCCCCATAGCCCGGCCCCTCGGAATAATCGTTACTTTGTGAACCGGGTCTGCATGAGGCAGCGCGGCGGCCACAACGGCATGGCCTGCTTCATGATAGGCGAGAATCTTCTTCTCTTCATCATCGATCTCCATCCCCTCTCTCTCCAGGCCCATCAATACCTTGTCTCGAGCTTTCTCTATATCTGCCATGACAATTTGCTTCCGTTTTTCACGGCCTGCATACAACGACGCTTCATTTAGCAAATTGGCAAGGTCGGCACCGCTGAAACCGGGTGTAGCCCTCGCAATTTTATCCATATCCACTTCATCGTCAAACGGTTTGTTCTTCGCGTGGATTTTAAGAATATCAACCCGGGCCTCTTTCGAAGGAAGGTCGATCGTAATCTGCCGGTCAAACCGCCCGGGACGCAATAGCGCCTTGTCCAGAATATCGGGCCTGTTCGTCGCAGCAATCACAATTACGTTTTCACTCGGCTCGAACCCATCCAGTTCCGACAGCAACTGGTTCAATGTCTGCTCTCTCTCATCGTGACCGCCACCCAGGCCTGCACCTCTGGAGCGGCCTATGGAGTCGATTTCGTCGACAAAGATGATACTTGGCGCCATCTCTTTAGCCTGTTTAAACATCTCCCGAACCCGTTTTGCCCCTACACCGACAAACATCTCCATAAAATCTGAACCGGTGATCGTCAGAAAGGGCACACCCGCTTCACCCGCAGCTGCCCTTGCAAGCAGGGTCTTTCCGGTTCCGGGAGGGCCTACAAGCAGAAGCCCTTTCGGAAGTTTGGCTCCGAGTTCCTGAAACAGTTCCGGATTTTTCAAAAATTCAATCACTTCCCGAAGTTCCGCTTTCGCTCCCTCCTGTCCTGCCACGTCATCGTACCTGGTTTTGTTTTTACCCGGCTCCTGCAGCTTCGCCTGGCTTTTTCCAATATTCATCATACCCCGCCCGGAAGCCTGCATTCGCTGATAAAAGATATATCCGATCCAGAGAAAGAGAAGCAGCGGCAATGCAAACATGATAACATACCACCAGTACCCCTCGCTGTCAGGTTCTGCCGATATCAGAACATCATACTCCTCCAGCATTGAAAAGAGGCGATCATCCCCGAATGAGGGGATATAGGTGACAAAAGAATCATACCGGGTTGTATCATCACTGGCACTCCGAAGTTGTTGCGGCTCTTTCAGATGCGCACGTATCTGATCCCCCTGAACATGAATACGCTCGATATTCTCCTGCTCCAGCTGGCTCCGGAAATGGCTGTAATCCATCTCGGGTGTTGTGCCGAACAGACCGCCTTCACTGGTACTCAACAGGTACAACAGCACAAAAAAGATCGCCATATAGACCCAAATAAAACCAAATCTGGGTGGTTTTGGTGCCTGTTTTTTCTTCTGAGACGATGTTGGTTTCCCAGGTTTCTTTGAACCTTTATCTTCGCTCTTTTTATCCATCTATCTTGATTTCATGCCTTTGGAGCACCCGGTTCGTACGCAGGTGGCTGTTTCTGTATCAATCCCTGTATATCTATTCTGTTTGTAAACTTCCGGTTCCCTGGCATGGATAAAATTCTGCCTCGCAAAAAATCTCCATACTGCCGCCAAGAGTTCAATAATAACGTTTTTCACCAGCTATCCACAATCCTTTTCGTGTTATCATAGTTCCGGGTCGAATCATTTCCTGAATCGGTCCGGATTGCGCTGAATAAACTTCCGAATCCACTCCTTCACAAAAAAGGTCTGGCCACGTCTCAGATACCACCAACCGGAAAAGCAGATGAGAAATCCCCCGATAGCATTGACGATCATATCCCACATGGTATCCGTCAACCCGGACAGATCACCCAGCATCGGTTTTTGCATATTCGTACCCAACACCAGATCCATACCAAATTCAAAAATCTCCCATACTGTCCCTACGGAGACAGTAAATGTAAAAGCAAAAAAAGCAATAAAACCGGGTGTCATCTGAAGGTCGACCTGCTTGCTTTCGTTAAGCAGATAGACCAGAAGAAAACCGAGAATCCCCATCAGCAGTCCTGCGGTTCCATGCAGGGCAATGTCCCACCACCAGAAGCGATGATAAAAATCCTGGATTTCACCCAGATAGAACGATGCAAAAATGAAGATGACGGCAGTCAGGTGTAACTCAGCCGGCAACTCTATGGCCATTCTGCTCTTAAAGATGAATGGTGCAAACAGCGTTGTGATGATGAGTGTTACCAGAAAGAGTGAGAGCCATCTCTGATCCAGAAGCAGTAAAACCCACTCGACAATCATCACCAAAAGCAGAAATCGGATCAGATTTCTGTGAAGCCGGTTCTCGCCAGCGAGGGCCGGGCTGGAAGTTGAAGTTGAGGAGTCTGAAGGGTGTTTCATGTCCATAGGATTGATCACATTCCTTCAGGGAAGATAGCAACCATTACAGTAACATAGAATGTAGGCTTTGAATAACCAGGATTCTCAAAGCCTACACAATATCTCAATACCAACCGAGTTTAAACCCCCACCGTCCAACATCGTAGATGAACGCGATTCCCCAATAGAAAATAAAATACGCTCCGCCACCCAGCAGTGCGAGTGCGGTCAGCATTCGAGGCTGATGAGGTTTCTCGGACGACCATCTCATCATCCGGTTTCCGGCAAACCAGATCAAAATGAAGAAGAGAAGAAGCAGAACAGCAATCTGACCGATTCCGTGTATCACCATGACGGCTGCTCCATAGGTCGGGCTCTGTGCCGTCGCTGCATAGGTGAGAAACTCCCGGAAAACCGGGAATGGACGCCCAACTGCAAACAGGCCAACCAGAAGACCGAGAAGAGACGCTTTGGTCGTGGACTGAGTAAAAAATTGCCGGGTGGCCGGAGAAAATCGTGCAACCCACCCTCTGAAAAAACCGAGTTCAAGCAATCCCCACAGAAGCATTACTACACCGATCAGCGAGAATACCGCCTGTGCCTGTGCCAGGCGAACCGGCCGTTCATTGATCGCTGCCACTCCGTCCGGCCCGAGAAATCCAATGAAAATACCATATGCAGCCCCGATTATTACCACCGGGGCAATAAAGGATATGATAGCCCGAATAGCGGTTTTGCGCGTCTGCTGACGATCATTGGCACATGCAAGCCCGGGGATCATTGCGAATGCTACACAGTTACAGGCAGTAAAGGTGGCTGCAAGCCCGGCGATGGCAGCAAAGAGAAACCCGAATCCACCCCCCTTCTCTCCAAAGCTGCCGGCGAGTGCTCCGGTGTCTCCAATGGTTCGTCCCGCTATGAAATCCCTGCCGAATCCATCCACAAGGTGATAATTCCAGAATCCGGCGATAAGAATGCCGAGTGCGATCACGGCGAATCCGTAGATCAGCCGTTTTTTCTTCTCGTACGCAGCTACAAACTGTGCGGTATCGATCTGTACATTTTGTTCCTGATCCATAAACAAAGATAATGATTTGATGATGCCAAAGTCACATTGCCTGGGCTTTTATCGTCTCCCATGAATGTAGATATATCCGCTGATCATAACAAGAGGGTGACGTCATCATACTATGTGGGTGACATTATGAACATTGCACACCCCTGATTCACCGGTATCACCTCTCCCTCCTTTTCCGTATTTTTAAACAGTTTACAGTGGAGGCTTTTAAAAACCAGGCTCTTTTTTGAACGCGAAGCGATTCCCACGGAGCGGCAGCGTAGTGATATTGAGCAATCCGCCAGCCCGTGGAGGCTTTTAAAAACGATTTTATTTGTTACAAAACATGCAGAAAGTTGCTTTCGATACCCTCGGCTGCAAGCTGAACTTTTCAGAGACGTCGACAATCCGGCGTGATTTCTCCAATCAGGGGTATGAAGTGACCGATTTTAATGATCCGGCAGATATCTATGTGATCAATACCTGCTCGGTTACTCAGAATGCAAACAGCACCTGCCGGAAATCAGTCAGGAGAGCACTTCGTCAGAACCCCGATGCATTTGTAGCGGTTGTCGGCTGTTATGCGCAGCTGGAGCCGGAGGAGATCGCCGGGATTGAAGGAGTGGATGTAGTTCTGGGGGCAAAAGAGAAGTTCCGGTTGCTCGATCTTTTCGATGATTTTGTAAAACAGGAGAAGACGATCATCTTCCACAGCGATGTCAATGAAGCGGCAGATTTTCATCATGCATTCTCTTCCGACGACAGAACCCGGGCGTTTCTGAAAGTTCAGGATGGCTGTAGCTACAGTTGTTCATTCTGCACCATCCCGCTTGCACGCGGAGAGAGCCGAAGCCCGAAAATTGAAACTGTTATCCGAAATGCGGAACACCTTGTTTCTGAGGGGTACAAAGAGATTGTTGTTACCGGCGTCAATGCAGGAGATTTCGGCAGAGGGAGTGACGAGTCGTTCTTCCAGCTACTGCGGGCTCTCGACAGCGTAGCCGGGCTGGAACGCATACGGACATCTTCCATTGAGCCGAATCTTCTTCATGAGGATATCATCCGGCTGGCTGCCGATTCGGAGAAGATTCAGCCACACTTTCATATCCCGCTTCAAAGCGGGAGTGATTCCATGCTCCGGCTCATGAAAAGACGGTACCTGTCCGAACTCTACCGAAGCCGGGTTGAGACGATCCGGACACACTTGCCGGACGCCTCCATCGGAGTAGATGTGATCACCGGGCACCCGGGTGAAACCGACGAGCGTTTTCAGGAGTCCTTCGATTTTATCGACAGTCTGCCCATCTCCTACCTTCATGTATTCACCTATTCTGAACGGCCGGACACACACGCGTTGACTCTTACGCCGGTCATTCCCGGCCCGGAACGAAAAGAAAGAACTCACCGGCTGCGACGCCTTTCGGCAAAAAAAAGGTTTGCTTTCGATACCCGCTTCATCGGTGAGGCACGGCCGGTTCTGTTTGAACAGGAGAACAAAAACGGCTTTATCCAGGGCTGGACCGACAACTATATCCGAGTTGCTGTCCCCTACCACGAGCGGCTTGTTAACCGGATACTGCCGGTAGAACTCGGCAAACGATCCAAAGAAGGGTTTCTCTTCGGTAACATTGACCCTGCTCTTCTTCAGGAAGAGCGTGTCATCACATCCCTGATTGACGTATGAAAAGTCCTGAAGAAATATTGGAACAGGCCTATCGCTTTCTGAAACAGGAGCGGGAGATGTTCGGCGAGTGGGCCCGGCCGGATGCCGGTACAGCGAACGGGCCGGAACCAACATCTGCGCCTGAAGAGAGCCGGCCTGCAGAAGAGCCGGGCAGCCCCGGATCCGAACCGGTTTTACAGCAGCGGTTACAGAACTGTTCCACACTGGATGAACTGAGAGCACTTTGCGACAGCTCAGAGGAGCTGAAAACAGACCTGGAGGGTACCCGCCTCGTGTTTGGCGTTGGCAACCCGCAGGCAGACCTTATGCTGATTGGTGAAGCCCCCGGATTCTATGAAGATCAACAGGGCGAACCATTTGTAGGAAAAGCGGGACAGCTGCTCAACAAAATATTGAATGCGATCAGATTGGAGAGGCAGGATGTCTATATAGCCAATATCCTGAAACACAGGCCGCCGGACAACCGGGACCCGAAACCGGAGGAAAGGGAGAACAGCCTGCCGTTTCTGTTGCGGCAAATCGATCTCATTCAACCAAAATTGATCCTCTGTCTCGGCCGGGTATCAGCGACCACCCTGCTGGGCAGAGAGGCTTCTCTGTCGAGCCTCCGGGGAACACTCCACCCGTTTCACGGAACCGAACTGATGGCCACCTACCACCCGGCCGCTCTTCTTCGCAATCCGCAATGGAAACGGCCCGTTTGGGAAGATGTCCAAAAATTGAGGGAGCGCTATGACCAGCTCAACTGCCAACCGTAAGTATGACGCCCTCGTTGTCGGATCCGGGCCGAACGGGCTGGCTGCAGCCATACGGCTGGCCCAGAAGGGACTCTCCGTCAAACTGTTCGAAGCGAAAGAGACCATTGGCGGCGGGACACGGACCCTTGAACTGACAGAACCGGGGTTTCGGCATGATATCTGTTCTGCCATCCATCCTATGGCAGTCTCTTCACCCTATCTTGCTACTCTCCCTCTTCAAAACCATGGATTGGAGTGGATTCACCCGGATGTCCCCCTGGCACACCCGATGGAGAACCGGCCCGCCGTCATACAGTACCATGATCTGGACCGGACCGCCGAGGAGCTGGGTTTGGACCGGCAGGCCTATTCTGACCTGATGTCACCTCTTGCCCGACACTGGGCTGAATTGACGCCCGATATTCTTGCTCCTTTCGGATTCCCGAAACACCCGCTCAGAATGGCCCAATTCGGCCTGAAAGCAATTCAGCCGGCACAGCGGTTTGGCATGAAGAGATTCTCCGGCATTGAAGGGAGGGCACTCTTTGCCGGGCTGGCGGCCCACAGCATACAATCTTTTGAAAAACCTGTAACGACTGCAATCGGCCTGGTTCTGGGCGCCGCTGCACATACGGTGGGTTGGCCGATGCCCCGAAGAGGCTCACAATCTATTGCGGATGCACTGGCCGGGTATTTTCGTGAACTGGGAGGCGAAATTGAAACAGGCATGACCGTAGAGAGCCTGAATCAGCTTCCGAACGCGGATGCAATCCTCTTTGATCTCACCCCCCGCCAGGTCGATCAAATCGCCGGCAACCGGTTTCCGGCCCGTTACCGAAAGAAGCTGATGCAGTACCGTTACGGAGCCGGAGTATTCAAAATCGATTACATTCTCAACGAACCGGTTCCCTGGAGTGATTCCCGCTGTAACCTGGCAGGCACCGTCCACGTCGGCGGAACGTTCGAAGAGATTGCCCATTCAGAATCCCTGGTCAGCCGCGGAGAACATCCGGACAAACCCTATGTACTTGTTGCCCAACAAAGCCTGTTTGACGAGAGCCGTACGCCCGACAGCCGACACACTTTATGGGCTTATTGCCACGTACCCTCCGGATCCGATCTGGATATGACAACCGCAATTGAAAATCAGATTGAACGATTTGCGCCCGGCTTCCGGGATGTGGTAGCTGCCCGCAGGACAATGACATCGGCCGATTTTGAAGAGTATAACCCGAATTACATTGGCGGTGACATCAACGGTGGCTTGCAGGATATCCGCCAGCTGTTCGCTCGTCCGGTCTCGCTCCTGAACCCATATACGACACCTGCAAAAGGGATCTATTTCTGCTCCTCGTCAACCCCGCCCGGGGGCGGCGTCCATGGAATGTGCGGATATCATGCAGCGCAGTCGGTATTGAAACGTGAGTTTGGAATTAGATGATTCGTAACCTGATTGAGTTTACAAAACAGTCCCGTTTTCTGAACCCGAGCTACTCCAGGCCGGCTTCGGGAAGATGGAACCTGTTGACGATAGGTATCGCTCTTCTTGTTTCAATACCCGTGCTGACGGTTGTGGCCAATATTTTTATTCCGGCCGGAGAGATCTGGGCACATCTCGCATCAACGGTTCTCCCCGACTATATACAAAACTCGCTGATTCTGATGTTTGGCGTCGGAGGCGGGGTATTTCTGATCGGAGTTGGGACCGCATGGCTCGTAACCATGTGCAACTTCCCGGGCCGCAGATTTTTCAACTGGGCTCTGATTCTGCCCCTGGCTGTTCCGGCTTACCTGATGGCTTATACCTATACTGATTTCCTCTCGTTTACAGGCCCGGTACAGTCGATGCTGCGCCAGTTCACCGGCTGGGGGCCCGGAGAGTACTGGTTTCCTGATATCCGGTCGATCGAGGGAGCTGTCCTGATGATGTCCTTTGTTTTTTTCCCCTATGTCTACCTGCTTTCACGATCCGCATTTCTGGAACAGTCCGTCTCACTCCTCGAAGCGAGCAGAAGCCTTGGCTGTACACCACTGCAGAGTTTCTATAAAGTTGCCCTGCCGCTGGCCCGGCCCTCTATTGCCGCCGGTATGGCCCTGGCGCTGATGGAGACACTCAATGATTTCGGTACGGTCGACTATTTCGGAGTACAGACTTTTACAACCGGCATCTACCGAACCTGGTTCGGCCTGGGTGAACCGGTCGCGGCTGCCCAGCTGTCTGCTTTTTTGTTGCTCTTCATCCTGATCCTGATCTTTCTGGAACGGTGGTCCCGCAACAAAATCAACTACAACCAGGGTGGCAGTGGCCGCTACAAGCACCTCACCCGGTACAATCTGGCCGGATGGAAAAAGTGGGGGACCACACTCGCCTGTTCGATTCCCGTCTTCTTCGGATTCCTGCTCCCGGTTGGGGTATTGGCTCATATGATGATTCAAAATTTCGATTCCGCTGTGGATGCCCGCTTTTTTCAGTACGGCCTGAACACCCTGCTTGTCGGTGGAATCGCAGGCCTGGCTGCTCTCCTGACGGCATTGGTCATGGCATACGGGCTGCGGCTCAACCCCACCTTTACAACACGGGTTGCAACCAGAATCGGGTCCATGGGGTATGCCATACCCGGCTCGGTCATCGCCGTCGGCATACTGATCCCGTTCGGCTGGTTTGACAACACACTCGACAGCTGGATGAGAAGCAGTTTCGGGATCTCAACCGGGTTGATCCTCAGTGGAACCATCGTCGCCCTGATATTTGCCTATGTTGTCCGGTTCCTCGCAGTCTCGTTCAATACGGTTGAAGCGAGCCTGACAAAAATTACTCCCAACATGGATGAAGCAGCAGAGGGGCTTGGATACCGGTTTGGAAAAATCCTCCGAAAGGTACATATCCCGATGATGTCAGGCAGCCTGTTTGCAGCAATGATGCTGGTTTTTGTTGATGTGATCAAGGAACTTCCAGCCACACTGATCGTGCGTCCATTCAACTTTGATACGCTTGCCGTCCAGGTCTACAGGCTCGCCTCTGATGAACGCCTTGCCGAATCCTCAGGGGCCGCCCTCGCCATCATTCTTGTCGGAATTATCCCGGTTATCATCCTGAACCGCTCCATGAACCGAAGCAGGGAACAAGGGTAAGGAGTCAATCTCTGTCAATTAAAAAGTTACACCCTCTCAGGTTGTCCGGGCGCCAGCGGCCTAACACCTGAAACCTCCCCTCTCCATCCGCAACCCCCCTGTCTTCGGTCAGAATAAAAGGGCAGGAGTAGATATTGGCAAGATCTACAATCCCGATCTTCCCCTCCTCTCCGGGAGTGCAGATCCGGAACGAGTCCTCCGGATCACGGATCGTCACCTCCATCCAGGGAACCGGTTGAAACCAGGGGTTTCCGCATGCATACGCCTGGCTTAGAAGTTCACACATGCCATACTCCGAATGTATTTGGCCGGGGGCAACACCAAACCCTTCCGACAGCCTGGAATGGAGTTCCATCCGGCTCATCTCCCTCCGATGTGTCTTCATACCTCCCGTCTCAATGATAGTGGTATCTGCCGGAAGAGGTACTCCGAATGGCTGATCCGGATCAGTTGACTCTTCCAGCAGGTCGATCAACCCGAATGCTGCACCGAACAGAACAAGTGAGCGTCCGCTCCTGTCTAGCTTCTCAAGATCATCCTTGTCTGGAAGATCGCCGGGTGGAAAGATGTGGCTCAGGCCGGAGTTGTCCCGGTTGATCAGGATCTCCGCCATATGGATCAGTGAAGAGAACGGGTTGTCCCGATAACCGGGAAGCCAGGCCCAAAGCACGGAATCGGCAGAATAGTGTTGTTCAAACCCTTCCAGGACCGACCGGCGGTAGATTTCTGCATCCGCCACATGGTGTTCACTCTTTCTCATCCCGGCCGTACCACTGCTGTGGAAGAGAAGATCTGCACTCTCTCCTTCCGTAATCAGTGCCGTGTCCCGAAATCCGCGTATAGGGAGCAATGGCTCCATGCCTGGTTCAGGAGGTTTATCAGCACGAAAACCGAGGCTGTCACAAAACCGACGGTAGACCGGATTCCGTTCTGACTGGAACCGGAACAGCCGCTCGCGTTTTGTATCAAACGGAAGTTCAGGATCAAAAATAAAGGAAGGGTCCATAGTGAAAGGCTGGGATGTCTGAGGAACGAAGTGTCGAAAAACTGACACGTTTCATGCCGGGTCGACAGAACAATTCATTGCTCAGTGAATACGCTTCAGTCCCTTGGCGCCGATGTCCCGGCGGTAGTAAGCGTTTTCAAAGGAGATCTTCTCTACATTCTTGTAGGCGTGATCGATCGCTCCCTGCAGGGTTTTACCCGAGCCTACGACAGAGAGAACCCGGCCGCCTGACGTGACGATTTCTCCCTGAGCGTCACGGGCTCCGGCCAGAAAGAGCAGTGAATCCTGATCAATTTCCGCCAAACCGGAAATCGGCTTCCCTTTCTGATACGACTCCGGATACCCTCCACTTGCCATAACCACACAGCAGCGATAACGCCCGTCGAGTTCGATGTCGATCTCATCCAGCCTCTGATGCTCCGACTCTATCATCAGTTCAAGCAGGTCATTCTTCAGAGATGGGAGAATAACCTGACACTCCGGATCACCGAAACGGCAATTGTATTCTACCACTTTCGGGCCCTCTTCCGTAATCATCAACCCGAGATACAGGATTCCCTTATAGGGCGAATTGTTGATCTGCATACCGGTGATGGTCGGCTGAATAATCTCATTCTCTACCTGCTGAAGAAGATCTGAAGTCAGTACCGGAGCCGGGCTGTACGCTCCCATTCCGCCCGTATTCAGGCCTGTATCTCCCTCTCCGATTCGTTTGTGATCCTGTGCATTGTGAAGGATTTTTGCCGTGTAGCCGTCAGAGATAACAAAAACAGACGCCTCCTCCCCCTCCATAAACTCTTCGACGACCACTTTCTCTGCAGCCTCGCCCCAGGCAGAGTTATCCCGGAACTGATCCAGGCGCAACGCTACCTCCTGGTCCGAATCACAGATAAAAACCCCTTTGCCAGCCGCAAGTCCATCCGCCTTGAGAACGACCGGGTAGCGCCCTTCACTCCGGGTATACGCGAGGGCGTCCTCAAACTGACCTGCTTCAAATGTTCGATAACGAGCGGTCGGGATGTTATAATCCCTCATAAAATCCTTTGCAAACTCCTTGCTCCCTTCGAGCATTGCCGCCGCGCGGGTCGGGCCGAACACGGCAATTCCCTCCTCCATGAGGAAGTCCGCCAACCCATCCACCAGAGGCTGTTCAGGGCCGACGACGACCAGGCCTGTCTCATGGCTGCGGACAAATTCCAGGACTGCATCAAAATCGGAGGTATTCAGGCTGACGTTGGTACCGCATTCAGCTGTCCCGGGGTTACCGGGAGCGATATAAAGTGTTCCGAGTTGGCCCGACCTGGAAATTTTCCAGGCCATGGCGTGTTCACGGCCTCCTCCGCCGATAAGCAGTACGTTCGTTTTCTCCATTATGAACCGGCTATCTGATCCGCAATCCTGATAATCTCACAAAAACTGTCTGCACTGAGGCTCGCACCGCCAATCAGGCCGCCATCCACATCCGGCTGGCTCAGCAGTTCCTCTGCATTGGCCGGCTTCATGCTTCCCCCATAAAGAATCCTGACCCCCTTCAAACGCTGTGTGCTCCAGTGTTCCGTCAGTGCAGTTCGTATAAAAGCGTGCATCTCCTGTGCCTGCTCCGGAGTTGCTGTCTCACCGGTTCCGATCGCCCAAACCGGTTCATAGGCGATCGTCAGCTGCTCTGCATCCTCTTCGTTCAGGTGATTGATCACCGCTTCGATCTGGTCCAGAACCACTTTCTGATGGTTTCCGGCCTTCCGCTCTTCCAGCTTCTCTCCAACACAAAATACTACATTCAATCCGTCATCAATCGCCTTTCGAACTTTTTTTGCGATAATCTCATCGGTATCCCCGAAATATTCCCGCCGTTCGGAGTGTCCAGCCAGGACGTATCCACAACCGGCCTCTTTGACCATCGATGTACTGATTTCTCCCGTGTATGCACCGTTATCTTCAAAATGGGCATTCTGTGCACCAATACTCACAACCGTTCCATCGGTTATTTCGGCTGCTGCTGCGAGTGAAACAAAGGGAGGAAATACCAAGACGTCTGCCGACGGACTCTTATCGTTTAACGTTGCAGTAATTCCCTCTAAAAGGGTTTTTGCTTCAGCCGGGCCGGCGTTCATCTTCCAGTTTCCAGCAATTAAAAAAGTTCTCATAAGGGTTCCTCTGTATTCGGATTTATGACTTGTCTAAGTCCGCTGATGATGTCAGCAAATTCGGTGCCTTCATACTTTCGTACGACGTTTCCTTGTCTGTCGACCAGAATTCTGGTCGGCACCATGTTAATATTAAACGCTTCCCGGAGAGAGTCCGGATTAAAAGATCCGGGCCTGGCAATCGGCCATAACCGTAGCCTTTCTTCAAAAAATGCATCTACGACCACATCATTGGCTACAAACGGCACTGTCAGAAACTGGATACCGTAGTTGTTATAGATCTGATAGATCGCCAACCCGCGCTCATACTGCTGTTGATAGAGAGAGTTATCCAGCCGGGTCAGTTCAAGCATGTAGGCCTGGCCGGTGAGTGATTCGTGGGTTACCGTATCTCCGGCAAATGTGACAAACTCAAAGGGTGGAACAGGCGAGCCGGCAGCCAGGGCAGTGAGATCATACTCAAACCGGTCGAGCCAAACCACCGCTTCCCGATGATCAGTATATCGTTCACGAAACTCCCGGAGCCCCTCCTTGGCAGCATCGACCCGGGCACTGTCATACTGAAGCTTGATCCTGCTCATCTGAAGCCTCATGGCAATTCGATCGTCCAGTTCACGTTCGGAGAGGGAATCCAGATAGCGTAATGCACGGTCATAATTTCCGGTATTGGCATGGTAAGTAGCTCCGACTTCCGAAGCGAAGGGTATAAATCCAGGGTTCCGTGAAACCAGCGTATCAAGCCTCTGAATCATCACGTCATCATTCCACCCTTCCAGAAGATCAACCGACGTTCTGGCGGCCAACTCTCCGGCAAAGGAGTCTTCATACTCGTTGTAGAAATCCCAGAAGAGGTCACTCCATTTGTTGATCTCAGCTTCCAGGGTATCCCCGGTTACGATTCCCAAATTGGCATACTGAAAAATCCGCCCCACTCCGCGATCCAGCCTGTCATAAAGAACCATCAGGTCATTCTCACTGGAAGAAACGTCTGCATTCGTCTGAATTTCAGGTAGTTCTCCCTCAATATGGACCGTATCCCCGGCGGCCAGTACAACATCCAGTATGGCAAGTGTGTTGTTATTTCGATTTACCAGCATGCTGTAGAGGCTGCGCCGGTCAAACTCCGCGTCTGCCCCAAAGAAGCCGGCGGAGTCTGTTCGCGCAACAAAAAGCGTATCGTTCCACTCCCCGGTAAGGCCTGCCTGTGTGATCAGAAGCTCGATTCCGGAAAAGTCCGACGTAGTACTGAGCTCTTCATCCACCGTAATCTGTCCGTGAATGTAGGTCTTTTCACGGGCCGGCTCCTCACCCGAACTGCTGCAGGCGCCCATACATCCACACAAGAGCAGGAGTAGTACTCCTGAAGTGTTTATTCTGTTCATAATCGATCGTATAAACGGGAGGCGTGCACTATTCACGATCCAGTTTCTGCATTAATAATTCCCGTACCTGTTTTGGATTCGCTTTCCCCTTGGATTGCTGCATTACCTTGCCAATGAAGAATCCTATCAACTGTTTTTTCCCTTCTCTGTATCGTTTCGTCTCATCCGGATGATCCTCAATCGCCTTGTCGATAATGGGATCGATAAATCCGGTATCAGAAACCTGTAACAAATTCATCTCTTCTGCAAGTTCTTTTGCAGGCCGTTTATCCCCGAGCATCTCGTTAAAGATCTCCTGCATGGCCGAGGAGTTGATCTTGTCCTCCTGTTTTAACCCGATCAGGCCGGCAAGCCTCTCCGGTTCCAGTGGAAAGTTTTCGACCGTGATACTCTGCTCATTCAATACACGCAGAACTTCCGTCATGACTACATTGGCCACTGCTTTCGGCTCATTCAGCGACTCCAGTACCCATTCAAAATAGTCGGCAATCGCCCGCTCTTCGGTCAACGTACGGGCATCCTCTTCACTCAACCCAAGCTCCTCGATAAAGCGTTTCAGCCGGACGTTCGGCAGTTCGGGGAGTTCGGAACGGATCTCGCTGAGCAGCTCTTCGGTTATCACTATCGGAGGAATATCCGGCTCGGGAAAATACCGGTAGTCGTGGGCCTCCTCCTTGGAACGCATCTGACGGGTTTCCAGTTTGCTGGAGTCCCAAAGAAGAGTCTGCTGAACCACTTCGCCACCCGATTCAACAAGCTCTATCTGCCGCTCGATTTCAAAGGTGATCGCCCGTTCCACATTCCGGAAGGAGTTCATGTTTTTCAATTCGGTCCGGGTTCCAAGCTCCTTCTGCCCTCTCGGCCGGATAGAGACATTGGCATCACACCGGAGGCTCCCCTCTTCCATATTTCCGTCACAAATTCCAAGATACTGCACGATCTGCTTGATCCGGGTCAGATAGGCGTATGCCTCCTGCGGGGTCCGAAGATCCGGTTCGGAGACGATTTCAATCAAAGGGACTCCGGCACGATTCAGGTCGACCAGAGTATGTTGTGGATCCTGATCGTGAATAGACTTGCCTGCATCCTCCTCCATATGAATCCGGGTCAGGCCGATCCTCTTGTTGTACTCCTCCAGCTCGATGTCAATATGCCCTTCAAAACAGATCGGGGTCTCAAACTGGGAGATCTGGTACCCTTTTGGAAGGTCGGGATAAAAGTAGTTCTTTCTGGCAAAAATCGATTTCTCAGCGACCCTGCAGTCGGTCGCCAGCCCCATCAATATCGTGAACCTGACCAGGTTCTCATTCAAAACCGGGAGTGTACCGGGATGTCCGAGACAGAGTGGGGTGACCTGTGTATTGGGTGCGCCCCCGAATTCTGTGGAGACCGGAGCAAAAGCCTTGCTCTCCGTCAGGAGCTGGGCATGGACTTCAAGGCCGATCACAGCTTCGTACTTCTTGTTCGAGATGGTAGACATGAAACGTCGTTTACAATTCGGTTACAAATTCCGGTTCAGTATGGAAAGAGGAAAAAGATAAACAAGTTCATCAGCAATATGAAGAGTGGTTTTACTCCGGATAAATCGATTTTTTGGCAGCCAAAAGCGTATTCTTCATCAACATTGCAACCGTCATCGGCCCGACTCCGCCCGGTACGGGTGTGATCCAGCTCGCCTTTTGACGGACACTCTCGAAATCACAATCCCCGGTGAGCCGATACCCGGATTCACGAGTCTCATCTGCAATGCGGTTGATCCCGACATCGATCACCACTACACCCTCCTTCACCATCTCTCCCTTAATCAGATTCGGTTGGCCGGCTGCAACAATCAGGATATCGGCATTGATGGTATGGAGAGTCAAATCTTTGGTAAACTTGTGACAGATCGTCGTGGTCGCTTTTCCGCTTGTGTTCTCGCGAGACAGCATAATTGCCATCGGGGTCCCGACAATGTTGCTGGCACCTACTACAACGGCATGTTTGCTCTTGACCGGAATGCTGTAGTATTTGAAGAGCTCAAAGATGCCGGCCGGTGTACAGGAGCGAAAAGTGGGCTGATCGACAGAGAGCCGGCCAACATTCATCGGATGGAACCCGTCGACATCTTTTCGGTGATCGATGCACTCGATTACATCCAGTGAAGAGAGATGGCCGGGCAGTGGCAGTTGAACCAGGATTCCGTCGATGGAATCGTCCCGGTTGCAGTCGCTAATCACATCTTTCAACCCTTTCGCAGAGATCGTATCGGGCAGATTTCTGGTGTTCGTATCAATTCCAACATGTTCACACGCCCTTGTTTTGGAGCGGATGTAGCTCGTTGAGGCTGGATCGGTTCCGACCTGTATAACCTGAAGGAACGGGCGGCGTGATCCGGATGAAACCCAATCGTTAACATCTTCCCGAACCTGCAGGCGGATAGTTTCAGCGACTTTCTTACCGTCAATCAGTTGTGCACTCATAACTATTTTTCGATGTCGTATTTTTTAATTTTGTTATAAATATGACTTCTTTGAATCTGAATCTCTTCCGCAGTCCGAGAGATATTCCAGTCATTTTTTTCAAGTTTTTGAATCAGGAAAATCCGCTCTGCCTCCTCCTTGAACTCCTGAAAGGTATCCATTTTGTAAATCAATTGATCGACCATCCCCTCCCGGCTCTTCTTCGATGTGACCAGCCTGTCCAGGTCCTTCACCCCGATTACATTGCCGGATGAGAGCAGAGCAAGACGTTCCACAACATTGTAGAGTTCACGGACATTGCCGGTCCAGGGCATCTCTTGCATCTTCGCAAGTGACTCTTCATCAAAGCTCTTTCCGGAGAAGATGATGTCACGGTTGCTCAACTGTTTCAGAAATGTGTTGGCAAGCAGCGGAATATCCTCACTGCGATTCCTGAGCGGTGGTACATGAATAGGAATTACATTGATTCTGTGAAAGAGATCTTCCCGAAAATTGTTCGCCGATATCTCCTCCTCCAGATTCTTGTTGGTGGCTGCCAGAATCCGGACATCAACCGGTATTCGTTGACTCCCTCCCACTTTGGTCAGCTCATGCTCCTGAAGTACCCGGAGTACTTTCGATTGAGCCTCCAGGCTCATATCTCCGATCTCATCCAGAAACAGGGTTCCCCCGTCCGCCTGCTCAAACTTGCCGGTACGGCTGGTTTCGGCGCCGGTAAAGGCTCCTTTTTCATGTCCGAACAGCTCACTCTCCAGCAGTTCTGCCGGAATAGCTGCACAGTTTACATCGATGAACGGTTGATCACATCTGTCACTTTTTGCGTGAATCCACCTGGCAACAAGCTCTTTGCCAGTCCCGTTTTCTCCCGTGATCAAAACCCTGCTCTTGCTGGGTGCAATTTTTTTGATAACGGTACGAATCTCTTCCAAGGCATGGCTCTCCCCGATCATCTCCTTGATACCATGAAGCTCACTGCGCATCTTTCTGTTCTCGTCCGACAGCTTCCGGACTTCCAGTGCATTTCGAAGTGTGACCAGAAGCCGGTTCAGGTCAGGTGGCTTCTCCAGAAAGTCGTACGCCCCCATTTTTGTCGCCTCTACAGCGACCTGGATATTTCCATGCCCGGAGATCATGATGACCGGAATTCCGAGCTTGCGATCCATGACGTTCTTCAGAACATCTATTCCGTCCATTCCTTTCATTTTGATATCCAGCAGCATCAGGTCGATCTGCTTCTCTGCCAGTATGTCGAGCGCCTCCTCCCCCTGTTCCGCCTCAAGCACAGTGTACCCTTCATACTCGAGTATCTCCCTCAATGTATTCCGGATGCTCTTTTCGTCATCCGTAATCAGTATGGTATGGGTCCGATTTGCCATTCAGTCACATCAGGTGCACATGCTGTTTCCGGTGCAGAGTACACATTTTCTCAGTAAATGTTATAGAGGTATTCCAGGATCCTCTCATGCAAGACATCCACAGTAGAAGTCCGAACCGTATAGTGGTTCGTTGCAATGGTAACCACCAGTTGTTCACCGCTCTGCGTCGTCAGATACCCTGTCAAAACACGGATACCGGACATAAATCCGGTCTTGCCGTAAAACCGGTTTTTGACCGGGCTGTTCTGAAACCTGTATTGCAGAGTTCCGTTTACCCCGGCAACAGAGAGAGTCTGATAATAGAGCTCATACCAGTCATACCCTTTGATATGCTGAAGAAGCCGGTTCAGGTCGCCGGCTTTGATCAGGGTCGCCGGCGCCAGCCCGGATCCATCCCTCATGCGTACCTGGGCAGTATCGATACCGGCCTCCGACATAAACTGCTCCACAATCTCGATACCCAATTCGGTTGTCCCCTCCGTCTGGTAGGTTTCTGCCGCCATGGTTTTGAGTATCATTTCGGCGTAGAAATTATCACTCTCACGATTTTTTCTCTCAATCATCCGGATGAGAGGCACCGACTTGTGTTCGTCCAGAAGCTGGAACTGGCTCCAGTCCCGGGGCTGTCGGTCCGGGATTAACTGCCCGGAAACCTGGATTCCTCCCTGTTCCAAAAACCGTTTAAACGTATCTAAAAAGTAGAGAGAGGGACGGGCAACTGTCAGCGGTTCACTCTCGTAATACCCCTGTGGAAGTGTGCTTCGCAAATAGATCGTGTTGGACCCCAGTTCCCTCCTGTAGGATTCATCATAGGACGCCTGGGCCGGTGTGATCAATTGTTCATTGATAAATTCGACATAAGGGGTATTGAATGGGAACCACTGAATGTTCGGAGTCGAGCCGACAGGCCCATCGGCAAGCACTTCCAGTTCGACCGCATTATTGTTAAAGGAGAGAGCGTTGATCTCCGGTGCATAGTAGAAAGTCAGGTCGTCCCACTCCCATCCCCTCGGATAGGGAATGTCATCAAAATAACTCTCATTACCGATCAGGTTGCCGTCAATCTGCTCGATCCCCATCGACTGGAGCCGTTCTCTCCACTTCTCGAACAGAAAAAGTGCATTTCCATCGGCAAACTCTCCACTAATAGATGGGTCTCCGGCTCCCCGTATTAACAGATCACCATTCCATCGGTTTCCCTCCTGCCGGCCGATGGCATAGAGAGATGTGGTATAGGTGTAATCCGGTCCAAGGGTATGGAGCGCAGCGGCAGACGTCACAAGTTTGAAGTTGGAAGCAGGCCGGATCAGTTTCTCCCGATTATAATCTTCCAGATACCGGCCGCTGCTGTCCGTAACCACAACCGCCCAAAAACTGTCTCCTGTCCTGCCACTCTCAACGATTGCCTGAATTGGTTCCGACAGTTGTGCCTGCAACATCTCCGGAGCCATCATACAGATGGCAGACAGGCCGAACAGAGAAGTTTTGATTACAGCCCAAACGGACATAGTTACCGGTTAATTTTCAAAATGTCGATCTTCTTCACTGGTAAAGACTTCTATAATTTCACCCGGGGTTGTACAATCATTCAATCTGGCCCGAAAATTCTCGTTGTTCATTAACCGGGAGATCCGGCTGAGAAGTTTGATATGCGCACTGTTTTTCGATTCCGGGCCAACCAGCAAAAAAACAACCTCAACAGGTTTCTCATCGATCGAATCATACTGAATGGGTTCAGCCAGAGTGGCAAAGCTGGCATAATTTGTATCGATTTCAGCCGATTTTCCATGCGGGATTGCCAACCCTTTCCCTACTCCGGTGGACATGATCTTCTCCCGTTCAAATACGGCACTCCGTATGGCCGATAACTGCTTATCCGTGACCTGATCGGAGAGAAGATCAATAAGACGATTCAACAGCGCCTCCTTGTCTTTGACCCTCATATCGGTTAGAATCGTCTCTTCGGTTAATAGTGAGTATATATTCATTGAAAACCTGCGAACACTGCTTTGTATTAAAACCGGACAACCAGTCTATTCTGGACATGAATGCCCATAGAGAGGCTTTGAAAAACCAGAATTTTTGGTCAAGATCGAGGCCAGAGGGATTTTAAAACCGCAGCATATTGAGCATATGTGAGGATTTTAAAATCCCGATAACGAAGCACATTTTTTGAACGCGCAGCGATATTGAGCAAAAAGGCGGTTTTGCAAAGCCTCTCAAAGATAAAAAATATATTTACAGTTTATAGTACAGAGTCCGGTTCTGAAACGGATGCCAGGAGTTTGTCGGGCTTACGTTAAATCTACTGAGGCGGCAGTAAAATATGCCGGTAACTAAAACGGGGCAAGACCGTCACCTTCTGCCTGTGATCTTTCCGCTTGATTCAACCCGCCAAAACCGGCAACTTTGACGCAGCCGAACCTGGTGTCATGTCAACCGTACGATACGGGGGTTGACATGGCACCGGAAGGAACAAAAAAAACCGAGTTACCCCCCATGCTTCAGGCCATCTTTGCCGTATTCAAGAAGGATTTCATGCTTGAGATGCGAACCCGGTATGCATTGAATACGATGCTTGCATTTACCGGTTCTGCCCTGCTTCTGATTCTCTTTACACTTCGTGCACATCAACTCGACCCTACCCCCAAAAGCGGATTGGTCTGGATCATTATTCTGTTTGCCGCAATGGCCGGCATGGCCCGTTCATTCGTTCAGGAAACCGACCAAAAGACCTGGCTCCTGCTCCACCTGCACGGTTCTGCCACTGACGTATACACCGGAAAACTTCTCTATAACTTTCTCTTTCTGCTTGCTCTGAACCTCTTCACATTCGCTCTCTATATAGTGATGATGAACCTGATGGTCGTCAACGTCTTCTACCTCATCAACGGAATCGTATTTGGAGCTCTCGGACTGGCAGCAGTGACAACCCTCACATCTGCTATGATCTCCAGGGCAGATCGCCGGGGAGCTGTCTTTTCCGTACTCTGCATTCCGCTACTGGTCCCACTTCTTCTCATTTTAACCCGTGTCACCCGGGTTGCTCTGGTGGACGGAACCGAGCCTGCAGCACTCAATGATCTGATGGCTCTGGTCGGATTTGCCGGTGTGACCATCACGACCGGAATCCTCCTGTTTGAATACATCTGGGAGACTGGATAGACGGAAGAGACTGGTAAAGCAATTCCGCTATTTTCCCTTAATTCCCGTTCATTTTTCTCTTATTTTAGGAGTCTGGAGTCAGCATGTTGTCCGAGACTAAGCCCTCGAAAATAACTCCTGAATAAAGTCTTCAGGCTCTCAGCACAGGCATCAACATTTTCACTCCTGACACCTGTATTCTAAATTCTAAAATGAACAGAGAAGGCCTTTATAACAACATCAACGTCGGGGACCGGAGGCTGGTCGGGCAGAGCCAGGCCCGGGAACAGATCCGGCGTACGCTTCAATCCGGCCGGATGGGACACGCCTATCTCTTTACCGGCCCCGCCGGCAGCGGCAAGACTGCATTTGCACTCGCTTTTGCAGAACTCCTCAACGGAATCGATAACCTGACGGATCTCAAGGGGGCGGCAACAACACGCAAGCCAAACTGGTTCTCTCATCCCGACATCCACCTTTTCATCCCTCTTCCGACAGCCGTTACCAAATCAGATACCAAAAAGCATCAGGAACTTCGTTCCCGGCTGGAACTGCTTCGGGATGATCCCTATGAAATCGTCGATTTCAGGCTCCGCCCGGCCCTCCACGAGAAGAGTGGTTCCAAAAACCGCCAGGCGTTTTACCCGATTGATTACTATCGGGAAGATATAAGGACAAAATCGTATCTCAAGCCAAATGAAGGGAACTATACGGTCGTTATCCTGACGGATATCGAACTGATGCGGGACGAAGCCTCCAACTCGTTTCTCAAGCTGCTTGAGGAGCCGCCGGAAAATGTGATCTTTCTGATGACCACCGGCAATGAGGACCGGCTCCTCCCCACAATCCTTTCACGCTGCCAGCAGATCCGCCTGAATCCTCTTGCAGAGAAGGAGATTGCCGCTGCTCTGGAGGCACATGAAGGCTATTCATCGGAGGAAGCCCGCTTTATGGCCCGCATTGCAGACGGGAACTACGCCATCACCCGCTTTTTTGACCTGGAAGCCCTCCGTACTACAAGGGACGAAATCCTGTCGTTCCTGAGAAAGGCATATGTACAGGATGTCGCTGCGCTGCTCACGATGATTCAGGACTGGCAAAGCAAGCTGAATACCGAAGGGCAGATTGCACTCTGCAACTCACTTGAACTGTTGCTTCGTGATATACTTGTCTACCGGGAAAGCGGGGATGAGGAGATGATCACCAATATCGACCAGAAGAGTGTCATTGCAGCATTCTGTGACGCTCTGCCGGATGCACGGATTATGGATATGATCTCGCACCTGGGGCAACTGAAGCCGCTCCTTTTTCAGAATGTGCAGTTCAAATTTGTATTCACTGTCCTCGCAATCCGGTTCGGTTTTCTAATGAGAGGGCGTGACCCTTATATACCGGAAGGGGAAGAGTGGAGGCACCTTCCGGCATTGACCTTAAACCAGTAAGCGGCCATGAACCAAACAAGTGAAATTCCATTCAGCAAGCTAGAGGGTACCGGCAACGATTTTATTCTGGTTGACAATCGGGCCGGCCTGATTGGCCTGCCTGACCTTCCGAATCTCGTTCCGGCAATGTGCAACCGGACATTCGGAATCGGGTCGGACGGGCTGATTCTTCTGGAGGAAGATGAGTCGGGAACACTTGTCATGATCTATAAAAATCCGGACGGAAGTGACGCCGGCATGTGTGGAAACGGCGCACGCTGTTTTGCCCTCTTTGCAAAACGGCTTGGATATGCGAGTGAACTCACCTTCAGGGTACACGACAAGACGTATGAATCCAGCCTGACTGGGCAAAATGTATCGATTCGCTTTCCTCTTACGACGGATGTACAGCCGGTGAGTGTGGATGGAGAAGAATTCCTCAATATCTACACCAATACAGAACATATTGTCTGCAGGGTTGATGCCGGGCTTCTGGATCATCCGGGCCAGCTTGTCAGCCGGGGCCGTCACCTGAGGAACCATGAAGCATTCGAACCAAAAGGGACCAACGTCAACTTCATACATGGAACCGGGGAGACAGAACTGGAGCTCCAGACGTATGAACGGGGGGTGGAGAACCTTACCCTTGCCTGCGGTACAGGTGCAATCGCGTCCGCCCTGGCCTGGCACGCCTGGCAAACATCGGGTGATGGCACGTTTACCTATCAGGTACAGACCCGGGGCGGGACTCTTCTTGTCCGGTTCAAATTTAACGCGAAGAGCGGCCGGTACTCCGAAATCGAACTCGAAGGGCCGGCAACCTTTGTCTTTGAGGGCCGTTATCCCCTGAAAAAAAATGGGGATTGAAATCTCACCCATCCGTAACAAGTCTGCAGGCCATGAAAGCATATAACGTAGCTGCTCTGTTTATATCGGTAGCCCTGATTATTTTTCTCGTCATCTTCGGGCTGAATCCGGACGGATTCCGCACGGTACTTGAAAACAGGGAGAGTCTTGCGGAGGGGAGCGAATGGGTCGAAAAAACCTACTCCATTCAGGGGCTGACCGAATACATAGATGAACACCCTGAATTCGTCTCTCTCGCCAGTATGGTTGTCGGCCATCCCGACTCTACACTGATGTTCCGCGCCGATACGCCCCGTACCATGGGAATGACGGCAGGAGTACTTGTATCACTCGCCTATGAAGACCTTTTCTTCAGAGATGCGGAGGACCCGAACCGGAAGATCCGTTGGGAGGATACAGGCCGTTATCAGCTCCCCGGCATCAACGAGTCCAACCACAGGGAAGCTGCCCGGTATGGCCGTCGAAACGGCCTGATAGATTCGAACGGTGAACTGACGCTCGACAGCGCCCTCAATCTGATGATCCGATACAATGACCCTGCCCTGTTCGACTATCTGCTGCTGAATCTTCCGGAACAGGAGATGGCGCGAATCTATTCAACCGCAGGCTTGCAGCATACGGACGTTCCACTCCCGTTTTCAGGCCTCTACCTTGCCCTGGCCCCTTCCATACAGAAAGGGCCGGCTGAAGAACTTCTCGGGCAGTGGCAGAACTCCGGGCCGGCTCAGTTCCGGCAAGAGGTACTGAACCAGACAGACCGATTTGTATCCGGCACAGAACGGGATGGCTGGCTGGAAGTACTCGAACGGAACCGACTCGGGCTTACATTCATGCAGGAGCGGGATATCCTCACGCTCTTTCCGAAAACCACGGCGAGAGAGATGGCAGAATTTCTTTCACAAATCCGGTCAGGCTCGCTGTTTCCGAACGAAGTAAGCCGGAATCTGCTGAACCGGATGCGCTGGCAGCTGGAAGACGCCTCCCTGAGTCGAAATTTCACCGACTATGGGTCCTGGTATGACAACCGTGTCGGCCTGTTAAACGGAGTGGATTTCGGAACCTCGCACTACACAGAAGACACGACGGTACAAGCGGTCTTTTTTGACCAGCTCCATATCGCAGTCTGGTTTCACATGTCCAGCAATCATATGCATCAGGATTTTCAACAGCGCCTGATCTGGGATCCGGCCCTCATTGAAACCATGATGAAAATCCGGCAAGAAAACGGTACAACAGAACCTTGATTACATGAAAAATAAACAGCGGTTTCTCTATCTCCTCTGGCTGCTACCTGTCTATTTTGCCGGTATGTCGGCATACCAAGTGGCCGTATACAAAGGAATTACAGAGACCTTTCAGGAGGGCGAAGAGTATAGCGCCAGTGTAACGGATTTCGACGTAAAACAGATTGCAGCACAGACGAGCGGCTACGTCGACCTGCTGTTTCGTACCGACGCCGAAGAGACAATTGAACAGAGACTCTCGCTTTCCGTTCAGACCGCACAGGTTGTGATGGAGTATGAATCAATTCCGGTCATGTACAAACCCGAATCATTCCGGCAAATCGTAATCATCCCCTCCTATGAGCTTCAAAAAAAGATGATACGTTATAACCTGGCAATTCTGGGATTCGGGCTGATTGTTACAATCCTGATCGCCATCGGAGCTACCCGATATGCAAACCGCAGAATCAGGGAGGGGGCAAAGCCCTGGGTGATAGAACGGCTGGACAGAGCAGAGGACGAGGCAGGATGAGCACTCTCTATCTGATACCGGTTCCGATTGGCAAACGAAAAGAGAATCTGACACTCCCGGAACACACACTTGAGACGATTCGCAGCCTCAACTGTTTCATCGTTGAGAACAACCGGCACGCGCTCAGCCTCTTTCAGTGGGTCGGCCACCCGATCCCTCCGTATGAGATGGAACTGCGGATTCTCAACAAAAAAACTCCGGAACATGAAATTTTCAGTTATCTGGAACTTCTGAAAACCCGGGACACCGGCCTCTTTTCGGAAGCGGGAGCCCCTGGAGTGGCTGATCCCGGCTCCACACTGGTCAAAATCGCTCACGACAACGGAATTCGTGTCACCCCTCTGGTCGGCCCTTCTTCGATACTGCTCGCTTTGATGGCTTCCGGAATGAACGGCCAGTCATTCACATTTCACGGCTACCTTCCGGTACAGGAACGAGACCGGGCCGGCGCGATTCGTAATCTGGAACAAGAGTCGAGACAACTGAACCGGACCCAGATCTTCATGGAGACACCGCACAGAAATGAACCCATGCTTCAATCCCTGCTGAAGACCTGCAATCCGGATACGAGGCTGGCCATTGCCTGTAACCTCACCATGCCTGACGAACTGATTCTCAGCATGCCTGTTCACAAGTGGCGAAAGAGCAAAAAACCCGACATTCAGGGTAAACCGGCACTGTTTCTGATCAATTCGGGCCGCCCTTCCTGAGTCGCCGCTCGAGGTAAAAACCAGTTGTTTCTCCCCTCTTTTTTACGTTACTTGTATCTAATTATATCATTTACACATAGGAAGTATACCGGCACCTGTCAACCAAGTTACCGCCACGTTTAACGTATATTCCATGGCAGGAACCAATTTATATCCCCGATTGATGCGAAACGCACCTCAATTCGCACTGTTATTGTTCTGCATGCTCCTTTCCGCAGTCTCTCTTCAGGCTCAGACAGAATTGAACCGTATATCCGCCACAGAACGAAGCGACGGTAATGGATTTGTCGTCCGATACCACCTCTCACAGCCTGCGGACTCCTTCCGGGTTCTGCAGCCGGCTCCGGACAGGATTCAGATGATCCTCTACTCCGGGGATCTGGATACCGTCTCTCTTCAACTGCCTGATGAACCTGAACTGTTTGATAACCTGGCTCTGTACCGAACCGGATCCGGTTATGGTGTCGATTTTCGGCTTGCCGACGGAAACCACTTTCGCACAAACGCCTATCCGGATCAAAACGGCCGGGATCTGCTGCTTGCATTGACCCGAACTGACCTCCGGGAACTGGAACATATTTCTGAAGGTATCTCTCCGATCGACTGGAGCCGCCTGACCGATTCAAACGCCGACGAGACGGATGAGTATATCTTTACCAGCATCATGGACGATGAGGCCTACTCAAGAATCCACAGCAACCTCAATTTCGACACGGTCGTCATCGACGCCGGCCACGGAGGGCATGATCCCGGATCCCGCGGCCACAATGGTGTGTGGGAAAAGGAAATAAACCTGGCCATTGCACTGAAAGTTGGCAGCTATATTGAAGAGCATCTCCCCGAAATCCGGGTAGTCTATACGCGCAAGGACGACACGTTTCTGGATCTGGAGGAGCGGGGGCGTATTGCCAACCGGGAACGGGGTGACCTTTTCGTCTCAATTCATGGAAATTCTGTTGACACGCGAAATGCCTATGGAAGTGAAGTCTATTTTCTCGGGCTTGCGCGCTCTGCCTCCGCGCTTGACGTGATGAAGCGGGAAAACAGTGTGGTTCATCTCGAATCCGGAAACGGCATTGAAGAGTTAAGTGAGGAGGATCTGCTAATCTATGAACTGGCCAACGCCGGAAATATCGCGATCAGTGAGCAGATTGCCGAGAAAATTGAGCATCAGTTTCGGGCAAGAGCTCAGCGGCGCTCCCGCGGAGTCAAGCAGGCGCAGTTTGTCGTCCTCTATCACGCCTCCATGCCGGCGGTACTTGTGGAAGCCGGTTTCATCTCCAACCCTTCCGAAGCTCAATATCTCTCCACAGACTACGGGCAATCGATCATTGCATCTGCAATCTTTCGTGCCATCCGCGATTACAAAGAGGAGTATGAGCGAAGCCGGATTCTGACACGTTCCAATTAAACGACCCACCGTTGTCTCCATGGCCGGTTCCCGGCCTTACCAGGTCCATCGGTAGAGGCGCGGACTCTTTTGAACCCAGTGCCCCTTTTTTCCGGGATAAGCAATCCGCATATTTACCAGTGGACGGAAGATGGGCATGTGAATTCGGCCGGGCATGATGTACTCACTCACCCCTTTCCCACCGAAAACCTGCTCTCCGTCTTCTGCCAGTACACTACTGAGGAAACGCTGATAAAAAGGCCCGTTGTCCAGAACCTTCTCCTGTTGAACCGTTGCCCGGACACCGTCTCCTGTAAATGTCAGCTTTCGTGCACTCTGCAGCCCGAACAGGCTTGTCTCTTTGTCCGAAAGTGTAACCTCGGTGCCGGCCGGAGTAACCCTCCCCCTCTGATCCACCATCCAGCTGCAATGTTGCCGCCCTCCGTTCAGCAGGTTCATCACATAGTAGACAAACGTACGGCCGGGCAGGTGAAAGCGGCCCCAATACCAATCCAGGAAGCTTCTCTCCATCGGCTCCCGGCCCAGATTGTGGTCGTGATAACCGATGCCGGAGAACCGGACTGATAGCGGTTTAAACCCTGTTAATTCAAGGTCTCCGGAGACCGATGCACAGGGCTGGACCAGATTCCAGAGATGGCCGGTGCCATCCGGGCTGCCTGTCAGGCTCCTCTCCGATTCAGGTCCGGCTCTACCCGGACCGGGAAACTCTGCCAATGGTGGTAATTCCGATTGAAACGTCAACTCCCCACTGATTCGGTCTCCATTCACGAGGGCCTGATCGAGAATAACCCGGTATTCAGGCCGGTTTTCAGCCTGAATGGCCTGGAAGGAGCTCCGTCCGACATGTCCGCGAATCTCATCTGTCTGAAAGTCAGCATCCTCTGGTTCAACCTCCTGAAAACCGTAATAGACCGGCCGGCCATGCCGATAGATCGAGATAGAAAGCGCCGGAAACGATCGGGCCGGTTCCGGCGTTTCCCATGCCAGGGTACTCATTGAATCCCGGTATCTGGAGGAGAAAGGATTGCCCTCATAGAAGATGACGACCAAACCAAACTCTCCACTCTCTGACAGTGCATCGAAATACCACCACTCATAACTGCCTGGATCAGGCTTTGCCGTCCGGGTATCCCGTGTCGGATCTGATATGATTTTCATGAAACGTTTCCCCATTATAAGTTCCACATTCAACACACTGAGCCCTTGAAAATCCAACTGCCTGATCCATATCGAAGCGATGCAACTCAGATCGTTCAGATGATCTCCGGAGGTATCTGATGATCCTCACCTGGCTCCTCGTTTTTGCACTCTTCTATCTGATCGTGACGTCGGGCATCTTCATCCGGAATCGGTATGAGCTTCTGCCGCTCCCCGCAGGTTCACATGAGGCGGGTGAAATCCCTCTTCTCTCCGTCTGCATACCTGCACGAAACGAAGAGCATACCATCGAAACGATTATCCGGTCAACATGTACTCAGGACGATCCCAGGTTTGAAGTCCTCGTTCTTGACGACCGCTCTACAGACAACACTCCGGACCTTCTCCAGACACTCGGGAACGAATATAACAGAAAACTCCGCGTGTTACAGGGGAAACCTCTGCCGGAGGGGTGGATGGGCAAACCGTGGGCCTGCCGGCAACTCTCCAGGGAAGCACGCGGCGAGCTGCTTCTCTTCCTGGATGCGGATACTTCCCTGATGCCCGGCAGCCTTCAGAGGATCCGCGCCGGACTTCGAAGCGAATCGATCGATATGTTAACTGTCTGGCCGGAGCAGATCCTGAAAACCTTTTGGGAGCAGGCGGTAATCCCTCTTGTCTACTACGCACTGGTTACACTCCTGCCTGCCGGTTATGGCCGCCGATCTCCACGCTGGATCCCAGCTCCGTTTCGTAAAAAAACCAACCACTGGTTTGCTGTCGCCTGCGGCCAATGCATTGCGGTTCCGAAAAAACTATACGAACAGTTTGGCGGGCACAATGCAGTCAGGGATCAGGTGGTCGAAGATGTCGCCCTGGCAAAAGCCGCCCGCAAGTCAGGTTTACGAATCGGAATGTTCAGTGGCATCGGGACCGTCCGGTGCCGGATGTACCGTTCGGCAGTGGAGTTGACAGAGGGGCTGCGAAAAAACTTTCTTGCCGGTTTCTACGGCTCCATTCCACTCTTTCTCGTGGCCGGGCTGCTCCATCTGGTTGTATTCATCCTCCCGTTTCTTGCACTGCCACTGAGCCTGGCAATCACAAACAGCTCCTGGCTGTTCCTCTCCAGCGCGTCCATCACATTGATTTTGCTGCAGCGGCTGATGCTCGCCCTCTGGTTCCGGTGGAACCCGCTTCACGCACTCTCACACCCGCTCGGCGTCTTGTGGTTTCAAAGGCTGGGCATTATCTCCCTTCTGGACCGCCTGAAGGGGCGCAATGTGACCTGGAAAGGACGCCCCGTCAACCGGTGACCGTACATTCATCCCTTTTATTTTACCTTCTTTTCAGTGATATTCATTAGGAGATGAAACATCTGATCAAAACATATCTCCGATACCTTGAGATTGAACGGAATGCATCCCCTCATACAGTCATTTCGTATCGGAACGACCTGACACAGTTTCTCACCTTTTGTGCCTCTGAATTCTCATGTGAACCCGAGGACGTGGACATTCAACAGGTGGACCGCCTGATGATCCGTCTCTGGCTGGGTGAATTGATGGAAGAGGGAATGGCAACCAGTTCGATCGCACGAAAAGTAGCCTCTATACGTTCTTACTTTACGTACATCTTCAAACGAGGACATATCGAAAAAAATCCGGCACATTTGCTCGTTATTCGCAAAAAAGAGAGGCAACTTCCCAACACGGTCCACCCGGAGGATATTCGGAGAATGATGGAACTGGCGGACGGAGAAGATCCGCAGTCATTTCAGGACCGTGCGATTCTGGAGACTTTCTACGCGACCGGCATCCGCCTCAGTGAACTGGTCGGGCTGAACCTCTCTGACCTCAATCTGAAACTGAATCAGATCACTGTCCAGGGAAAAGGAAACAAACAGCGAATTGTACCTCTCGGGGATGAAGCGATAAGTGCCCTGAAAAACCATCTGGCTTCACGAGAAGAGTTGTTTGGGAAAAAAACGTATCAGGATGCCCGAAAAGCACTCTTTCTCGCCAAAAACGGGCAACGGGCCTATCCGAGAATGGTACAACATACGGTCCGTCACTACCTGGAGAGGAGCAGCGAAGTGACCCAGAAGAGCCCGCACGTACTGCGGCACAGTTTTGCCACACATATGCTTGATGCCGGCGCAGATATCCGCATGATCAAAGAGTTTCTCGGCCATGCCAATCTGTCCGCCACACAGGTCTACACACATACCAGTGTAGAACGACTGAAGAGTGTTTATGAACAGGCTCATCCAAGAGCCACTAACTAATCAACAGGAGTGATTTCTATGAAAACCACATTTGCCGCAAGACATTTTGAACCCAACAGAGATCTCCAACAGTACAGCATGGATTCAATCGAAAAGCTTCATCAGTTCTTTGACGGCATCATTGCATGTGACGTGGTTCTGGAGCCCAGCCCGGATCATGACAACCCGTGCAAGGCGGAACTCAATATCAAGGTTCCGAAGAAACTGATCCACTCCTCCGAGACCGGGTCAACCTATGAGCAGGCGATCAACAGCGTAGTCGATACGGCAATCCGTCAGATACGCAAATACAAGACCAAACATTTTGAACACCATTGAAATAAAGCACCTGAAACTGCACAAATAACCAACCCCGCCGATATGCCATTTGGTGAGAATGAACCGATTCCAAAAAAGGAGAACATTACAGTCTCCTATCTGATTGAAAAACTTCAAAGCAAGGTAAAGATCAAGCTGGAAGCGTGTACCGCCGAATCGCAGTGCAAACACAAACAGGTCACAGAAGCGGACCTCCACAGGCCGGGGCTGGCACTGGCCGGGTATATCAAACTGTTTTCATACCAGAGGATTCAGATCATTGGTAATACCGAGACAAAATATCTGGAGGATCTCTCCGAAGATGATCAGAAGAGAGCCTTTGGCAATCTTGTTCAGTTCGATATCCCGGTCATTTTTCTGACAGACAACAACAAACTCCCCACTTACCTGCTAGAAATGGCCAATCATGCCGGTATCCCGGTCTTTAGCACCAACGAAGAGACAACACTCTTCATGTATATACTCCGGGATTTTCTGGAGGATCAATTCGCAGTGCAGACCATGGTGCACGGAACGATGGTCGACGTCTATGGAATCGGCATACTGATCGCCGGAAAGTCGGGGATCGGCAAGAGTGAAGTCGCATTAGATCTGGTTGAACGGGGGCACCGCCTTGTAGCTGACGATGTCGTTATGCTCTCCAAAAAGAGCACGGTCCTGATTGCATCCGCGACCGACATGAATGAACATTTTATGGAGATCCGCGGGCTGGGCATTATCAATATTATGTCGATGTTCGGTATCCGGTCCATCCGGTATCAGAAACGGCTTGAGGTCGTGATGAATCTTCACCTTTGGGAAGACAGCAAGAATGTTGACCGTACAGGGCTCGACCATGAGTCAGTTCAAATTCTCAAAACCAACATTCCGTTAATTCATCTGCCGATCACTCCGGGAAAAAATATTACGGTAATTGCCGAAGTGATTGCGATGAACTACCTGCTTGAAAACTATGGATACGATGCGGCAAAAGCGTTCCAGGAAAAAGTAAAACGACACATCGCGCACAAGAAAGAGAATTCTGACATGCCGAGAAGAGCCGTCGAGTACTTTGAAGGTGATTTTGAATGAAACATTGACTTGTGAGTCTCTTCAGAATCACCGAGATTATATGCGGCAGAAACGTTGCTTGTTTGCCTGCCCTGTCGCGGAGTGCCGCTGTTGTGTTCCGGCCTGAAGAAAGGCCCGGCGTGCCGTGGTAAGAAATCGATTAACCCTGCATATATGGGCCGACTGACCACTACACCTTAACACTCTCTACCGAATGCCGTCTCTGAAAAACTATTTCTTCTATGACGAGGGGAATTGTGAATTCATCCCCGTCAAGCATAGCAAATCAGATATCATGATCTTCACAGCCTGTCTGTGGATTCTGAACGGTGTCGTCCTTGCAGGAATGTTCATCACCATCTTCTCTCACTATGTCGGAACGCCGGCAGAGCTTGCGCTGAAAGCGGAAAACCGGGCGCTTGTCGAACAATTTGAAAAAACCCGAAGCACGATTACGGATCTGGAGTCCCAAATCACCGAAATTGCCACTGTAGATAATGAAATGTACCGATCCGTACTCGGATTGGACCCGCTCCCGCTTCAGGAGCGCCTTCAGGGTGTCGGAGGAAGAGATCCCTATTCCGATTTTGATATCTATAGTGAGGAGACCTCGGAGATTCTTCGCTGGACTGCCGAGAAACTCAATTCACTGGAACGCAACATCAGCATTCAAAAAGTCTCTTTTGAAGAGATCAAAGGGTACTACAACGAAAACCGGGACCGCCTGAGCAATATACCGGCGATCAAACCGGTGAACGGAATCGTCCTGAGTACCTATGGCATGAGAATTCATCCCGTTTTGAGACATCGGCGAATGCACGAAGGGATCGATTTTCGATCTGACGTCGGCACCCCTGTCTATGCTACCGGAGATGCCAGGGTCAGCTTTGCCGCCCGGAAAGGCACGTTTGGTTTGATGGTTACTCTCGACCACGGATTCGGGTATGAAACCCTCTATGCACACCTGTCCGGCTTCGCCGACGGGATCCGGGCAGGTACCCAGGTCAAGCGTGGAGACCTGATCGGATACAGCGGCCAAACAGGCATGGTTCAGGGCCCTCACCTCCACTACGAAGTGCATCTGGACGGGCATCCGGTCGACCCGATCCGCTACATCTTCGGCAATACGACTCCGGAAGAGTATATGATGTACCAGGAGATCGCGTCTGCCAACCCGCAGTCGATGGATTGATCCGTTAATGGCCGATTGATTTGATGAACGGAGAGGTATGAAACAGTCTAAGCGATTTGAAGAAGCAGTCACTGCCATTGATGAGGCGAACCGGAAAGATCCGAACCGGGAGAAAGCTGATGGCAGAGAGATCGCCAAAGAGCTCCTCTACTCCGAACGGATGACCGAATGGCTGAAACGGATGGCCCCCGATGCGGCGGAGGAACTCCGGCTTGCGGCCAGGGCCCAGCATATCGAACGGTGGGTGATCCCGCGCGAAGAGTATCCGATGGACCGGCGCGGCTATAAGCAGTGGCGAAACAAGCTCATGGAATACCACGCCGGCCGGACCGAAGAGATCCTCCGGGAAGCCGGTTATGACGATAAGGCGATCGAACGGGTCCGCAAGCTGGTGATGAAAAAGGGGATCAAAACCGACCCGGAGGTACAGCTCCTGGAGGATGTGATCTGCCTGGTCTTTCTCGACTACTACTTTGACGAATTCGCCAGAGAGCATAACGACGAAAAGCTGGTCTCCATTCTGCAGAAGACCTGGGCCAAGATGTCCGAACAGGGGCGTAAGATGGCTCAAACCATTGAGATCTCTCCGAATGCCGAGCGGCTGATCGGAAAAGCTCTGGCCGGGTAAGCGACAAGCCAACCTTATCTTATTGCCCCGAAAATCAGGAACAACCGGTCGTCGATCCGCAGGTGATACACTTGAGGCAGGTGCCGTTACGGATCATCGTCATGCTCCCGCATTCGGGGCAGGAGTCGCCTGTGTAGCCGAGCTGTTTGGCCCGGTCATAGTCCGTTTCAAAGTCGGTATCCTCTTCCGCCTGTGCCACGGCACTCGTGGATGCAGCGGCCGGTGTGTCAGCCGGTTTTTTCGCCTTTTCCTTGTCCTGGCGGGCGACTGCATCAGCCAGGCGCTCCTCTTTCAGATGGGGCGCTCCTTCCACGGTCATGGTTCCGCAGACATAGTCATTCGCGTCCTGGATCTGCTCCCTGGTAAAGCCGAGGTGGCGAAGCATGTCGCAAAAAGCTTCATTGCAATATCTGATTCCAAATTTTGTACGATGGACAAATCAATTTCTTTTCCATTTATAACGCTGTGGGGCCATGCAATTATATCACCAATCGTCCCCGACTTTTTCTTGGATGACCAGTAAACAAAAAGGGGGGCAATATTTTTATTCAGCAGTTGGAAAACAATTGTCATAACAAATTTTCAATTTAGAATTATTCAAACTTCATACTCTCCCCATCATACCCTATAAACACAATTTTATCACTGTTTCTGGCTATTAAATAAATGTCCCGGCCTTCAGGTCGCTTGATCTTTTTAATGTCCCTGATTTGTCCTTTTACGAAAATCCCGCTTTTATTTGATGATACGGGGTTGAATCCTCCCTGCCCATCGCCTTTCAACAGTAATCCATAGCTCGCATTGTATAATCCCCGACGAATGGAGGCCTCGGTCAAATTGCCCCCGACTAGTAAATCAATGTTTCCATCCCCATCCACATCATCGGCAAGGATTGAGTAGATTGGGGCAAAATTTGCTTCAACAGGCAGCGTATGTATGTTGAACGACTGATCTCCAAGGTTTTCAAAAACGGTGCTACTGAATGTATATGCTGTTTGTTTTAGGGCTCGCTCCAATGGTTTTTTGCCAAATATATCCTCTGCCCTTCTTACCTGGGAGTAAGATTTGTAAGTGGGGAATTTTGCTGCCAAACCTGGTATTTGATTGATTAATTCGTCCCTGTTGATAAAGGGTGTGCTGACATGATCTTTGTAAAAACTCAATATCTGTTCCAGTATTCCATCCTCGTTAAAATCCCTGACAAACAGAGTTGCCGGTTCCTGATCGGAGGCCTTTATTTTGGAATTTAACCCAAGGTTTCCAGCGATCAGGTCAATGTCCCCATCGTTGTCAATATCTGCCGCCTCTACGGTATTCCACCAACCATGTGTCTTCCCCAGGCCTGCTTCATCAGTAATGTTTACAAATTTATCCCCGGAGTTTATAAAAATCATAACCGGCATCCATTCTCCTACAATCACCAGATCCAGGGCCCCGTCATTGTTGATGTCGGTCCAGATGGCGTCCGTGACCATTCCGCGAGGCAAATCGGATATCATTTCGTCTGTTACATCTGTCAGAACGCCGTTCCCGTTATTTTGAAGCAGATAGTTTCTCGGGTTCAGCCCATACCTGCTAATGACAGAGCGCGTTCCGACAAACAGATCCATATCGCCGTTCCCGTTGATATCCCCCACAGCCACACTTGAACCGTTTGCATAAAAGTCATCTGGAAGCAAGTCCGTTGACTTTGTAAAATTTCCATTTCCGTCGTTGATATATAACCGGTCCTTCAAAGCTTCTCTTCCATGCTGCCATTCATTCCCTCCGCTTACGACGTAGAGATCCCGATCATCATCGCCGTCAATGTCAACAAAGACTGCATCAACATCCTCAGACTGACGGTCTTTGAGAAAATCGGCCTGAGGCTTGATTGAAAATTCCCCGGATGCGGACTGAATAAACAGATGGCCCGGTTGGTTTACAGCTCCACCTATGTAAAAATCATCGAAACCATCCCCGTTTACATCACCTACAGCAAGTTTGGGGCCCTGGGTGGATAATTTATGGGGAAGTAAGGGCTGCCATTCAAAATCGTCATACTCGTTTTCCTGGTGCTGAAAATTCAGATCTATCTCTTCACTAACATCCGTTAACATTGGTGAACCGAAATCAGATGTTTTGTAATCGTATTGGCCGGCTGCATCTTTCTGATAGATATTAAGTAATTGATTTGATTCAATATCTGTCAGAACCTGGTATCTGCCGTCCGGCCATATAACCTGAACGGTATCAACCGACCTGTTTTTGCCCAGTCCGAAATGAAGATCCGGGTCTACGGATGACTGGAATCCCCTGACGGGTGACTGCTCCAAAAACCGCAATCCCTCTTTTGTTTGAATGGTCACTTTGGCGCCTATTCCCGACAAATTCTTTGCATCACCAATGAGCCGGATGCGGAGATAATGATTCGATAAAAGCGTATCCGCGTTGTTCCGGTAAACAGCAGCTTTTTCGTTTATATTATTCAAAACAAGATCGAGGTCTCCATCATTATCCAGATCAGCATATACGGCCCCGTTAGAAAAGAAGGGATATTCCAGCCCCCAATCGACTGTCTTATCCGCAAAAGCCAGGTTATCAATATTTTGATATGCTTTATTCGATATTCTGTCAGTCGGCATTTTATCGAGAAACAGAAGATTTAACGAATCCCTTTTTGAGATGAAGGCATCTACTTCCTGCCGGGATCTCCCTGAAGTGTTTTCTCTTATCAATTGCCATTTATATCTCAAAAAATCAAGGTCATTGGGCCTTTTCACAATACCATTGGTCACAAAAAGATCTTTCCTTCCATCGTTGTCCAGATCGCAAAAAAGCGGGCTCCAGCTCCAGTCTGTGGCATACATATCGGCCAAAAGAGCAATTTCACTAAAATGCCCATTCCCCAAATTCAGTTGCAGGGTGTTCCTGGCGAGTTGGCGGCCATATCCAACCTCAAGCCTCTTATTGTAAGCTTGAGGTTCTTCTGTAACAGATCTTTTCAATATCTCCTCTTTTTCAGGAAGCATATCCACAACCACTATATCAGGCAGCCCGTCATTGTTAAAGTCTGCAATGTCATTGCCCATAGAGGACAAACTGGTGTGCGTAATCATCTCTTCCAGCCTTTCCGTAAATGTTCCGTCACAATTGTTGATATACAAATAGTCGTTTTCATGGAAATCGTTGGCGATATAGATGTCCGGACACCCATCCTGGTTTAGATCTGATACGGCCACCCCCAATCCATACCCTATGGAGCTGCTGTAGATACCGGCTTCACGGGTAACATTTGTAAATTTTATGTTTCCATTGTCCGAATCGTTTCTCAACAATTTGTCTCCTGCCATTGGGTCGTGCGTTAACCGAACGGAAGCGGAATCAAAATTTTGTACATTGTGATCGCTGTGGTTCAATAAATACACATCGAGGTCGCCATCGTTATCATAATCAAAAAAGCTCGCCTGGGTACCAAATCCCACATGGTCTAAACCATATTCCTCAGCCTTTTCAGTGAAGGACAACCCGTCTCCCCCATTATTAATGTACAACCTGTTTCTGCCACGAACAGTCTTGTATTCACCCAACTGGCTAACGTAAATGTCAAGGTATCCATCCCCATTCACATCAGCCATCGCTACACCGGTGGACCATGCCGTATCCTGATCGAGTCCGGCTTTTTCTGAAATATCCTCAAAAACAAAATCACCCTTGTTCAAATACAATTGATCCTCAGACTGATTGGATGCAAAGAAGAGATCTTTCAGGCCATCATTATTAATATCTCCGACCGCTACTCCCCCACCGTCATAGAAATACAAGTAATCCGCAATATTAATTTGTGCTGTTTCCGTCAGATCATTGGAGAAATGAATATTGGTATGTGAGGGATCAAGCAACGTGAATAGTTTATTCTGATCGTTCCCCCTATTACAACCCGCTGCTAATGCGAGAAAAAAGGCAAGCATCACTACATAATGTGAGAAGATATGACGGCTTAATTTCTTCTGCATGTTCTACCGTCCTACAAAACGAGTATAGATGTTATCACTATACCCATCCTCAATAAGTATTGGAGGCTTCATATAATTTCCAAGTCCCAAATGCCTGTAGTTCCATTCATTGTTGATATGCATCCACACACCGGTTGCTGTATCCGTTCCCGCTAATTCCAGTCGAACGGATTCGGCACCATCAGACAAAACCTTGACGCCGACACCTACGGGAGTTAAAGCCGTTGCCTCATAGATATTCTCTTTCATGCTTCGGAAGTCATTGGTCCCCCGGTTTCCCGGGTCGTCAGGGCCAAAAAGATTAAAATCTTTTTCATCCAGACTCCACGGCCAACCAGGTTCAATGCCCACTTGTTTCTCGTTTTCCGTTGTACGGGGAGCAACTCCTTCATTTCGGCCTATATGGTCCTCCGGATAAGCGGACCACAGACCGTTTCGCTTCCAACTTAACGAATGAATACTGTCATCCAACAGAAAACGTATTCCTACTTCTTCATATCCCCCGGCATTGGTTCTATTCCAGGGAACAAGCCGGGTCTCTGGAGCTTTCAGGGGGAACTGATGAATCTGGTAACGGGTATTTATCAATCCCTGTCCATCAATCCGAACCTCAAAAGTGGTTTCAACAGTAACAGGTTCTCTGGCCCCATCATCTTCGCCAAAACCGCGCGGTATCTCAGGTCTGGCCTGATACGTTCCGTCGATGGTTACCACCGTTTCATTGCCCTCGACCGATGTTGATAGCCCGGTATGTTTCCAGTCGCTTAAATCGGCACCGATAATATGCAAATAAGGTCCATCCTTTATCAGTTCGACCCCATTATAACTGCCGGATGCAATCAGGCCGCTTTGTTTATTAAACGTTATTTGAAAATCTTCTCCTGCAATCACAATACTTTGTGCATCTTCGCTAACCTCAGGAGCCGGTCCTTCCGGTGAAGGCAGCGAATGAGGTTCGGGGTCTACCGGTATATTGTATTCATCAATCAATCTGTTATCCCGGGAGAGATTTATTTTAAGATTTATGATATCCCCTGGCTGCAGCCCATTAAACGGGATCAGTATATTACCCGCTCCATGCGGTGGAACATCCGGACCCTGAGTGGTTTCGGTACTCTCTCCAACCGACCATGTGAATGTTGTTTCATTCAGGTTTGTATGATCAAACCAGTTTTTTACAGGTACTGCCAAAGCTTCGGTATCATCAAGGTATACCTGTTCCTTTTCGACACGTACCGGTGAGTACGCCTTTTTGGTCAGCCAGTACTCGGGCTTGGCTCTGCGCCACTTGTCCAGTAATCCCCATGGAAACTCGGCAGTCAGCGTTCTCGGGTGGTCGATACCGGCGAAGATGGCACCTCCCAGCGAGCCGTGGGTTGTTGCCATCCGTTCCCAGAAAATTTTGATGGTTTCCCCCCAGAAATTCCGGACATTCGGATCCAGTCGCATCTCCTCATAGTTGTAAGAGGCGGGGTGCGCAAACTCGTCCGCCAGTACAGGCATGGGGGGAATTTCACGTTCCGTTCCCGGGTTATTGAAAACCGACACACCCCGTTCAGCCAAATCATCGTCGTAATCCGGATAGTGATAACTGTAAATATTATACGGCAGAGGCACATCCTCCGGCACCGTCTGCGACCAGCTGAACAGCACAGGAAGACTTGGATCTTCATTGAATACGTATTCAGCCATCTTGCCGATATTGAAGCCGTAGGTGGTTTCATTGGCCAGCGTCCACAAAATGATGCTGGGATGATTTCTGGCCTGTTCAATCGTTTCCGCCGTCTGATTCATGAAAATCGGCAGAAGGAATTCATCACGGGCGGCAACGGCCGCAAACGTCACGGGAATCTCCCCCGCCACATATATTCGGA